>NZ_JBEYZY010000001.1:569891-588504 GCF_040646295.1 Streptomyces sp. NPDC046197 | reverse complement strand
ACGGGGTATCAACATATCTGGCGTTGACTTTTGGCACGCTGTTGAGTTCTCAAGGAACGGACGCTTCCTTCGTACTCACCCTCTCGGGCTTTCCTCCGGGCGCTTCCCTTCGGTGTCTCCGACTCTATCAGATCTTTTCTCGATCCGATTTCCTCGGCGCTTTCCAGGTTCCCGCTTCCGCGTTTCCCTTTCCGGCGGTCCCGACTCTATCAGATCCTATTTTCGACCTGACCCCCGGTCAGCGGGGTTTGTCTTCCCGGCCGTGCGGCCGTTCCGACGGGTGAGACTTTAGCGGATTCCGGGCTCCCGAGCGAATCGGGGGCTGCGTTCTTTCGAACGCCGATTCCTCATTTCGCGAATACGCACGCCAAAGACACGAGGGCAGACAGACAACACGACTGCCGTCGAGTGGGGGTGGTACTTGCGGAATGGCTGTCCGGGGACCGACCGGAGTCGGCTCTCACGTCGAACAACTCGAAGAACCCTACGGATCGCGGAGGGGTATGTCAAACGACGGACGGACGGCACCCGGGAGGCGTACCCTGTGGACGTGACTACGCGTACGTGTACCCAGAAGTGGTGGGCCGCCTGACGGCGGCCGTACTTCACGTATGCACTCAACGGCCGCCGCCTCGGCGGCCGTTCTCGTATCTCCTCCAGAACCTCCGAGGGGCGGCCGCCCGGGGACGGCGGCCTCGACCAGGAGATGGAGTGGAGATGACACGGGTCTTCAGCGGGATCAAGCCGACCGGGCACCTGACGCTGGGGAACTACCTGGGGGCCATGCGGCAGTGGGCAGAGGTGGACCAGCACCGGGCGGACGCGCTGTTCTGCGTCGTCGACCTGCACGCGCTCACCGTGGAGCACGATCCCGCGCGGGTACGCCGGCTCAGCCGGCAGGCGGCGACGCTGCTGCTGGCGGCGGGGCTGGACCCGCAGCGGTGCACGGTCTTCGTACAGAGCCATGTGGACGAGCACGCGCGGCTGTCCTATCTGCTGGAGTGCGTGGCCACCGACGGTGAGATGCGGCGGATGATCCAGTACAAGGAGAAGTCCGCACGCGAGCGGGAACGGGGCGGCAGCGTACGGCTGTCGCTGCTGACGTATCCGGCGCTGATGGCGGCGGACATCCTGGCGTACGGGGCCGACGAGGTACCGGTCGGGGACGACCAGACACAGCACGTGGAACTGACCCGGGACCTGGCGATTCGGTTCAACCAGCGGTACGGGCACACGTTCGTGGTTCCGAGGGCGACCCGACCGCAGGTGGCGGCGCGGGTGATGAACCTCCAGGAGCCGACGTCGAAGATGGGCAAGTCGGACGACTCCGGTCCCGGGATCGTCTATCTGCTGGACGAGCCCGATGTCGTACGCAGAAAGGTGATGCGCGCGGTGACGGACAGCGGGCAGGACGTCGTCTACGACCGGGAGTCCCGGCCCGGAGTCGCGAATCTGCTGGAGATCCTGGCCGCTTGTGAGGGTGGGAGCCCCGAGGCGTTGAGCAGCGCCTATGAGTCGTACGGCGCCTTGAAGAAGGACACCGCGGAGGCCGTGGTCGAGCTTCTCGGGCCCGTGCAGGAGAGGCACAAGGAGTTGTGCGCGGATCCCCGGTATGTGGAGGGGGTGTTGCGGGCGGGGGCCGAGAAGGCCAGGGAGATGGCGCGGCCGATGGTGGACGCGGCCTACCGGGCGATCGGCTTGCTGCCTGCCTGACCAGGGCCCGGCCCACGGCGCCGGGGTGTCAGTTGTTTCCGGAGGCCAGTTCCCGGCTGCGGTCGCGCGCGGCTTCCAGTGCGGCGATGAGGGCGGCGCGCACGCCGTGGTTCTCCAGTTCGCGGATGGCGTTGATGGTCGTGCCTGCCGGGGAGGTGACGTTCTCGCGGAGTTTCACGGGGTGCTCTCCGCTGTCGCGGAGCATCACCGCGGCGCCGATCGCGGACTGGACGATGAGGTCGTGGGCCTTGTCGCGGGGCAGTCCGAGGAGGATGCCGGCATCGGTCATGGCCTCGACCAGGTAGAAGAAGTACGCCGGGCCCGAGCCGGACAGAGCGGTGCAGGCGTCCTGCTGGGACTCGGGGACGCGGAGGGTCTTGCCGACGGCGCCGAAGATCTCCTCGGCGTGGGCGACGTGCTGGGCGGTGGCGTGGGTGCCGGCGGAGATGACGGACATGGCCTCGTCGACGAGGGCGGGCGTGTTCGTCATGACGCGGACGACCGGGGTGCCGGTGGCCAGGCGCTCCTCGAAGAAGGAGGTGGGGATGCCCGCCGCACCGCTGATGACCAGGCGGTCGGCGGGGACGTGCGGGGCGAGCTCGTCGAGGAGGGTTCCCATGTCCTGCGGCTTGACCGTGAGGATCAGGGTGTCGGCGGTCTTGGCGGCCTCCGGGTTGGTGACCGGGCTGACTCCGTAGCGGGCACGGAGTTCTTCGGCCCGTTCCGGGCGGCGGGCGGTGACCAGGAGGTCGGCGGGGGCCCAGCCGGCCCGGATCATTCCGCTGAGCAGGGCTTCGCCGATCTTGCCGGTGCCGAGGACTGCGACTTTCTGGCTCATGGGTTCATGTTCGCACCGAGCGGTGCGGTGCGGACCGGTTGTCCGGCAGGCGGGACGCGGGGTCGGTGGGCGGTCGGCTCGTGGTCGGCGGGTGGTCGGCTCGTGGTCGGCGGGTGGTCGGTGGCTAGGGGGTGCGTCGCCTCAGGGTTGCTGCCCCCAGTACCAGGACCACTAGCGCGCAGCCCGCCACGATCAGTGCGTCGCGTAGGAAGGTCGCTGTCATGTCCGTGTGCCTGACGACCTCGTTCATGCCGTCCACCGCATACGACATCGGCAGGACGTCGGAGATGGCCTCGAGGGCGGGGTGCATGGTGGAGCGTGGGGCGAATAGGCCGCAGAGGAGGAGTTGGGGGAAGATCACCGCGGGCATGAACTGGACCGCCTGGAATTCCGAGGCCGCGAAGGCCGAGACGAAGAGGCCGAGGGCCGTGCCGAGCAGCGCGTCGAGCAGGGCGACCAGCAGCAGGAGCCAGGGGGACCCGGTGACGTCGAGGCCCAGGAACCACACGGCCAAGCCCGTGGCGAGGGCGGACTGGACGATCGCGAGCGCGCCGAAGGCCAGGGCGTAGCCCGCGATGAGGTCTGCCTTGCCGAGTGGCATCGCGAGCAGGCGTTCGAGGGTGCCCGAGGTGCGTTCGCGCAGGGTGGCGATCGAGGTCACCAGGAACATCGTGATCAGCGGGAAGATCCCGAGGAGCGAGGCGCCGATGTTGTCGAAGGTGCGCGGGCTGCCGTCGAAGACGTAGCGCAGCAGGAACAGCATCAGGCAGGGGACCAGGAGCATCAGGGCGATCGTGCGCGGGTCGTGGCGGAGCTGGCGCAGGACCCGGGTGGCGGTGGCCGTGGTCCGGGAGATGTTCAGGGCGCCGGCCGAAACGGGTCGGGTCGTCGTGCTCATCGGGCTGTCTCCTTGGCGCGGCCTGCTGCGACCGCCTCGTCCACCAGGTGCAGGAACGCCGCCTCGACGGTTTCGGCGCCGGTACGGGAGCGAAGCGCGTCCGGGGTGTCGTCGGCGAGGATCTCGCCCTCGCGCATGAGCAGGAGGCGGTGGCAGCGCTCGGCCTCGTCCATCACGTGGGAGGAGACGAGGAGGGTCGCGCCGCGGGTCGCGGCGATGTCGTGGAAGAGGTTCCACAGGTCGCGGCGCAGGACGGGGTCCAGGCCGACCGTCGGTTCGTCGAGGACCAGTAGTTCCGGGGTGCCCAGGAGCGCCACTGCGAGGGAGACGCGGTTGCGCTGGCCGCCGGAGAGGCTGCCGGCCAGGGCGTCGGCGTGGCTGGTGAGGTCGACGTCGGTGATGGCCCGGGTGACGTGGTCGTGGCGGCGTTCGGCTGCCGCGCGGCCCGGGTCGAGGATCGCGGCGAAGTATTCGAGGTTCTGGCGGACGGTCAGGTCGTCGTAGATCGAGGGGGCCTGGGTGACGTAGCCGATGCGGGTGCGCAGGGAGGCGTGGCCGGCGGGGCTGCCGAGGACGTCCAGGGTGCCGCCGACCTTGGCCTGGGTGCCGACGATCGCGCGCATGAGGGTCGACTTGCCGCATCCGGAGGGGCCGAGCAGGCCGGTGATCTGCCCACGGGGGACGGTGAAGTCGAGGCCGCGCAGGACCGTGCGGGGGCCGCGGACGACGGTGAGGCCTGCGGCGTGCACGGCGTCCGTTCCGGTGCGGGGCGGATCGGGAGCGTAATTCATCATGTGATGAATAATGCGACCGCGGCGTGGTGCCGTCAAGGGGGGCGGAGCGTGGAAAAGGCGGCAGCCGGGGGGCCGGGCTGCCGCCGAACGGGGTGGTCGCGGAGGTGGGGTGGTCAGGGGCGTGATCAGGAACGTAATCGGGTGTGCGATCAGGTCGCAGGGGAGTGACGGCATCCAATCGGCCCAGGTGAGCGGGGGTCGGTGCGTCCAGCTGCAAGGCGGAGGAGGGCGTCGACGCGATGGGGGTGCCCCCGCGCGAGCTAGTTCGAGCGTGGAGGGGCGGTTCGCGGCGTACTGAGCGGTGGCGGCGTTGAAGGAGTGCGCTCGGCTCGCGTGGAGGCCGTCGGGGCCGGGCAAGGGCGGCGGCGAGGTGGTCATACGGCCATGGTGGTGGCGCGGGCCGAGGGCTGACAGCGGATTTCGGGGGGTTGTGGCCCGCCGGGCAGCGGGAGGCAGCCTGCCGCAGCGGTGGTGGCACCACCGGCAGGAAGGCAGCCCACGCCAGCCGCGGCAACGCACCACCAGCAGGAAGGCAGCCCACGCCAGCCGCGGCAACGCACCACCAGCAGGAAGGCAGCCCACGCCAGCCGCGGCAACGCACCACCAGCAGGAAGGCCGAGTGACATCGCGACACCCACCACCCGCCCGGCACCAATCAACCCCGGCCGGAGCAGCACCCCATCGCAGCAGAGCAGCACCACCAACCGGACAGTCACATGACACCCGCGGCACCCGCCACCCGCCCGGGACCGGTCAACCCCGGCGGCGTTTCTTCGACGGGTTGCCCGAGCGGCGGGTGGTGCGGCGTTCGTACTCGTTGCGGGCCTGGTCGTACTCCTGGCGGTGGAGTTTCTCGCCGGGCGCCTCGGTGAGGGAGCGGAAGAAGTAGGCGAGGAGGGAGCCGACGAAGCCGATGGCGAGCAGGCCGCGCAGGGAGGCCTGGCGGTCGGGGTCGGGGCGCTTGCCGAAGCCGTCCCAGGTGTTGCGGAAGGCGAGGGCGCTGCACACCGCGAACATCACCACGACGAGGAGTGTGACGAAGGCGCCCGAGTTGGCGATCTGGAGCCCCTGGTAGGCGAACCGCAGCACGAGGCACGAGACCGCGGCGGCCACGAGCGAGCCCACGGCGACGCCGATGCGGCGGGCCGTGTAGCCGTTGTCGTGGTCCACCCAGGTCGTGCCGAAGAAGCGGAGGGGCTCGGGGCGGGGGCCCGCCGGGGCCGCGGCCGCGGAGCCCGCGGACGTCTCCGGGGTGCCGTTCTCGTCGCTCACGCGTCGATTATGGCTCCGGTCCGGCCGCGGGCTTTCGTCCGGGCTCAGCCGCAGCGCGAGGTGACGTAGCCGTCGCTGCCCGTGTGGACGTAGGAGTCCGCCACGTACTGGCCGCCGCCGATGTTGTCCCAGATGTTGCTGGTGCCGTACGGGCCCGTGACCGTCGTACCCGGCGTCTGGCAGTAGATCGGCACCGAGGCGCCCTCGGGCAGGACCCGCACGACGGCGTAGCCGGTGCCGGGACCGCTGCGGACGTTCAGGCGGACGCCCGGGGCGACCGAGTAGTACCGCACGAGTGCCGTGTCCGCGACGGCCTCCGTCGCACCGTCGGTGGCCGTCTTCTCTACGTGTTCGGCAGACATGACTTTCCTCCCCCGTTGCACCCCATGACTGCCATGGGGTCCCGTTGATTCCCTTGGAGCGCGCGGCGAAACACATGTACGCGACTCGTACGCGGAGGCTAGCAAGCCTCCTCTGTCCCGTTCGATTCATGGACTAGGCTCCGGCGGGTCGCGCGCGCGGCCGAAGAGCACGGGGGGTGGTCCATGAAGCCACAGCGCAACACCGCAGCGGGCGCGGAAGCGGAACTTCCCGAGTACGCCGGTCACTACCGTCTGGAAGAGCGGCTCGGTTCGGGCGGTATGGGTGTGGTGCACCTGGCCCGCAGTACCTCCGGGCTGAAGCTGGCGGTGAAGGTCGTACACGCCGCATACGCGGTGGACCCCGAGTTCAGAGGCCGGTTCCGGCAGGAGGTGGCGGCGGCCCGGCGGGTCAGCGGCGCCTTCACCGCGCCCGTGGTCGACGCCGATCCGGAGGCCGAACGGCCCTGGATGGCCACCTTGTTCATTCCCGGCCCCACCCTGTCCGACCATGTGAAGCGGAACGGACCCATGGCTCCGGCCCGGTTGCGCCGGCTGATGGCCGGGCTCGCGGAGGCACTGCGTGACATCCACCGGGTCGGCGTGGTGCACCGGGATCTCAAGCCGAGCAACGTGCTGCTCGCCGAGGACGGCCCGAAGGTCATCGACTTCGGGATCTCCCGGCCGAAGGACAGCGAACTGCGCACCGAGACGGGCAAGTTGATCGGCACCCCGCCGTTCATGGCGCCCGAGCAGTTCCGGCGGCCGCGGGAGGTCGGGCCGGCGGCCGACATCTTCGCGCTCGGATCCGTCCTGGTGCACGCGGCGACCGGGCGCGGACCGTTCGACTCCGACAGTCCGTACGTCGTCGCCTACCAGGTCGTGCACGACGAGCCCGACCTGACCGGTGTACCGCAGGACCTGGCGCCGCTCGTGCTGCGCTGCCTCGCGAAGGAGCCCGAGGACCGGCCCACGCCGGACGAGCTGATGCGGGAACTGCGGTCGGTGGCGGCCTCGTACGACACCCAGGCGTTCCTACCGGAGGAGCGGACGGCGGCCCCGCGGCGAGGGGAGCCGCACGCGTGGCCCGAGCGGTCCGGGGGCCCTGCGCACTCCGAGGGCCCCGGGACCTCGGAAGGCTCTGGAATGTCGGAAGGGCCTGGCGTCTCCGAGGGGTCCGGGCGGTCCGCGCGGTCCGGGGCCGGGACGCCGGAGCCCCGCGCGCGTGCCGGCCGGCGGCCGCGCAGACTGCTGGCACTGGCCGCCGGAGGACTCGCCCTGGTCGTGGGCGGGGTGTTCGCCTCGGTGCAGTTGTTCGGCGGGGAGTGGGCCGAGCGCGGTGCCAGCCCCCGGACCGCCGCGGCCGCGTTCTCCGGGTGGGCGGCGAAGACCCCGTCCGGTGTCGAAGGGATGGCCCAGTGCTCCTACGGCGCCGGGGAGTTGCTCTGCGCACGGCCGGGGATGGTCTACGCGCTCGATGCGGCCGACGGGGCGCTGCGCTGGCGGCACTCCGTCGCCAACGAGCTCACCAGCACGCCGCCCGTGGTGTCGGGCGGTCTGGTGCAGTCGATGACGGACCACGGCCGGCGGCTGGAGGCCCTCGATCCCGCCTCGGGCAGGCCGCGTTGGCAGCGGAACGTTCCCGCGTACAGCGGGGTGCGCGAGGCCGGCGGCGTCCTGTTGCTCACCGGGGCGGACGGAGTGGTCCGCGGCGTGGACGGCGCGACGGGCACCACCCGGTGGAGCCGACGGGTTCCGGGCCTGGCCATGCCGAACTTCTCGTCCTTCGCCGGGGACCCGCTCGCGTACGCGACGAGCATCTCGGACGACGGGTCGGCCACCCGGGTCGTCGCGGTGGACGCGCGGACGGGTTCCGTGCGCTGGGACGCCGAGCTGCGGGGAACGCTGACGCCCGTCGGCAGCGACGACGGCTCCCTCGTCCTGCTCGCCGAGCGGGGCACCTACGTCGGCCAGGTGGACGCCGTCGTCCGCTACACCCCGGCGTCCCGGAGGTCGGTGCGCGTCGCGCTGCCCGTCCCGCGTGACGGCGTGCAGGCCACCGTGCGGGACGGGGTCGTCCACCTGCTGGGCACCGGTGGCTCGCTGGACGCGGTCGACCTGGCGGCACGGAAGGTGCTGTGGCGGCTGGAGACGTCCGTCAGCCGTGGTTCGGCACCGGTCGCCGCCGGCCGCCATGTGTTCTTCACCGGCGCCGACGGACGGCTGCTGGCGATCGACGCGCGCACCGGGCGGATGGCCGG
The DNA here is from genome assembly GCF_040646295.1 of Streptomyces sp. NPDC046197. NCBI lineage: Bacteria > Bacillati > Actinomycetota > Actinomycetes > Kitasatosporales > Streptomycetaceae > Streptomyces > Streptomyces sp. NPDC046197. The sequence goes on along the minus strand of NZ_JBEYZY010000001.1, from coordinate 580,369 downwards.
GCAGACCGCACCGCGCCTGGGGACCCACGCGGACCGGATCGCCGCCGTGCTGCCCGAGCCGGTGGTGGTCGGCGACCACGTCTACGGCACCGCCCCCGACGGGACCGTCTTCGCCGTGGACGGGCGCGAGCCGTCGGACTGGTGAGATCGGCCGGTGGCGTCGCGCGCCCGTGACGACGGCCCGGTGACATGCGTGAGGCCGCCTCCTCGGAGGCGGCCCCTGCGCGTCGCGGTGCGTCAGCCCAGCTTCGACACGTCCCGCACGGCGCCCTTGTCCGCGCTGGTCGCCATGGCCGCGTAGGCACGCAGCGCCGCGGAAACCTTGCGGTCGCGGTTGACGGGGGCGTACACACCGTTCCGTGCCTGCTCGCGGCGGGAGAGCTCCGTCTCCTCCACCAGCAGTTCGATGGAGCGGTTCGGGATGTCGATGCGGATGCGGTCGCCGTCCTCGACGAGCGCGATGGTGCCACCGGAGGCCGCCTCGGGAGAGGCGTGGCCGATGGACAGGCCCGAAGTGCCGCCCGAGAAGCGGCCGTCCGTGACCAGGGCGCAGGCCTTGCCCAGGCCGCGGCCCTTCAGGTACGAGGTCGGGTAGAGCATCTCCTGCATGCCGGGGCCGCCCTTGGGGCCCTCGTAGCGGATGACGACGACGTCGCCCTCCTTGACCTGCTGGGTGAGGATCTTCTGGACGGCCTCCTCCTGCGACTCGCAGACGACCGCCGGGCCCTCGAAGGTCCAGATGGACGCGTCCACACCCGCGGTCTTCACCACACAGCCGTCCTCGGCCAGGTTGCCCCTGAGGACCGCCAGGCCGCCGTCCTTGGAGTAGGCGTGCTCGACGGAGCGGATGCAGCCGCGCTCGGCGTCGTCGTCGAGGGACTCCCAGCGCTCGGACTGGGAGAAGGCCTCGGCCGAGCGCACGCAGCCCGGGGCCGCGTGCCACAGCTCGACGGCCTCCGCCGACGGGGAGCCGCCCCGGACGTCCCAGGTCTTCAGCCAGTCCCCGAGGGAGGGGCTGTGCACGGCGTGTACGTCCTCGTTCAGCAGGCCGGCGCGGTGCAGCTCGCCGAGCAGCGCGGGGATGCCGCCGGCGCGGTGCACGTCCTCCATGTAGTACGTGCGGCTCCCGGCGATGTTGGGAGCCACCTTGGCCAGGCACGGGACCCGGCGCGAGACCTGGTCGATCTCCTCCAGGCCGAAGGGGACGCCCGCTTCCTGGGCGGCGGCCAGCAGGTGCAGGATCGTGTTGGTCGAGCCGCCCATCGCGATGTCGAGCGCCATCGCGTTCTCGAAGGCCGGGAAGGTGGCGATGTTGCGGGGCAGGACGGTCTCGTCGTCCTGCTCGTAGTAGCGGCGGGTCAGGTCCATGACCGTGCGGGCCGCGCTCTGGTACAGCGCCTTGCGGGCGGTGTGCGTGGCGAGCACCGAGCCGTTGCCGGGCAGGGCCAGGCCGATGGCCTCGGTCAGGCAGTTCATCGAGTTGGCGGTGAACATGCCGGAACAGGAGCCGCAGGTCGGGCAGGCGTTCTCCTCGATACGGAGGATGTCCTCGTCGGAGATCTTGTCGTTCACCGCGTCGGAGATCGCGTCCACCAGGTCCAGGGTGCGGACCGTGCCGTCGACCAGCGTGGCGCGGCCGGACTCCATCGGGCCGCCGGAGACGAAGACGGTCGGGATGTTCAGGCGCAGGGCCGCCAGCAGCATGCCCGGGGTGATCTTGTCGCAGTTGGAGATGCAGATCAGGGCGTCGGCGCAGTGGGCCTCGACCATGTACTCGACGCTGTCCGCGATCAGGTCGCGCGAGGGCAGGCTGTAGAGCATGCCGCCGTGGCCCATGGCGATGCCGTCGTCGACGGCGATCGTGTTGAACTCGCGCGGGATGCCGCCCGCCTCCCGGACCGCCTCGCTGACGATCCGGCCGACCGGCTGCAGGTGGGTGTGGCCCGGCACGAACTCCGTGAAGGAGTTGGCGACCGCGACGATCGGCTTCCGGCCGATGTCCGCACCGGGTACACCGGAGGCCCGCATAAGGGCGCGGGCGCCCGCCATGTTGCGGCCGTGGGTGACTGTGCGGGACCTCAGCTCGGGCATCGTCGCTCGCTCCTTCAGAGACTGCGATCAGAGACTTCTGATTGCGGACGAGCCTACGCCGGTCTTCCAGGGATCGGGACGGAGTGTCCGGATTGCGGGACGGGTGTCTCGGGGAGCGGGGCCGTCGGCTCACGGACCGGTCAGATGACCCTGCACCACCGGCGCCACCCTCGCGATGATCTGCTCCAGGTCCGCCGAGGCCAGCGGCTCCACCTTGATCACGTACCGCAGCATCGCGCATCCCACCAGCTGCGCGGCCGCCAGCTCCGCGCGCAGCTCCGCGTCCGGCCGGTCCAGCTGGCCGGCGATCCGGCGCAGCAGCTGCGCGGCGATCAGCCTGCGGAAGACGGCGGCCGCGGTCTCGTTGTTCACGGCGGAGCGCAGGATCGCCAGCAGGGGCGCCCGGGTGGTCGGGTTCTCCCAGACGCCGAAGATGAAGCGGGCCAGACGCTCACCGACGGCGTCGAGCGGACCGTCGGCGACCGTGTCCGGCGCGTTCAGCGCGGGGGCGAAGGCGACCGCGATGGCCGCCTCGAACACCTGCTCCTTGGTGCCGAAGTAGTGGTGGACGAGGGCCGAGTCCACGCCGGCCGCCTTGGCGATCCCGCGCACGGACGTCTTTTCGTAGCCGCGCTCGGAGAACTCCTCGCGGGCCGCGCCCAGGATCCGGTCGCGGGTGTCGGCCGACTCCGCGCGCGGGGGACGGCCCCGGCGCCGGGCGGTGGCGCCGCTCATCGCCGGGGCACCTTGACCGCCGAGGCCAGATGAAGCCGCGTGAAGGCGAGCGCCTCGGCCAGATCGGCCTCCCGCTCGGCGCTGGACATCGCGCGGCGGGTGTTGACCTCGATGACGACGTGGCCGTCGAAGCCGGACAAGGCGAGACGTTCCAGCAGCTCGGCGCAGGGCTGGGTGCCGCGGCCGGGCACGAGGTGCTCGTCCTTGTTGGAACCGGCCCCGTCGGCGAGGTGGACGTGGCCGAGGCGGTCGCCCATGCGGTCGAGCATCTGGAGCGCGTCGGTGCGGGCGGTCGCGGCGTGGCTGAGATCGATCGTGAAGTGGCGGTAGTCGTCCTTCGTCACGTCCCAGCCGGGCGCGTACGCGAGCATCTCGCGGTCGCGGTAGCGCCAGGGATACATGTTCTCGACGGCGAACCGCACATCGGTCTCGTTCGCCATCCGCCAGACCCCGGAGACGAAGTCACGGGCGTACTGGCGCTGCCAGCGAAACGGCGGGTGGACGACGACCGTGCTCGCCCCGAGCTTCTCCGCGGCCGCCCGGGCGCGCTGGAGCTTGACCCAGGGGTCGGTGGACCACACCCGCTGCGTGATCAGCAGGCAGGGGGCGTGAACGGCGAGTATCGGGATCTGGTGGTAGTCGCTGAGCCTGCGCAGCGCCTCGATGTCCTGGCTCACGGGATCGGTCCACACCATGACCTCGACACCGTCGTAGCCCAGGCGCGCGGCGATCTCGAAGGCCGTCGCCGTCGACTCCGGATACACGGAGGCCGTCGACAGGGCGACCTTCGCATCCGGGATGCGCACCACTGGATCTGCCACGAAGGACAGCGTACGGGGCCGGGCTGCGGGCCGGGGCCCCGGTTGCTTTCCTCCCACCGTGGGCCCATGACATCCGGCCACCGGCCTGATTAGGACATATGTCCCGGTTGCGGTGTCGGGTGGCCGTTGGTTCGGCCGGGCGGTGTGTGGCCGGGTTCACGCCGGAGGCATGTGATCCAGCCGCCGCAGGATCACGCCCTCGCGCAGGGCCCACGGGCAGATCTCCAGCGTCTCGACACCGAAGAGGTCCATCGCGCCCTCGGCGACCAGCGCACCGGCGAGGAGCTGGCCGGAGCGGCCGTCGGAGACTCCGGGCAGCTCGGCCCGCTCGGCGGCCGTCATCCCGGCGAGCTGGGGCACCCAGCCCTCCAGGGACTCCCGTTTCAGCTCGCGCTGGACGTACAGGCCGTCGGCGGACCGGGCCGCCCCCGCTATGCGCGCGAGCTGCTTGAACGTCTTCGACGTGGCGACGACGTGGTCGGGCGCACCGAACCGGCTGAACTCGCCGACGGTCCGGGCGATCTGCGCCCGGACATGGCGCCGCAGGGCCCTGACGGCTTCCGGGTCGGGCGGATCGCCGGGCAGCCAGGCGGCGGTCAGCCGGCCCGCGCCGAGGGGCAGCGACGCGGCCGCGTCGGGCTCCTCGTCGATGCCGTAGGCGATCTCCAGGGAGCCGCCGCCGATGTCGAGGACCAGCAGCTTCCCGGCCGACCAGCCGAACCAGCGGCGGGCGGCGAGGAAGGTGAGCCGGGCCTCCTCGGCACCGGTCAGCACCTGCAGTTCGACACCCGTTTCGTCTTGCACGCGCGCGAGGACGTCGTCGGCGTTGCTGGCCTCGCGCACGGCGGAGGTCGCGAACGGCAGCAGGTCCTCGACACCCTTGTCCTCGGCGGCCTGGAGCGCCTCCTTGACCACCCCGATCAGCTTGTTCACGCCGTCGTGGTCGATCGCGCCACTGCCGTCGAGGAGTTGGGCGAGCCGCAGCTCCGCCTTGTGCGAGTGGGCCGGCAGGGGGCGTGCGCCGGGGTGCGCATCGACCACCAGCAGATGCACCGTGTTCGAACCCACGTCGAGGACACCGAGTCTCATATACGGAACGCTACTGCCACCTGGGCCGTCGTCCGCCCTCGGAGCCTGGCGCGGGACAGTGCCGGGACGGGGTGGGGGCGACTTACCCTGGACGCGTGCCAAAGACGAAAAAGGCGAAGACCGAAAAATCGGCAGACTCGGCAAAGCCGACGAAGACGTCGAGGGCGGCAAGGACTGACGAGCAGCCCGTGACGGCGGCACCGGCCGGGTCGGCCCGGGGTTCTTCGCGGGTGTCACCGCCGAAGAAGGCGAAGCGGAAGGGCCCGGAGCCCGACGAGAAGGGACTCGACTTCGCGCGCGCGTGGGTGGAGTTTCCGGATCCCGCGGACGACGAGCAGGTCTTCCGCTGTGATCTGACATGGCTGACCTCTCGCTGGAACTGCATCTTCGGAAGCGGCTGCCAGGGCATCCAGGCGGGCCGCGCGGACGACGGGTGCTGCACGCTGGGCGCCCACTTCTCCGACGAGGACGACGAGAAGCGGGTCGCCGAGCACGTGGCACGGCTCACGCCCGACATCTGGCAGAACCACGCCGAGGGCACGAAGAACGGCTGGGTCTCCGAGGACGAGGAGGGCTCCCGCCAGACCCGCCCCTACCAGGGCTCGTGCATCTTCCAGAACCGGCCCGGCTTCTCCGGCGGCATGGGCTGCTCGCTGCACATCCTGGCGCTGCGGGAGGGCCGCGAACCCCTGGAGACCAAGCCGGACGTGTGCTGGCAGCTGCCGATCCGGCGGACCTACGAGTGGATCGACCGCCCCGACGACACGCGGGTGCTGCAGGTGTCGATCGGCGAGTACGACCGCCGGGGCTGGGGTCCGGGCGGCCACGACCTGCACTGGTGGTGCACCTCGGCGACGTCGGCGCACGGCGCGGGCGATCCGGTGTACGTCTCCTACCGGGCGGAGCTGACGGAACTGATGGGCAAGGCCGGCTACGACCGCCTGGTCGAGCTGTGCGAGGAACGCCTGGCCTCCCGGCTGCCGCTGCTGGCACCGCATCCGGCAGACCCGCACTGACGGGGCGGCACCGCATGGGAAGACCCCCGCCCCGACCGGCCGGCACCGCATGCGAAGAGCCCGGCCGCTGACCGGCTGACGCCGCTCTAGCCGGTCGGCCGGCTCGCCGGGCTCGCGGGGCCGGCCGGGCTCGACGAGCCGCCGGCCGTCGGCGGTGGCGTGGAGCCCGCCGGGCCGGACGGGGAGGGGTCGGTGGGCGTCGGGGCGGGGGCGGTCGGGGACGGGTCGCTCGTCGGGGTACCCGGAGGAGCCGGTGGGGTGGGCGTGGGGTGCGGGCCGGACGTCGGGGGCGGGTCGCCGGGACGGGTGGGGGCCGGGGCGGAGGGGCTGGGTGCCGTGCCGTAGCCGTCGATGGTGACGACGGCACCGGCGGGCGCGATCGCCAGACGCGTGCTCCAGTGGCCGGACGGCTCGCGCAGATGGTCGACGTACACCCTGATCGTCAGCGACTCGCCGGGCCGGAGCGTTCCGGAGGACCGGCTCAGGTACAGCCAGGGCGCCCCGCCGGCCGCGGACCAGTGCACCGCCTCGGGCCCGGACGCGGTCAGGGTGATGAGTGTGGTGTCGCCGCTGGTGCCGGCGGTCACGGTCAGGTGGGCCGCCTGGCCGGCGCCCGCGGCGCCGATGACCTCGACGGAGACGTCGTCCTTGTGGCCCTCGCCGGGGCGGGCGCCGGACCCGGTGCGGACGTTGCCGGCGTTCTCGTAGCCGCCGCCCGCCTCCTCGCCGCCCAGGGTGCCGGAGTCGCGCGCCTCGTGCGCGACGACGGTGGGGCCGCCCTGGGCCTCGCCGGTCGGGGTGCCCCGGTAGGCGGCCCACAGGGCCAGCACGGGGGCGGCGACGACGGTGGCGACGACGGTCGTGGTCACGGCGCGCGATCTGAGCCGGTCCCTGCGGGCCGCACGGTCCTTGGGATCCATCGGGAAACCCCGCCGGTCGAAGCGGGGCACGGTGCCCCGCGCGCGCGGAGGGTGGGCCAGGGCGACGTGCAGGGCCGCGCGGGGCGCCGCCAGGATGGGCAGCTCGGCGGGCGTGACGGTGGCGCCCGGCCACCGGCCGGGGATCGCGCGCTCGGCGGTGCGGCGGCAGTGGGGGCAGTCGTCGACGTGCCGGACCAGCTCACGGCGCAGCGCCGTACTGAGCACGAGCTGGTTGTCCTCGGTGAGGCGGGACACGCTCGGGCAGCCGGCGGTCTCGACGACGGCGAGGGCCGCGCGGGTGCGCTCGACCTCGCACGCGGCGGAGGCGAGCAGCTCGCGGGCGGTGGCGACGTGCATGCCGAGGACCGCGGCGACCTCATGGGCGGCCAGGTGGTGGCGTACGGCGAGTTCGAGCGCCTCGCGCTGCTCGGGGGTGGTGCCGGCCGCCTCCGGCCAGGCGAGCAGGGCGAGCTCACGCCGCCGCTGCTCCTGGACCTCGTCGGACACGCGCGGGGAGGCGGACGGGTCGGACCGCTGCCGGTCGTCGCCGTGGCGGCCCGCGGCGTGCGTGCCCTGACGCTTCTGCCTGGCCTCGGCCAGCTTGCGCAGGCAGGACCACCGGGCCAGCGCGTACAGCCAGGCCCTGCGGTCGCCTTGTGCCGGGGGGATCCGCTGCCCGCGCCGCTCGGCCAGTGCCAGCACGTCCCCGAGGGCGGCGGTCGCCGCCTCGTGGTCGCACAACACGGACAGGCAGTAGGTGAACAGGCCGTCCAGGTACGGCTCGTAGCGCTCGGGAGGGCGCTGTGCCAGCGTGCGCGCCGCAGCGCGGTCTCGCGCCTCCCGGTGCGCCCGGTGTGTGCCGGTCGTTCGGGTCGTGGTCTCCAGGCTGCTGCTCATCACCTGTGCGACCGTAGGCGGCTGAACTTCGCCCCTTCTTCCGGCTTGAGCACATTTAATCCGTACGGGTGAAACGATCCCTCATAAGGGGACAGGAACCCTCCGCTCCGCGGCTCGGCCGGGGCCGCCACCCGCCGTCCGGCGCCCCGCTCCCGCGCGACCGACGCCCGCGCTGTCAGTACCGGCGGCTACGGTTTCCCCCATGGCTGCCCGTACGAAGACCACCAAGGACCGCCCGTCCTACCGCTGCACGGAGTGCGGCTGGCAGACGGCCAAGTGGCTCGGCCGCTGCCCCGAGTGCCAGGCCTGGGGCACGGTCGAGGAGTACGGCGCGCCCGCGGTCCGCACGACGACACCGGGCCGGGTCACCACCTCCGCCCTGCCCATCGGCCAGGTCGACGGCCGCCGGGCCACCGCCCGCTCCACCGGCGTGCCGGAGCTGGACCGCGTCCTCGGCGGCGGACTCGTGCCCGGCGCGGTGGTCCTGCTCGCGGGCGAGCCCGGCGTCGGCAAGTCCACGCTGCTGCTGGACGTCGCGGCGAAGTCGGCGAGCGACGAACACCCCACGCTCTATGTCACGGGCGAGGAGTCCGCGAGCCAGGTCCGCCTGCGCGCCGACCGCATCAACGCCCTCGACGACCACCTCTACCTCGCCGCCGAGACAGATCTGTCCGCCGTCCTCGGCCACTTGGACGCGGTGAAGCCGTCGCTGCTCATCCTCGACTCGGTGCAGACGGTGGCCTCGCCGGAGATCGACGGCGCGCCCGGCGGCATGGCGCAGGTGCGGGAGGTGGCCGGGGCGCTGATCCGGGCCTCCAAGGAGCGCGGCATGTCCACCCTCCTCGTGGGCCACGTCACCAAGGACGGCGCGATCGCGGGTCCCCGCCTTCTGGAGCACCTCGTGGACGTCGTCCTGCACTTCGAGGGCGACCGCCACGCCCGCCTGCGCCTGGTCCGCGGGGTCAAGAACCGGTACGGCGCGACGGACGAGGTCGGCTGCTTCGAACTGCACGACGAGGGCATCACGGGCCTGGCCGATCCCAGCGGCCTGTTCCTGACCCGCCGCGACGAGCCGGTGCCCGGCACCTGCCTGACCGTCACCCTGGAGGGCCGCCGCCCCCTGGTGGCCGAAGTCCAGGCCCTCACGGTCGACTCGCAGATCCCCTCCCCGCGCCGAACGACATCCGGTCTGGAGACCTCCCGGGTCTCGATGATGCTGGCCGTCCTGGAGCAGCGGGGCCGGATCAGCGCGCTGGGCAAGCGGGACATCTACTCGGCCACGGTCGGCGGCGTGAAGCTCTCCGAGCCCGCCGCGGACCTGGCGGTCGCCCTGGCGCTCGCCTCGGCCGCGAGCGACACCCCGCTGCCGAAGAACCTCGTCGCGATCGGCGAGGTGGGTCTCGCGGGCGAGGTCAGACGGGTCACGGGCGTCCAGCGCCGGCTCGCCGAGGCCCACCGCCTGGGCTTCACGCACGCGCTCGTGCCGGGCGACGCGGGCAAGATCCCTGAGGGGATGAAGGTCCTGGAAGTGGCCGACATAGGGGACGCCCTGCGGGTCCTCCCCCGGTCCCGTCGCCGAGAGGCCCCACGGGAGCAGGAGGACCGCCGGTAGACTTTGCCCTGGTCTCGCCCGTCCGTACGAACCGAGTGTGCGAAACGGGAGCGCCCCAGAACCTGCGACCGGAGGAGTGCAGTGGCAGCCAACGACCGGGCATCAGCTCCCGGAAAGTCCGGCGGGAGTGCCGGTACCGATGGCCTGATGCGCGCCTCGCTGAGCGCCGTGGCACCCGGCACGCCCCTGCGTGACGGACTCGAGCGGGTCCTGCGCGGCAACACCGGCGGCCTCATCGTCCTGGGCTCCGACAAGACCGTCGAGACGATGTGCACCGGCGGTTTCGTCCTGGACGTCGAGTTCACGGCGACCCGGCTGCGGGAGCTGTGCAAGCTGGACGGCGCGCTCGTGCTGTCGTCGGACCTGTCGAAGATCCTGCGGGCGGGCGTGCAGCTGGTCCCGGACCCGACGATTCCGACCGAGGAGACGGGCACGCGGCACCGCACGGCGGACCGCGTGAGCAAGCAGGTCGGCTTCCCGGTGGTCTCGGTCTCCCAGTCGATGCGTCTGGTCGCCCTGTACGTCGACGGTCAGCGCCGGGTCCTGGAGGACTCCGCGGCGATCCTCTCCCGCGCCAACCAGGCGCTGGCGACCCTGGAGCGCTACAAGCTGCGCCTGGACGAGGTCGCGGGCACGCTGTCGGCGCTGGAGATCGAGGACCTGGTGACGGTCCGGGACGTCTCGGCGGTCGCGCAGCGCCTGGAGATGGTGCGCCGCATCGCGACGGAAATCGCCGAGTACGTGGTGGAACTGGGCACCGACGGGCGTCTCCTGGCCCTCCAGCTGGACGAGTTGATCGCCGGTGTGGAGCCGGAGCGCGAACTGGTCGTGCGGGACTACGTCCCCGAGCCGACCGCCAAGCGCTCCCGCACGGTCGACGAGGCCCTCGCCGAGCTCGACGCACTCACCCACGCCGAGCTGCTCGAACTCTCCACGGTGGCCCGCGCCCTGGGCTACACCGGCTCCCCCGAGACCCTGGACTCGGCGGTGTCCCCCCGCGGCTTCCGCCTCCTGGCCAAGGTCCCCCGTCTGCCCGGTGCCATCATCGACCGCCTGGTCGAACACTTCGGCGGCCTGCAGAAGCTGCTGGCCGCCAGCGTCGACGACCTCCAGACGGTGGACGGCGTGGGCGAGGCGAGGGCGAGGAGTGTCCGCGAGGGCCTGTCGAGGCTCGCGGAGTCGTCGATCCTGGAACGCTACGTCTAGGGGGTGTCGTTCGGATCACCGCGGCCTGATCCGAGGAGCTTCATCACTTCACGGATGCGTACGGCGTCCTCGGCCGCCGCCCGGTGGAACT
>NZ_JBEYZY010000001.1:528447-569881 GCF_040646295.1 Streptomyces sp. NPDC046197 | reverse complement strand
GTTCGGATCACCGCGGCCTGATCCGAGGTGATCCGAACGACACCCCCTAGTCCGCCGACAGCACGAACGACGTATGCAGCTTCCCGTACCCGGGAAGCTGCGCCTCCACCAGATAGGTCCCCGCGCCGGCCGCCCCCGCCGGCGGCGTCGCACACTGCGGAGCGCTCGGCTTGCGGTCCCAGCGCACCGGGTACGTGATGCTGCTGCCCGCCGGCACCCGGTACAGCAGGCTCCCGGCCGTCCTGGGGCAGTCGGCCGACGACCAGTAGTCGGCGCTCTTGCCGGCCTGCGTGATGGTGACCACCGCGGCCTTCGGTCCGAGATCGACCTTGCAGTCGTTGCCGGAGGAGTTCTGCGCGGTCAGTTCGAACGTGGGCGTGTCACCGGGGCCGTAGGAGTTGCGGACACTGCGCAGGCTCAACTTGACCGCGCCGGAGGTGCAGTTGGGCAGCGTGGTGTCGGCCGGGAGCGTACTGCCGGTGCCACCGCCGCCCGTGCCACCGCCGGCCTTGGCGCCGTCGTCCGAACCGCCGGCGGCCCCGCCCGAGCCGCTGCCGCCCGCGCTCGTCCCGTCGGAGCCCCCGCCGCCGGACGATCCGGCACCGGACCCGCCGGATCCGCCGCCGCTCGACTCGTCGCGTCCGCCGGGGCGTTGGCTGATCGCGGGGCCGGAGCCGGAGGGGCCCGGTGTGATGGTGGAAGGGGCGGGATGCTTGCCGTTCGACCCGCCGCCGTTGTTCTTGTGGTCCCCGCCGCCCGAGGTGACGATCCAGGCGATCAGCAGCGCCAACAGGGCCAACACGGACAGCAGCACGACCCTCCGTCGCCAGTAGATGGAGGAGGGAAGCGGCCCGACCGGATTGCGCAGAGATCCCACGGCGCAAACTGTACGAGAGATCGGCGCGCTGCCTTGCCCCACCCGCCGCGCCGGCCACAACTTTTCCGGATCATCATTCCGGCAACGGCCATACGGACCAGCCCTCTTGCGTACCGCGCAACCGCGTGATAACGGTGCGTGACGACACCGGCCCTCGTCACCTCACACGACCTTCCACCCCCACGTGGCAGGATCGGAACCGCCATGACTGTGCCCACACTGCCCCCACACAGCAGCCCCACCGTCCGGGCCTCCGCGACCGGCAGCCGCCCCGAAGCCGGCCCCGAGGTCTCTGCCTCTCCGCTGGGAGAGACCCTGCACGCCCAGGTGATCACCTGGTTCGACGACAATGCCCGCGACCTGCCCTGGCGGCGCCCCGACGCCGGTCCCTGGGGCGTGATGGTCAGCGAGTTCATGCTGCAGCAGACTCCGGTGAGCCGGGTACTGCCCGTCTACGAGCAGTGGCTCGCCCGCTGGCCGCGCCCCGCCGACCTGGCCAAGGAGGCCCCGGGCGAGGCCGTCCGCGCCTGGGGCCGGCTCGGCTACCCGCGCCGCGCCCTGCGTCTGCACGGCGCCGCCCTCGCCATAACCGAACGCCACGGCGGCGACGTACCGACCGACCACGGGCAGCTCCTCGCCCTGCCCGGCATCGGCGAGTACACGGCCGCGGCGGTGGCGTCCTTCGCTTACGGCCAGCGGCACGCCGTCCTCGACACCAACGTCCGCCGCGTCTTCGCGCGCGCGGTCACCGGCGTCCAGTACCCGCCGAACGCCACCACCGCCGCCGAGCGCCGCCTCGCCCGCACCCTGCTGCCCGAGGACGAGCGGACCGCCGCCCGGTGGGCCGCCGCCTCCATGGAGCTCGGCGCGCTGGTGTGCACGGCGAAGAACGAGTCGTGCCAGCACTGCCCGATCGCCGGGCACTGCGCCTGGCGGCTGGCAGGCAAGCCGGAGCACGACGGGCCGCCGCGCCGGGGCCAGACGTACGCCGGTACGGACCGGCAGGTGCGGGGCAAGCTGCTGGCCGTGCTGCGCGAGGCCCACGCGCCCGTCCCGCAGGCGGTGCTCGACCGGGTGTGGCACGAGCCGGTCCAGCGGGCCCGGGCCTTGGACGGACTCGTCGCGGACGGTCTGGTGGAGCCACTGCCGGGCGGGCTGTACCGGCTGCCGCTGAGCTGACGCGGGGTCACCCCGCACAGCAGAATCACAGCTTCAGGGGTGGCGCGGGCGTCTGTGTAACGCGCCCGCGCATCACCTGACCTGGCAAATCGCCATGAAAACGCCCAAATCGGCTTACCGCTTTACCCCGTTCCGGCGTCCGTTACACAACCGACGCACAGCCGAGGGCTAGCCGCAGGCTGCTTCGGACAACGCCGTGACAACCCCTCCGTACCTTCGCTTGTGTGCCCGACAGGCACCGGACGACTGCCGACCACAGTCCGTCCGCATCACAGGCATGAGAACCGGCAGCAGGCGAGTCGGAAAACGGGGATCGGAGGCGGTTGAACATGGCGCAGGGCGAGGTGCTCGAGTTCGAGGAGTACGTGCGCACCCGGCAGGACGCGCTGCTGCGCAGCGCACGCCGACTGGTGCCGGATCCGGTCGACGCCCAGGACCTGCTCCAGACGGCGCTGGTGCGGACGTACGGCCGCTGGGACGGCATCGCCGACAAGCGGCTGGCGGACGCCTACCTGCGCCGCGTGATGATCAACACGCGGACCGAGTGGTGGCGGGCCCGGAAGCTGGAGGAGGTCCCGACCGAGCAGCTCCCGGACGCCTGCGTCGAGGACTCCACCGAGCAGCACGCCGACCGTGCCCTCCTGATGGATGTCATGAAGGTGCTCGCTCCGAAGCAGCGCAGTGTCGTGGTGCTGCGACACTGGGAGCAGATGTCCACGGAGGAGACGGCCGCCGCCCTCGGCATGTCGGCCGGAACGGTCAAGAGCACGCTGCACCGGGCGCTGGCCCGGCTCCGCGAGGAGCTGGAGGCACGCGACCTGGACGCACGTGCGCTGGAGCGTGAGGAGCGGGAGCGTTGCGCGGCCTGACCGGCGCGGGTCCCACCCGGGGCCAAGACACCTTCCAGGCGGCGATCACGGCGGTGGCCGTGCTCGCCGCCCTTGCCCTTTTGGTGTCCGCCTGCGGCACCGGCGGCACGGGCGCCCGCGACGAGGGGCCCGCCCACTCCGACTCGGTGGCGGGCGCCGCGACGTCGCCGTCACCGAGCCCCACCGACACGCCCAAGCATGTGGACGCGGTCCGCCTCCTCAAGGCCGACCCGAATGTCTCGGCCGCGGTGAAGCGCGACCTCAAGCCGTGCGTGGCCGACGAGTACCCCGTCGACGTGTCGTACGGCGACCTGACCGGCGCGGCCGTGGACGACATCGTCATCAACGTCTTGACCTGCGGCGACGCCGTGGGGGTGGGCGCCTATGTGTACCGCGAGCAGGGCAACGGGTACGAGAATGTCTTCAGGTCGGAGGAGCCTCCGGTCTACGCCGAGATAGACCGCGGCGACCTGGTGGTGACCAAGCAGGTGTACGAGAAGGGCGACGCGGTGTCGAATCCGTCCGGGGAGGACGTGGTCACCTACCGCTGGAGAGGCAACCGGTTCCTCAAGGAGTTCAGCACCCGCAACGAGTACAGCAAGACCGTCGGAAGCGACGCGTCGCCGGCGCCGGAGACCTGACGCACGGGCCTCCGGCGGCCGGGGGGCCGGGGAAGCCGCGGAAGAAATTCCTGGAAGAATTTCCGTCGGCGTGAACCGGGCGGTCCTGTCGGACCGATCTCCGGATGAAGGCGCCGCCGGTGAACGTATCCGGCGGCTGGTGCGTCCACACAGTGAGCGCAAAGCATCACCAGAGCGCACCCACAGAAGCACACGAGGACTGAGAGCACCGGGATGGCAGAGCAGACCCACGTCCTGTTCGTCGAGGACGACGATGTCATCCGCGAGGCCACCCAGCTCGCACTGGAGCGGGACGGCTTCGCGGTCACCGCCATGCCCGACGGCCTGTCGGGCCTGGAGGCGTTCCGGGCGAACCGGCCCGACATCGCGCTGCTGGACGTGATGGTCCCGGGCCTGGACGGCGTCAGTCTGTGCCGCCGCATCCGCGACGAGTCGACGGTGCCCGTGATCATGCTGTCGGCGCGTGCCGACTCGATCGACGTCGTCCTGGGCCTGGAGGCGGGCGCCGACGACTACGTCACCAAGCCGTTCGACGGTGCCGTCCTGGTCGCCCGCATCCGTGCGGTGCTGCGCCGCTTCGGCCACGCGGGCGGCGGCCAGGCGGAGGCCGACGACTCCGCGGTGGACGGCGGCATGCTGACCTTCGGTGACCTGGAGGTCGACACCGAGGGCATGGAGGTGCGCCGGGCCGGGCAGCCGGTGGGGCTCACCCCGACCGAGATGCGGCTGCTCCTCGAGTTCTCCTCCGCGCCGGGCACCGTCCTGTCCCGGGACAAACTCCTGGAGCGGGTGTGGGACTACGGCTGGGGCGGTGACACGCGCGTCGTGGACGTCCATGTGCAGCGGCTGCGGACGAAGATCGGCCAGGACCGCATCGAGACGGTCCGTGGCTTCGGCTACAAGTTGAAGGCCTGAGCGGGGCGGGTCATGCGGGGGACGATGCGGCGCCTGGTCCCGGGGCGCCTGGAGCAGACGGGCATCCGTACCGGACTGAGGTGGAAGCTCAGTGCGGCCATCGCGCTGGTCGGCGCGCTGGTGGCGATCGCGCTCAGCCTGGTCGTGCACAACGCGGCCCGGGTGTCGATGCTGGACAACGCGCGCGACCTCGCGGACGAGCGGATCCAGATCGCCCAGCGGGTCCTGGAGACCCCGGGGCGGCCGCACTTCCCCGGCAGCAAGATCGACGACCCGCAGCTCCCCCGGGCGCTGCACGACAAGGTCGACCAGGGCCGGCGCGCGACGTACGTGACCGACCATCACGGCAACGTGCCGGACATCTGGGCCGCCGTGCCGGTCAAGGGCGGGCACGTACTCTCCCTGCACAGCCACCTCACCGACCGCAGCACCAACATCCTCAAGGACCTCGACAAGGCCCTGTTCATCGGGTCGATCGCGGTCGTCCTCGGCGGCAGCGCGCTGGGCGTCCTGATAGGCGGCCAGCTCTCGGGCCGCCTGCGCAAGGCCGCGACCGCGGCCAACCAGGTCGCCAAGGGCGAGCCGGACGTACGGGTGCGGGACGCCATCGGGGGCGTCGTACGGGACGAGACCGACGACCTCGCCCGCGCGGTGGACGCGATGGCGGACGCGCTGCAGCAGCGGCTGGAAGCCGAGCGGCGGGTCACCGCCGACATCGCGCACGAGCTGCGCACCCCGGTGACCGGGCTGCTGACGGCGGCGGAGCTGCTGCCGCCCGGCCGTCCGACCGAGCTCGTCCTGGACCGGGCGAAGGCCATGCGCACGCTGGTGGAGGACGTCCTGGAGGTTGCCCGGCTGGACGGCGCCTCCGAGCGGGCCGAGCTGCAGGACATCGTGCTGGGCGACTTCGTCACCCGGCGGGTGGCGGCCAAGGACCCGGACGTCGAGGTGCGGGTGGTGCACGAGTCGGAGGTCACGACCGACCCGCGGCGCCTGGAGCGGGTGCTGTTCAATCTGCTCGCCAACGCCGCCCGGCACGGCAAACCGCCCATCGAGGTGACCGTCGAGGGCCGGGTCATCCGGGTACGGGACCACGGCCCCGGCTTCCCCGAGGCGCTGCTCGCCGACGGCCCCAGCCGCTTCCGCACCGGCAGCACCGACCGCGCCGGGCACGGCCACGGCCTCGGCCTGACCATCGCGGCCGGCCAGGCCCGGGTCATGGGGGCCCGCCTGACCTTCCGCAACGTACGCCCCGCAGGCGCCCCGGAACACATTCCGGCCGAGGGAGCGGTGGCCGTCCTGTGGCTGCCGGAGCACGCACCGACGAACACGGGCAGCTATCCGATGCTGCCCTCCCAGGGGAAGTGAGCCGGGGGTTTCCGGCCCTGGGCAGCGGACCCGCGGTGTCGGTCAGCGCAGCAGCGCCTCGGTGAGGCGGTCCGCGGTGGTGGCGTCGAGTGGGGCGTGGCCGAGCAGGAAGCGGTACCAGAAGACGCCGTAGACCTGGTCGACCATGAGGTCGAGGTCGTGGTCGGCGGACAGTTCGCCGCGCTCGCGCCCGCGTTCGAGCACCCGACGCAGGGCGGTGCGCCGCGCCTGGGTGAACGTCCGCATCAGCTCCGCGAGGTGCGGATCCCGGGCCGCCGTGCCGAGGCTGCGCGGCAACGGCTCGGTGACCCTGGTGACCGCGACCTCCTCCCGCGCGGCGTTCCCCGG
Source organism: Streptomyces sp. NPDC046197 (assembly GCF_040646295.1). Classification (NCBI taxonomy): domain Bacteria; kingdom Bacillati; phylum Actinomycetota; class Actinomycetes; order Kitasatosporales; family Streptomycetaceae; genus Streptomyces; species Streptomyces sp. NPDC046197. The sequence continues at coordinate 563,684 of NZ_JBEYZY010000001.1, read as the reverse complement.
CACCGCGGGCCTCGCCGCGATCAACGGAGCCCTGATGGTGCCGCCACTCGCCGCGGAGCTCGCCCCGCTGCGGGTCAATGCCGTCTCCCCGGGCGTCGCCGAACCCCGTGGTGGGACGCCGTGCCGCCCGAGCGGCGCCGGTCCCTCTTCGACGGGCTCGCCGTGACCACGCCGGTCGGCCGGGTGGGACGTCCCGACGACATCGCCCGCGCCGTCCACATGCTCGCCGCCAGCGGTTTCGTCACGGGCGGCGTTCTGGACGCCACGGGCGGCGCGAACCTGGCCACGGGCCGCTGACGGTGAAAGCCGGACGCCAAAGGTCAGACACCCGCAGGTCAGACGCCGAAGTCCTTGGAGAAGTCCAGCTCCTCGCTGCGCTCCACCCTCGGAGTCCCGTACCCCCGGAGTCCCGCATCCCCACGGCAGGGCGAAGGCCCCCGGGGCGGACACCAGCCGGGGGCCTTCGGTTCGTGGGGGCTCAGACGGCTTCCGTCACGCCTTCGCGCGCCGGGGCATCGCTCACGCCGTCCCGGTCCCCGGGCTTCGCCGCGGCCGGTCCGGCGCCCCTGAGCGGGACCTCCTTCACGAACAGCGCCGCGATCAGCACGATCACCGCGATCGCCGCACCCAGCAGGAACGCCGAGTGGGTACCGGCGGACACCCCGTGCTGGTAGGCGTCCCGGACCGGCACCGGCAGCTTCGCCAGGCTCTTCGCGTCCAGCTGCGCGGACTTCTCGGTGATGCCCTTGCCCAGCGCGCCGGCCCGCTCGGCCATGACGTGCTGGACCCGGTCGTTGAACAGCGCGCCCATGATGGCCACACCGAAGGACGAGCCGAGCGTACGGAACAGGGTGGTGGACGAGGAGGCCACGCCCATGTCCTTCATCTCCACGCTGTTCTGCGCCACCAGCATGGTGATCTGCATCAGGCAGCCCATGCCCAGGCCCAGCACGGCCATGTAGATGCCGGAAGTCAGCCGGGTCGTACCGGTGCCCATCAGTGACAGCAGGTACAGCCCGACGATCATCAGCGCGCCGCCGGCGATGGGGAAGACCTTGTAGCGGCCGCTGCTGGTGGTCACCCGGCCGGCGACCATCGAGGTCACGAGCATCGCGCCGAGCATCGGCAGGAGCAGCAGACCGGAGTTGGTCGCGGAGGCGCCCTGCACCGACTGCTGGTACAGCGGCAGGTAGAGCGTGGCGCCGAACATCACGAAACCGGTGATGAAGCCGATGAGGGACATCAGGGTGAAGTTGCCGCTCTTGAACATGTGCAGCGGCAGCACCGGCTCGACGGCCTTGGTCTGCCAGAACACGAACCCGATCAGCGCGGCGACGCCGATGCCGATCAGCTCCATGATCCGCGCGGAGGTCCAGGCGTACTCGGTGCCGCCCCAGGTGGTGACCAGCACGATCGAGGTGATGCCGATGGTCAGCAGCGTGACGCCCAGGTAGTCGATGCGCGCCTGCGCCCGCTTCTTGGGGAGGTGCAGCACGGCGCTGACCAGCGCCAGGGCCACCACACCGAGCGGCAGGTTGATGTAGAAGGACCAGCGCCAGCCCCAGTTGTCGGTGATGGTGCCGCCGACCAGCGGACCGCCGATCATCGCCAGCGCCATGACTCCGGCCATCATGCCGGTGTACTTGCCGCGCTCCCGCGGCGGGATCAGGTCACCGATGATCGCCATGACGCCGACCATCAGACCGCCGGCGCCGAGACCCTGCACGGCGCGGAAACCGATGAGCTCGCCCATGTTCTGGGCCATGCCGCTGAGCGCCGAGCCGATCAGGAAGATCACGATCGAGCTGAGGAAGGCCCCCTTGCGCCCGTGCATGTCACCGAGCTTGCCCCAGATCGGGGTGGAGGCCGCGGTGGCCAGGGTGTAGCCGGTGACCACCCAGGACAGGTGCTCCAGGCCGCCCAGATCGCCCACGATCGTCGGCATCGCCGTACCCACGATCATGTTGTCGAGCATGGCGAGCATCATCGCGATCATGAGGGCGAGCAGGACGACCCGCACACTCCTCGGTTGTTTGCCGGCCTGCCCGGTGCCCGTCTCGGCTATCGTTGTGTCCGCCATCGCTGTCCCCACTCCCCCACTTACGCCCACTTACTTGCCGACCGGCAAGTTGACTACACTGGGTGAAGGTAGACGTTCTACTAGCCGGGCGTCAAGTAAGTTTTGCCGGACCGGTCGGCCGGTAAGTTTCCCCGGAAGCGCTAGGAGTACGAGGATGGGCGGCACGATGGACGGCACCAGGCAGCAGCGCCGCGGAAACACCCGCCAGCGCATCCAGGACGTGGCGCTCGAACTCTTCGCGGAGCAGGGCTACGAGAAGACCTCCCTGCGCGAGATCGCCGAGCGCCTGGACGTCACCAAGGCGGCGCTCTACTACCACTTCAAGACCAAGGAAGAGATCCTCGTCAGCCTCTTCGCGGACCTGACGCAGCCGATCGAGGACCTGATCGAGTGGGGCAGCCGGCAGCCGCACACCCTGGAGACCAAGCAGGAGATCGTCCGCCGCTACAGCCAGGCGCTCTCGGGCGCGGCGCCCCTGTTCCGTTTCATGCAGGAGAACCAGGCGACGGTACGGGAGCTGCGCATCGGCGACACGTTCAAGGACCGCATGCGCGGCCTGCGCGACATCATCATCGACCCGGACGCGAGCCTGGCCGACCAGGTCCGCTGCATCAGCGCGCTCTTCACCCTGCACGCCGGCATGTTCGTCATGCAGGACCTGGAGGGCGACCCCGAGGACAAGCGCAAGGCCGTCCTGGAGGTCGCGACCGACATGGTGACCCAGGCCCACCGGGGCGCACAGGGGGCCTGAACGAAACCGCCGCCCACTGAGGACAGTTGGGCGGCGGCATGGCGAAACCTTCAGCCGGTCAGACGGTCACGCCGTGGGAGCGCAGGAAGGTGACCGGGTCGACGGCGGAGCCGTAGTTCGGGGTGGTGCGGATCTCGAAGTGCAGGTGCGGGCCGGTGGAGTTGCCGGTGCTGCCGGACAGGGCGATGTGCTGACCGGTGGCGACGATCTGACCGACCTGCACGTCGATCCGCGACAGGTGCGCGTACTGGGAGTACGTGCCGTCGCCGTGCTTGATGACGACGGCGTTGCCGTAGGCGGGGCCGTCACCGGCGCCGTTGGGGCCCGCCTTGACGACGGTGCCGCCGTGCGCGGCGAGGACCTCGGTGCCGGTCGGCACGGCGAAGTCCTGGCCGCTGTGCTTGTGCACCCAGTGGCTGCCGGCCTGGTCGAAGCCGGCGCTGAGCGTGTACCGCTTCACCGGGTCGATCCAGGAGGAGGCGGACGCGGCGCCCTTGGCGACGGTGGCAGTGGGAGCCGCCGCGGTGTCGGCGGCGGACGCGACCCCGGCTCCCAGGGCGACCGAGACTCCCAGGCCCGCGGCCAGGACGGCGGCGCGGGTACGGAGCTTGGAGGCGCGGGAGGAACGGGACGTGACGCGCTGGGACATCGAAACCTCTGCAGGTGGGGGACTGGAGAGCCGACCCGGCACACATGCATCCGCCGGACGGGCCAGACCTTGGTAACCCCCGTGGACAGCAGGCCACAAACAGTGCGCCTACGACGAGAGCTAGTACTTCGCCCTAAATCCCCAAAGTCATGAATAGTCCCCTCATTCGGGACAAATCATTACACGATGCTGGATAACCGGCCGTTGAACACCGGCAATCACCCTCCTCGACCACACCAAAGCCCCACTATTCGCCGTAGTACCTGACGAACCGCATGTGCGCCATGTCACCGACAGGCGGGGTATTCGGGCTTCTTGGTGTGACCGGCCTCATGTGACCTACCTCTCTGGGCAGTTACCGACCAGTAACCATCTGGTTCCCCTCCGGCCACCCTGTGGCACGAGCATGCTCACAACAACCCGCAGCGTTACGTACGCGAAAGGACCCCCACCGATGACCACAGGCCCCTGGACGCGTCGCATCGGCATGACCGCCCTCGCCACGGTCGCCGTCACGGCGCTGGCCGTCCCCGTCGGCGCACAGGCCGCCACGGACACGCCCACCACCACCACGACGGGCGCCACGGCCACCGCGTCCGGGAAGGTGGACTACGCAACCTGGCAGAAGGACTGCCAGGCCGTGATGGACCAGGCCCTGCCCTACCTGCAGCAGCGCATCGCGAACACCAGGCCGGGCGAGAAGCAGGCCATCGTGTTCGACATCGACAACACGACCCTGGAGACGGACTTCGGCTTCACCTACCCCCAGCGGGCCAACAAGCCCGTGCTGAAGGTGGCCCAGTACGCCCAGCAGCACGGCGTCGCCCTGTTCTTCGTCACGGCCCGTCCGGGCATCATCGAGGGGCCGACCGAGTTCAACCTCGAGTACGACGGCTACCGGGTGGACGGCCTGTACGTCCGCGGCCTGTTCGACCTGTTCAAGAACGTCGCCGACTACAAGACCGCCCAGCGCGCCGCGATCGAGTCCAAGGGCTACACGATCATCGCGAACATCGGCAACAGCGCCACCGACCTCTCCGGCGGCCACGCCGAGAAGGCCTTCAAGCTGCCGGACTACGACGGTCAGCTGTCCTGACCGTCCGCCTGGAACAAACCGAAAGGGGCTGCCCCGGGACCCAGTCCCGGGGCAGCCCCTTTATCGGCCTTACCGCGCCGAAGGCTTACGCGTTACGCGTCCTTGCTCAGGTTCGGCCCGGCTCCGCCGGCCGCCTGCTCGATCGGCGGGACGTCCGGCAGGGCCGCCTTCTCCTCACCGCGGAAGGTGAAGGTCTTGGTCTCGCCCTCGCCGTCCGTGTCGACGACCACGATGTGGCCGGGACGCAGCTCGCCGAAGAGGATCTTCTCGGAGAGGGAGTCCTCGATCTCGCGCTGGATGGTGCGGCGCAGCGGCCGCGCCCCGAGCACGGGGTCGTAACCCTTCTTCGCCAGCAGCTCCTTGGCGGACTGGGAGAGCTCGAGGCCCATGTCCCGGTCCTTCAGGCGCTCGTCCACCTTGCTGATCATCAGGTCGACGATCCGGAGGATGTCGGCCTGCGTCAGCTGCGGGAAGACGACCACGTCGTCGACGCGGTTCAGGAACTCGGGGCGGAAGTGCTGCTTGAGCTCGTCCGACACCTTGTTCTTCATGCGCTCGTAGTTGGTCTTCGTGTCACCCGAAGCCGCGAAGCCCAGGTTGAAGCCCTTGGAGATGTCCCGGGTGCCGAGGTTGGTCGTCATGATGATGACCGTGTTCTTGAAGTCCACGACCCGGCCCTGGGAGTCGGTCAGACGACCGTCCTCCAGGATCTGCAGCAGCGAGTTGAAGATGTCCGGGTGGGCCTTCTCGACCTCGTCGAAGAGGACGACCGAGAACGGCTTGCGGCGCACCTTCTCCGTCAGCTGACCGCCCTCCTCGTAGCCCACGTAGCCGGGGGGCGAACCGAAGAGACGGGAGACCGTGTGCTTCTCGCTGAACTCCGACATGTCGAGGGAGATCAGCGCGTCCTCGTCACCGAAGAGGAACTCGGCGAGCGCCTTGGACAGCTCGGTCTTACCGACACCGGAGGGACCGGCGAAGATGAACGAGCCACCCGGACGCTTCGGGTCCTTCAGACCGGCACGCGTGCGGCGGATCGCCTTGGACAGCGCCTTGACGGCGTCGTTCTGGCCGATGACCCGCTTGTGCAGCTCGTCCTCCATGCGGAGCAGTCGGCTGGACTCCTCCTCGGTCAGCTTGAAGACCGGGATGCCGGTGGCCGTGGCGAGGACCTCGGCGATCAGCTCGCCGTCGACCTCGGCGACGACGTCCATGTCGCCGGCCTTCCACTCCTTCTCCCGCTTGGCCTTGGCGGCCAGGAGCTGCTTCTCCTTGTCGCGCAGGGAGGCGGCCTTCTCGAAGTCCTGCGAGTCGATCGCGGACTCCTTGTCCCGGCGGACGGCGGCGATCTTCTCGTCGAACTCGCGCAGGTCCGGCGGTGCGGTCATCCGGCGGATGCGCATCCGGGAGCCGGCCTCGTCGATCAGGTCGATCGCCTTGTCCGGCAGGAAGCGGTCGGAGATGTACCGGTCGGCCAGGGTGGCGGCCTGGACCAGCGCCTCGTCCGTGATGGAGACGCGGTGGTGCGCCTCGTAGCGGTCCCGCAGGCCCTTGAGGATCTCGATCGTGTGCGGCAGCGACGGCTCCGCGACCTGGATGGGCTGGAAGCGGCGCTCCAGGGCCGCGTCCTTCTCCAGGTGCTTGCGGTACTCGTCCAGCGTGGTCGCACCGATGGTCTGCAGCTCACCGCGGGCCAGCATCGGCTTCAGGATGGAGGCCGCGTCGATGGCGCCCTCGGCGGCACCCGCACCGACCAGCGTGTGCAGCTCGTCGATGAACAGGATGATGTCGCCGCGGGTGCGGATCTCCTTGAGCACCTTCTTCAGGCGCTCCTCGAAGTCACCGCGGTAGCGGGAGCCGGCGACCAGCGCGCCGAGGTCCAGGGTGTAGAGGTGCTTGTCCTTGAGGGTCTCGGGCACCTCGCCCTTGACGATCGCCTGGGCCAGGCCCTCGACGACGGCGGTCTTGCCGACGCCGGGCTCACCGATCAGGACCGGGTTGTTCTTGGTACGGCGGGACAGCACCTGCATGACCCGCTCGATCTCCTTCTCGCGCCCGATGACCGGGTCGAGCTTGGACTCACGAGCGGCCTGGGTGAGGTTCCGGCCGAACTGGTCGAGGACCAGGGACGTCGAGGGGGTGCCCTCGGCAGGCCCGCCGGCGGTGGCGGTCTCCTTGCCCTGGTAGCCGGAGAGCAGCTGGATGACCTGCTGCCGCACCCGGTTGAGATCAGCGCCCAGCTTGACCAGGACCTGGGCGGCGACGCCCTCGCCCTCACGGATCAGGCCGAGCAGGATGTGCTCCGTGCCGATGTAGTTGTGGCCCAGCTGAAGAGCCTCGCGCAGCGACAGCTCCAGCACCTTCTTGGCACGGGGGGTGAAGGGGATGTGGCCCGAGGGGGCCTGCTGGCCCTGGCCGATGATCTCCTCCACCTGCTGGCGGACCGCCTCGAGCGAAATCCCGAGGCTCTCAAGGGCCTTGGCGGCGACACCCTCACCCTCGTGGATCAGGCCCAGGAGGATGTGCTCGGTGCCGATGTAGTTGTGGTTGAGCATCCGGGCTTCTTCCTGAGCCAGGACGACAACCCGCCGCGCGCGGTCGGTGAACCTCTCGAACATCGTTAATCGCTCCTCAGAGCGGTCAGGCAGTGGGGGGAACTTCCCCTCCCTGTCCTTCCGCAGCTTAGTCCCGCAAGCGGGGACCGCTCATTCCAACTGCCGACACCGTCCTTGGCCTCCTGACCCCGACTGCCGACATCCTGTCCAACCCGATGGTGCGAGACGATGTTCCCGCAGGCCAGGCAGTTACCCCAGTCGCCAGTACGCCGATGGCGAACGTGAGACTCCTTTGCCCGGGCGCCGCCTGCGTGTCGCCCCCTCCCACTAGGGATGTCTTACCCGTACCGGCGGACACTCCATGCCGCAGGCCCCGGGTTCCCTCAGCTACGGGCGAACAACCTTGCGCGCCCTCACCCGCCCAGGAGCCCTCTCATTCGCCACGCTGTGCACACGTGTCACCACGGAACGTAACCCGAGGTCTCTCCGGACAGTTGCACCTGGCATGGTCGGCCGCCTTCCTGTGCTCCCCGAGCCCCGTCAGCCGCTCGGCCCGGACGACCGGGTGCGGCACTGGTACGAGAACGAACTGGGCTGGGCGACGGTGCCCGGTCGGCCGGTACGACTTGTCGTGGGCCGCCGTTTCGATGTCCTGGACGTGCCGGCGGACGCGGGGCGCGCGGCGCTGCGTCACCTGGGGCCGGCCTCTCCGGTGGCCGTCCAGGGGGACCGGATCCGCCTGCTGGTGGCCGCGGGCACCAAGGAGGAACTGCCCGGGCTGCTGGAGTGGCTGGAGTGGGGGGCTGTGGCGCTGGACCTGGTGGCCCTGGGCCCGGGCGCGCTCATGGACGCGCCGGTGCCCCCGCGCGCGGGGTCTTCCGGGGCGCGGCCGCCGGCCCTCGCCCCCGGGCGCTGTGGTTCACAGGGGGCCGCCGTGTGGCTGCGGCCCCCCGGGACGGAGTGCGAGGTCGAGACCTCGCTGCCGACGTTGTCGGCCGTGGGGGCCGTTACGGGCGCCCCCGATCTCGTACGACTCGTGGACACGGTGGCCACACAGTGCCACCGGATCCGGCTGCGGCGCGCGTGCGCTCAGCCGTTGGCCTTCTCGTAGGCCTCGCGAATGGTCGCGGGAACACGGCCGCGGTCGTTGACCTCGAAACCGTTCTCCTTCGCCCAGGCGCGGATCTGAGCGGTGTCCTGGCTGCCGCCGGAAGAGGCACGGGCCTTTCCACGCGCACCCGAAGCACGGCCTCCGGTACGACGACCGCTCTTGACGTACGGCTCAAGAAGGCCGCGGAGCTTGTCCGCGTTGGCGGTGGTGAGATCGATCTCGTACGTCTTGCCGTCCAGCGCGAACGTCACGGTCTCGTCCGCCTCGCCACCGTCGAGGTCGTCGACAAGAAGGACCTGAACCTTCTGTGCCACCGGATTTCCTTTCATCGATAACGTGAGGGCCGGGGGTGGCCGGCGTCCCCGTTTCGCCGTCCCCTGTTATATGCAGTACTGCAGTACGCCGGAAAGCAAACCGCTTTTGCCGGAAAAACACAAACCCTCGGGAGAGACCGACCTGCCGTCCCGTAGGGAAAGATGCGCGTTTCGGACATAGGGAACGCGGGCATGCCCGGTCGGGCGGAATACTGGTTCCGTGACTCGGGCATCCTTGGCGATCACAGATGCAGAAGCATCCGGCTGTTGCCCAAGGTGTTCGGTTTCACTCGTTCGAGTCCCAGGAACTCCGCGACGCCCTCGTCATAGGAACGCAGCAGCTCCGCGTAGACATCGGCGTCGACGGGCGTCTCGCCGATCTCGACGAAGCCGTGCTTCCCGAAGAAGTCCACTTCGAAGGTCAGGCAGAAAACCCGTCGAACGCCGAGCCGCCGTGCGGTCTGCAGCAACTTCTCCAGCAACCGGTGGCCGACGCCGGCACCCTTCAGACCCGGCTTCACGGCGAGAGTGCGCACTTCCGCCAGGTCCTCCCACATGACGTGGAGTGCGCCGCAGCCCACCACCTCGGCGTTGTCGCCCCGTTCGGCGACCCAGAACTCCTGGATGTCCTCGTAAAGCGTCACCGTCGCTTTGTCGAGCAGGATGCCCTCCCGTACGTAGGCGTCGAGGAGCCGGCGCACGGTCGGGACATCGCCGGTCCGGGCCCGCCGGACCGTGATGGCATTTGCGGTGACTTCGGGGCGCTGTGCGGACATGGGCGGACGCTATCGCCCGCCGCCTCCCTGCGCCGAGCCGGGGTTCTCGTCCACGGTTTCGGCGCCTTCGGCGGTATCCGCGGCACGGCCCGCGCCTTCGACGGCGGCTTGGGCGGTGTGTTCGGCGGTGTCTTCGGCGGCCTCTTCACCACCGCGCGCGGATGCGCCTTCCGCGGCGCCTTCCCCGGTCGCTTCCGTGGCCCCTTCCGTGGTGCCTTCCCTGGTGCCTTCCGTGGTGGGTTCCGTGGTCGCTTCCTTGGTGCCTTCCACCATCCGTACGGCATCCCGCAGCGCCTGTCGCTGTTCCTCGCTCATCATCCCGAAGAAGGCGACGAGAGCGGCGGCGGCGTTGTCGCTCTGGGACCAGGCGTCGTTCATCAGTGCGGCGGCGTAGGCAGCCCTGGTGGAGACCGCCTCATATCGATAGGCCCGGCCCTCCGCTTCGCGCCGCACCCAGCCCTTCTGATGGAGATTGTCCAAAACGGTCATCACCGTGGTGTAGGCGATGGACCGTTCCCGCTGAAGGTCTTCCAGGACTTCTCGAACGGTCACCGGGCGGTTCCACTTCCACACCCGCGTCATGACCGCGTCTTCGAGTTCTCCCAATGGGCGAGGCACAGCTCAGAACAATAGTGGGAGACCTCGGCAATGGCGTGCCGAACGGGCACTTTCAGCCGCAAACAGGAACAAAAAGGGCGTACAGCTCCACGGCACGAGGGGTCCGTGCGGGAGCCGTACGCCGCCGAAGCCTGCCGCGTGCCCGTCTCAGGCGTCGGTGTGCGCCGTCTTTCCCGTGGCCTGGCGGGCGTTTTCCGCACGCGCGAGCGCGGCGTCGACGGCCGCGTCCTCCTTGGCCTTGTTGGCGCCGCCCTGGGACTTCACGATCACTCGGATGAGGCCGATGAAGAACACGGCCATGACGACCGGGGGCACGAGCGCGGAGACGTAGTCCATGGATCCAGAGTAGCCACGGCGGGCGGACAAACAGGGGCGGGGTGGCCCGGAGTGGCCCGGAGTGCTACACGACGGCCAGGTGCTGCTGCGGCTTGTCGGACGGAGGGGCCGGCTTGCGCCGCGGGAAGACCTCGCCGGGCGTGGGGATGGGGCGCCGCGCGGGCTTGGGGGGCTCGGGGGTGGGCCCGGCGGGAGCGGGGCGCTCGGCGGGTTTCGGTGCGGGCTTGCGGGCGGGTTCACCGCCCGTGGCGCCGGCCTGTCCCGCCCGGGCGCCCGGCAGGCCGCCAGGAAGGGCCTGAAGGGGGCTCCGGGAGGCCGGGACGGTCGGGGTGGACCCGGAGGCCGGGACCGCGGCCGCCCGCGCCTGACGGGCGCCCGCAGCCGCGTCCCGCCCGGCGATCGCCCGGCAGCGGTCCAGGAGGTCGGCGGCGGCCGGGGTGCCGCGCAGGGCGTGCAGCGCCGCGAGGTCGTCGGGGCCGGGCCGGTAACCGGCGCCCAGCGCCTCCGCCAGGAGCGCGAAGTAGCCGACGGCCGTACCGGGCAGGGCCTCCCGGTACCGGGCGAGGTCGGCCATCAGGAAGGCACGCAGCCGGGCACCCTCGCGCATCGCCTCGTCGAGCGACTCGGCGAGCCGGAGGCAGTCCTGCACGTCCTCGGCTGAGGCGGGACGGGGATGAACGGCGAGGGCGAGGGCGCGGCGGAGCACACGCAGCTCCTCCACGCCGAACGCCATGCCGCCGCGGGTTCCGTATGGCGTGGGCATAGGCCGACGATACGCGCTAATCAGACAAATCCGGCACAGTACAAGCCGTGACGCGCCCGAGCCACCCGGTTGGGGCCTGCGAGAGCGTCCGCCACGGCGCGGCCCCGGCCCCACGGACGTCCGAGCCGCGGCACGCCCCCGGCAGCCGGACCGGGACCGTCACGGGCGTGTCGGGTGTGCTCAGGTGCGGGACACGTTTCGTTCGTACACCAGTCGTAGGCCGATCAGGGTCAGCCAGGGCTCGTGTTCGTCGATCACTGACGCCTCCCCGAGCACCATCGGTGCCAGCCCGCCCGTCGCGATCACTGTCACGTCGTCCGGGTCGTCGGCCAGTTCCCGGGCCATGCGGTTGACGACGCCGTCGACCTGCCCGGCGAAGCCGTAGATGATGCCCGACTGCATCGCCTCGACGGTGTTCTTGCCGATCACGCTCCGCGGCCGGGCCACCTCGATCTTCCGCAACTGCGCGCCCTTGACGCCGAGGGCGTCGACGGAGATCTCGATACCGGGGGCGATGACGCCGCCGATGTACTCCCCGCGCGCGGACACCGCGTCGAAGGTCGTCGCCGTGCCGAAGTCCACGACGATGGCCGGGCCACCGTAGAGCTCGACGGCCGCGACCGCGTTGATGATGCGGTCCGCGCCGACCTCCTTGGGGTTGTCGGTCAGGATGGGCACGCCCGTCTTGACGCCCGGCTCGACCAGTACGGCCGGCACGTCGCCGTAGTAGCGCCGGGTCACCTCGCGCAGCTCGTGCAGCACCGACGGCACCGTCGCGCAGATCGCGATCCCGTCGATGCCGTCGCCCAGCTCGTCCCCGAGCAACGGGTGCATGCCCATCAGGCCCTGCAGGAGCACCGCCAGCTCATCGGCGGTGCGGCGCGCGTCCGTGGAGATGCGCCAGTGCTCGACGATGTCCTCCCCGTCGAACAGGCCCAGCACCGTTTGGGTGTTGCCGACGTCGATCGTCAGGAGCATGGCCGCTACTCCGCCTCGCGCAGATCCAGGCCGATGTCCAGGATCGGCGAGGAGTGGGTCAGGGCCCCCACGGCCAGGTAGTCGACGCCGGTTTCCGCGTAGGCCCGTGCGTTCTGCAGGGTCAGCCGGCCGGACGCCTCCAGCAGCGCCTGCCCGCCGACGATGCCCACCGCCTCCTCGCACTCCCCGGGCGTGAAGTTGTCCAGCAGGATCAGGTCGGCGCCGGCGTCGCGCACCTCCCGCAGCTGGTGCAGGGTGTCGACCTCGACCTCGATCGGCACGTCCGGGAACATCTCGCGCACCGCCTTGAACGCCTGCGCCACACCGCCGGCGGCCACCACGTGGTTGTCCTTGACGAGGGCCGCGTCGGACAGCGACATGCGGTGGTTGACGCCCCCGCCGCACCGCACGGCGAACTTCTCCAGCGACCTGAGGCCCGGGGTCGTCTTGCGGGTGTCCCGCACCTTCGCCTTCGTGCCCTCCAGGGCGTCCGCCCACGCGCGCGTGGCGGTGGCGATGCCGGACAGGCGGCACAGCAGGTTCAGGGCGCTGCGCTCGGCGGTCAGCAGGTCACGCGTGCGCGTGGTGACCGACAGCAGCTTCTGCCCGGCCTCCACCCGGTCGCCGTCCTCGACATGCCGCTCGACCTCGAACTCGTCCGTGCAGACCACCGAGAGCACGGCTTCCGCGACCCGCAGACCGGCCACCACGCCCGCCTCGCGCGCGGTGAAGTCTCCGGTGGCGACGGCCTCCTCGGGGATGGTCGCGACCGTGGTCACGTCCACGCCGTGGTCGAGATCCTCCTGGATGGCGACATGGGCGATGTCCTCGACCTCGAGGGGGTCGAGCCCGGCGTCGGCCAGCAGCTGGGCGAGCGCGGGGTCCAGCCCGCACTCCGCGTATTCGTCGTAGCCCGCGTCCGCGTCCGCGCCGCAGGCGCAGCCGTCGCCGCAGCCGCCGGTCGGGGCAAGGGGAAGGTCGTCGGTGCTCACGTGTGTCACTGCTCCTGGGAACGCTGGGGCGCGAGGGCCCCGGGGCGGGTCGGGGGGAAGTCTGCGGTGTCGGTGGTGTGCACGGCCAACGTGCGGTCCGGATTCAGCCGAACGACGATGTGGCGCCGCCACCGGGTGTCGTCGCGCTCGGCGCGGTCCTCGCGCCAGTGGCAGCCGCGGGTCTCCTCGCGCAGCCGTGCCGCGGCGACCAGGGCCCGGGCCACGCACAGGAGGTTGGTGGCCTCCCAGGTGTCGACGCCCGGCTCCGCCGTCTTGCCGTTCTCGTCGAGGGCGTCGCGGGCCTCGGTGTCCAGCTGCTGGAGCTGGTCGGCCGCCGTGCAGAGGGACCCGGCGGAGCGCAGCACGCCCGCGCCCTCCGTCATGATCCGCTGGATCGTGAACCGGGCCTCGGGGGCGAGCAGGGGGTACGCGGGCTTCTCCGCGTACGCGACGGGCTGCGGCACGCGCGCGTGGAGGCCGTTCTCCGACCGGTCCCGCGCGATGTCGGCGGCGATGCGCTCGGCGTAGACCAGGCCCTCCAGCAGCGAGTTGGAGGCGAGCCGGTTGGCACCGTGCACGCCGGTGCAGGCGACCTCGCCGCACGCGTACAGGCCGGGGACGGTCGTACGGCCGCGGGAGTCGGTACGTACGCCGCCGGAGGCGTAATGGGCGGCCGGCGCGACCGGGATGGGCTCGGTCACCGGGTCGACTCCGTTGGCGCGGCAGGCCGCCAGGATCGTCGGGAAGCGGTGCTCCCACATCTCGGCGCCGAAGTGCCGGGCGTCCAGGAACATGTGCTCGGCGTCCTGTTCCTGCATGCGGCGCAGGATGCCCTTGGCGACGATGTCCCGGGGCGCCAGCTCGGCCAGCTCGTGCTGCCCCACCATGAAGCGCACGCCGTCGGCGTCGACCAGGTTGGCACCCTCGCCGCGCACCGCCTCGGAGACGAGGGGCTGCTGGCCCTCCGCGTCCGGGCCGAGGAAGAGCACGGTCGGGTGGAACTGCACGAATTCGAGGTCGGAGACCTCCGCGCCCGCGCGCAGCGCGAGTGCCACGCCGTCGCCCGTCGACACGGACGGGTTCGTGGTCGCGGAGAAGACCTGGCCCATGCCGCCGGTCGCCAGTACCACGGCGGGCGCGTGCACGGCGCCCACACCGTCGTGCTGGCCCTCGCCCATGACGTGCAGGGTCACGCCCGCCGTCCGGCCGTCGGCGTCGGTGAGCAGGTCGAGCACGAGGGCGTTCTCGATCGTCCGCACCCCACGCGCGCGTACCGCCTCGACGAGCGCCCGGGAGACCTCCGCGCCGGTCGCGTCGCCACCGGCGTGCGCGATGCGGCGGCGGTGGTGGCCGCCTTCGCGGGTGAGCTGGATGCCGCCCTCCTCGTCGGTGTCGAAGTGCGCGCCGGTGGAGATCAGCCGCCGTACGGCGTCGGGGCCCTCGGTGACGAGGATCCGCACGGCCTCCTCGTCGCACAGGCCCGCGCCGGCCACCAAAGTGTCGTCCAGGTGCTGCTCGGGGGTGTCGCCCTCGCCGAGGGCCGCGGCGATGCCGCCCTGGGCCCAGCGGGTGGAGCCGTCGTCGAGGCGGGCCTTGGTCACGACGACGGTCGTCAGGCCGGCGGCCTCGCAGCGCAGGGCCGCGGTCAGGCCGGCGACGCCGGAGCCGACGACCACGACGTCCGCGGAGATGGACCACCCGGGCGCGGGCGCGTGCAGTCGTATGCCTGTGCTGGTCACGAAGCGGCTCCGAAGGTGAGGGGAAGGTTGTCGATCAGCCGGGTCGCGCCGACCCTGGCGGCGACGGCGAGGACGGCCTCGCCGGTGAAGTCGTCCTCGACCTCCGTGAAGTCGGAGGCGTCGACCAGGGCCAGGTAGTCCAGTTCGAGCGGCGGGTCCAGCCGCGCGGCCTCGTCCAGGACCAGGCGGGCGGCCGCGCGGACGGCGGCCGCGCCGCAGGCGGTGGACCGGCGCGAGGCGTCCTTGGCGGGGGCGGTGGCGGGCGACGGCAGGGACTTGGCGACGGCGGCCGCGTCGGCCGCGGCGCGGGACTCCCCGAGGGCGCTGAGGGCCTCGGCACGCGCGCGCGTGGAGGGCACCTCGCGGGCCCGCGCGCGCAGCGCCTCCTGTGCCGCGTGCCGGTCCCGGCCCGCAAACAGGGCCTGGGACAGGGCGAGGGCCGTGTGCCGCTCCTGCGGGGACAGGTAGCGGTTGCGGCTGGAGAGGGCCAGACCGTCGGATTCGCGCACGGTCGGTACGGCGACGATCTCCACGCCGAAGTTCAGATCCCGCACCATGCGGCGGATCAGGGCCAGCTGCTGGGCGTCCTTCTGGCCGTACAGGGCGATGTCGGGGCGGGTGAGGTGGAGCAGCTTGGCGACGACGGTGAGCATGCCGTCGAAGTGGCCGGGCCGCGAGGCGCCCTCCAGGCGTGCCCCCATGGGGCCGGCGGTGATGCGGACCTGGGGCTCGCCCCCCGGGTAGACCTCGTGCACGGACGGCGCGAACACGGCGTCGGCGCCCGCCTGTTCGGCGACCTTGAGATCGGCGTCCAGGGTGCGCGGGTAGCGGTCGAGGTCCTCCCCCGCGCCGAACTGGAGCGGGTTCACGAAGACGGTGACGACGACCTCGCCGTCGCCGCCCACGAGTTCGCGCGCGGTGCGGATCAGGGTGGCGTGGCCCTCGTGCAGAGCGCCCATCGTCATCACTGTGGCGCGGCGGCCGTGACGCACGCGTGCGTGCAGCTCGTCGGCGGTGCGCAGCAGGGCTGTGGTCATCGCACGTCTCCGTTCTCGGGCACCGGTGTCACCGAGCGGCCCTCCTCTGCGGTCGCGAATTCCGGCCGGCTCGTCGCCTGTCGTATGTGCTCCGGCCCGACCCGGCCCATGGGGCTCCCCGTTCGGGTCATCGGGCGCTCCCGGTGTTTCCGTCGTCCTCGTCGTTTCCGTCGTTTCCGTCGGTTCCGTCGGTTCCGTCGGTTCCGTCGGTTCCGTCGGTTCCGTCGGTCCCTTGGCGTCCTTTGGGTCCATCGGATCCTTCGGTCCCGTCGGCCAGCACACCCAGCAGATCCTCCGCCAGCTCGGGCTTCAGCAGGCCGTGGGCGAGCGCGCGGTCGGCGGTGGCGCGGGCCATGGCCAGGTATCCGGCGACGGTCTGGGGGGCGTGCCTTTGCAGCTCCGCGACGTGCGCGGCGACCGTGCCCGCGTCGCCGCGCGCCACGGGGCCGGTGAGGGCCGCGTCGCCGGAGCGCAGGGCGTTGTCCAGCGCGGCGCCGAGCAGCGGGCCGAGCATCCGGTCGGGCGCCTCGACGCCGGCCTCGCGCAGCAGCTCCATGGACTGGGCGACCAGCGTCACCAGGTGGTTGGCGCCGAGGGCGAGGGCGGCGTGGTACAGCGGCCGCTTCTCCTCGGCGATCCACTCAGGCTCGCCGCCCATCTCGATGACCAGGGCCTCGGCGGCCAACCGCAGCTCCTCGGGGGCGGTGACGCCGAAGGAGCACCCGGCCAGCCGCTGCACGTCCACGGGCGTGCCGGTGAAGGTCATCGCCGGATGCAGCGCCAGCGGGAGCGCGCCCGCGCGCAGGGCCGGGTCCAGCACCCTCGCGCCGTACCGCCCCGAGGTGTGCACGAGCATCTGTCCCGGCCGCACGGCGCCGGTCTCGGCGAGGCCCGCGACGAGGCCGGGCAGGGTGTCGTCCGGGACGGTCAGGAGCACCAGGTCGGCCCGCTGCAGCACCTCGGCGGGCGGCATCAGGGGCACGTCGGGGAGCATCAGTGCGGCCCGCCGCCGGGACGTGTCGGAGATCCCTGAGGCGGCCACCGGGCGGTGACCGGCGAGCTGGAGGGAGGCGGCCAGCGCGGGGCCCACACGGCCGGCGCCGACGACGCCCACGGTGAGCCTCGCGGGGCGGTCCCTGGGATCTGGCTGTTGGTTTGTACTCACTCGACGGCGGCCTTCCCGTTCCAGTCCGCTCCGGGTACCGGACGATTTCTCGTCATGTTAACGCTATCGGTCCGGGCGGCGTCCGGCCGTCCACAGGCTGTGGGTTCTCGCGGGCCACGCGCGCGGCCTTCGCGACGGGAGACACAGGTGCCCGCCTCGACGGGAAAACGCAGGTGCCCGCGAGGGCGGGCACGCGCGATGATCCGGGGCATGAGCGATACGACGGGGCAGGGCGCGGCACAGGCGGAGCACCGGGGCGCGACGCAGACGGAACACCCGGGCGAAGCACCGGCCGAACTCCGTGGCGAAGCACAGGCCGACCGGCAAGACGCGGCCCGGGGGGAACAGCCGACGGACGAGGAACGGCGCGCGAGCCTGCGGGAACGGCGCATAGGCGCGTACCGCAACGCGCGGCGCGTGCTCGCGCGCGCCGGGTTCCAGGCCACGCTCCGGGAGCGCCTGGCGCTGCTGGCGGAGGCCCAGGACCTGTACGACCTCGACGAGCCCTCGGACCTGTACGGCAACGGCATCGTGGCGGCCCTGGAGACGAAGGTCGCCGGGCTGCTGGGCAAGGACGCGGCGGCCTTCTTCCCGACCGGCACGATGGCCCAGCAGGTGGCGTTGCGCTGCTGGGCGGCCCGCACCGGCAACGCGACCGTCGCCCTGCACGCGCTGGCCCACCCAGAGGTGCACGAACGGCATGCCCTGAGTCAGGTCAGCGGTCTGCGGCCGGTGCGGGTGACCGGTGAGCCCCGGCTGCCGACCGCGGACGAGGTACGCGGCCTCGACGAGCCCTTCGGCGCGCTGATGCTCGAACTGCCCCTGCGGGACGCGGGTTTCGTCCTGCCCTCCTGGCAGGAACTCACCGAGGTCGTCGAGGCGGCGCGCGAGCGCGAAGCGGTGGTGCACTTCGACGGCGCACGCCTGTGGGAGTCGGCCACGCACTTCGGACGCCCACTGGACGAGATCGCGGACCTTGCGGACAGCGTCTACGTGTCGTTCTACAAGTCCCTCGACGGCTACGGCGGCGCCGCACTCGCCGGCCCCGGGGAGCTCGTCGAGGAGGCGAAGGCCTGGCGGCACCGTTACGGCGGCACCGTGTACCAGCAGTTCCCGACGGTCCTGTCGGCGCTCGCCGGCCTCGAGCGGGAGCTGCCCCGCCTGCCGGACTACGTACGGCACGCGCGCGTGGTGGCCGCCGCGCTGCGCGAGGGCTTCGCCGCGGCCGGGGTGCCATGGAGTCGCGTCCACCCGGACGAGCCGCACGTCAACGCCTTCCAGGTCTGGCTGCCGTACGACCCCGACGCGCTCGCGGAGGCCGCGATACGCACGGCCGGGGAGACCGGGACGATGCTCTTCACCAACGGGTGGGAGACCACGGGCCCGGGTCTCTCCTCCACCGAGGTCTACGTGCGGGCCGACGGGCTGGACTGGACGGCGGACGAAGTACGGGCGGCGGTCGCGGAGTTCACCGCACGGCTGGGCGACCTGTAGACGTCCCGGGGGGATCAGCAGGTGGAGCCCGGCCGCGGGCGCAGCCGTCGGCCTACGGGGTGTCGTTCGGATCACCGCGGATCAGGCCCCGGCGCATGGTGCGGTGTATCGCCGACCGGATCCGCCCGCGGGCCGGCCGCCCGGCCAGGACGGCCCGGAACCGCCGGTAGTCACGCAGTTCGCGCACGGCCCGCCAGTCGGCGGTGCCCGGCGCGGGCGGGGCCGCCCGACCGTGCTGCCGGGCGCGGTGGGCGTCGAGGAAGTACTGCTGGGTGATACTCATGGCGACTCGCTCTTCGGGACGTGTGACAGGGATCCGGAAGGCTCCGCGGCTGCCCCGGCCGTCCCAGACTGCGCCGGTACGGCGGCGAAGTCGCCTCGATTGACGGCCGCCGTCAATCGGCGGCCGCGTTGTCAGTGGCGGGGTGCACCATGAGTCCATGAGCGTGCGCATCGACATCACGGGGCTGCGGCCGGAGAGGGTCGCCGTCGTTCCCTCCCCCCTGGCCGAGCTCGGCATGGCGCTGCACGCGCTGTCCGAGCCGGGGCACCATCCGGGTCTCCAGGGCTGGGTGACGAGCGTGACCGCGCGTCTCGACTCCCACCTGGCCGACCGGATGTGCGAAGCCGACTTCCTGTGGCGGACGACTTTCTCCGACCTGTTCCTGCCGTTCGCGGGGATACCGGGTGGCACCGCGCTGCCGGGCCAGACGCTGGCCGAGGACCTGGACCTGCTCGACAAGCTCTCGGACGAGCAGTTCGTGGACGCGGCCCTGGAGTTCACCTGCGCGTTCCCGTACGGCACACCGGGTCCGGGCCCGCTCGCCGACCCCGAACTGCGCCGCCGCGCGCTGGAGCTGGCCGCCGCGCGCGGACCGCAGCAGGTGCGCTTCAGCGAGCGGCTGCTTGCCGACCCGCCCAGGATCCGGGCCTGGCTGCGGCAGTTCCTCCAGGACTGCGAGCAGGCCTTCTTCGCGGAGACATGGTCCCGGCTGCGCCACCAGCTCGCGGCGGACGCCCGACACAAGACGGAGCTCCTGCGCCGCAAGGGCCTGGCCGAGGCACTGACCGCGGTGTCCCCGGCGGTGGTGGTGGACGAGGCCGCCGGGCGGATCACGGTCGACAAGCTCGGCGAGGGCCGTACGGCCACGGCGGACGGTGGCCTGCTGCTCATGCCGACGAGCCTGGGCTGGCCGCACCTGATGGTGCTGCACCGGTACGGCTGGCAGCCGGTGCTGCACTATCCGGTCGGCTCTGCGGAACTCGCCGCCCCGCCCTCGGTCGAGCAGTTGACCCTGCGGATGACCGCCCTGTCCCACCCGGTGCGGATGCGGCTGTGCCGCAGCCTGGCCCGCAGCGCGTTCACCACCGGCGAGCTGACCCAGGTGCACGGGATGACGGCCCCGGAGATATCCCGGCACCTGAGCGTGCTGAAGAAGGCCGGCCTGGTCACCACCCGCCGCCGCGGACGGTACGTCTTCCACCAGCTGGACGTGGCCATGGTGGCCCGCCTGGGCAGCGACTTCCTCGAAGGAATACTCCGGTAGCCGAACGGCACCCCTGGGCGCCCGGCAGCCGTCCGACAGCCGCCGTCCGACAGCCACAAGGCAGCCGTCGGGCAGGGCGTGGGGCAGACGGCCGGTCAGTCGAACCGGATGTGCCGGAGGCCGATCCTGGCCTGCCTGAGCCGGGACCGCAGAGGACCTTCGCGGTTGGGTCTCAGCGTCAGGCCGGCCAGGACGGCGATCCGGTCCGCCGTCTTCGGCACGGTCGAGTGGTCCGTCCAGAGGTGCTCGGCGAACTCGGGCTCCCGCAGCCGCTCCAGACAGTGGTCGAGCTGCCGCACTGCCCAGGTCTCCCGCCCCAGGCCGGCATTCCTGCCACCGACGTACTGGAGCAGATGTCCGAAGCCTCGTTCCCGCAGCCGCCTGAGGACGGTCTCGCGCTCGGCGAGCAGCGTGAAGTGACGTACGTCATGGCCGAGTTCGCGCAGCCGGCCGACCGTCTCGGCGAAACAGCCGGAGTCGGTGACCGTCATGGGGGCGATCACGACGCCGTCGTGCCGGCTGAGGGTCAGGTCGAGGACCTCGACCACGCCCTGTCGCCAGGCCGCCAAGTCCTGGAAGTCACCGCGCAGTTCGGGCGGCAGCATGCGGTGCAGGCCGAAGCCGGCGTGCTCGGGGTCGCAGAGGACGCTGCCGGGCAGGCGGCGCTGCATCTCATGTGCGGTCTGTGTCTTGCCACCGCCGAAAGGGCCGTTGATCCACAGAAGCATGGGCCGACCCTACCGACGGCCGCGGGTGCCGGTCAGCCGTGTCCGCCGGCCCGCACGAGTCCCGTCTCGTAGGCGAGGACCACCACCTGTACCCGGTCGCGCAGGCCCAGTTTGGTCAGGATGCGGCCGACGTGGGTCTTCACGGTCGCCTCGGACAGCACGAGCCGGGCCGCGATCTCACCGTTCGACAGGCCCTGCGCGACCAGCACCATCACCTCGCGCTCGCGGTCGGTGAGCCGCTCCAGTTCCTTGTGCTCGGGTTCCGTGGCGCCGGAGGGCAGCATCGGCGCGAAGCGGTCGAGCAGGCGGCGGGTGGTGGAAGGCGCCACGACGGCGTCGCCGCTGTGCACGGCGCGGATGGCGGCGAGCAGATCACCCGGCGGCACGTCCTTGAGCATGAAGCCGGAGGCGCCCGCCTTGAGCCCGGAGAACGCGTACTCGTCGAGGTCGAAGGTGGTCAGGATCAGCACCTTCGGCGGGTTGGGTTCCTCGCAGACGCGCCGGGTGGTCTCCACACCGTCCAGCTTCGGCATGCGCACGTCCATGAGGATCACGTCGACCGCGGTCGAGCGCAGCACCTGGAGGGCCTCGACGCCGTCGCCCGCCTCGGCGACGACCTCCATGTCCGGCTGGGCGGCGAGCACCATCCGGAACCCGGTGCGCAGCAGCACCTGGTCGTCGACGAGCATCACGCGGATCGTCATCGGGGTCCTCTTCCGTTGGTCGTCAGGTCGTCAGGTCGTCAGGTCGTCAGGCCGTCAGGCCGTCAGGCCGGGGTCTCGGGTCGTCGGGTCGCCCGGCCGGCGGCGGGCCGGTGCACGGCGTGGCCGGGCCGGCCAGGGGGTCGGTCGTGGGGCCGCGTCAGTGCACCGGTTTGAGCGGGAGCAGGGCGCTGATGCGGAATCCTCCGCCTGGACGCGGGCCCGCGTCCAGCGTGCCGCCGACCATGCCGATCCGTTCGCGCATGCCGATCAGGCCGTGCCCCCGGCCGTCGGCGCCGCCCTCCTCGTACAGCTCGTGCGGGGCGCCCTTGCCGTCGTCCTCGACGAGCAGGCCGAGACCGTCGTCGAAGTAGACCAGGCGCACGCTCGCGCCCGCGTTCGGCCCGCCGTGCTTGCGGGTGTTGGTGAGGGCTTCCTGCACGATGCGGTAGGCGGTGAGCTCGACGCCGCTGGGCAGCGGGCGCGGGGTGCCCTCGATCCTGAAGTCGACGGGCAGTCCGGAGCCGCGGCACTGCTGGACGAGCTCCTCGATCTGCTGGACGTCGGGCTGCGGCACGTACTCGCCGCTCTCCTGGTGCTCCCCGGTACGCAGCACGCCCAGCAGCCGGCGCATCTCCGCCAGCGCCTGACGGCCGGTGGAGGAGATCGTCTCCAGGGCCTTCTTCGCCTGGTCGGGGGCGGCGTCGAGGACATAGGCGGCACCGTCGGCCTGCACCACCATCACCGACACGTTGTGCGCGACCACGTCGTGCAGTTCGCGGGCGATCCTGGCGCGCTCCGCGGCGACCGCCACCTTGGACTGCGCCTCGCGCTCCTTCTCCAGACGGGCGGCACGCTCCTCCAGCTGCGCGAAGTAGGCGCGCCGGGTGCGCATGGAGTCGCCGAGCACCCAGGCCAGGGCGAAGGGCACGGTCTGGAAGACGGCCAGGGCCACGTTGCCGAGGACGCTGGTGTGCTGCTGCGGCCAGCGGATCTGCGCCAGGGTCGCCGCGCACAGCCCGCCGACCAGGGCGAACCGGGAGGCCCAGCGGACACCGACCGCGGCCACCGTGTAGATGATCACCAGCATGGCGAAGTCGGCGACCGTCGTCTCGACGTTCAGCACGAGCTGCGCCGCGCCCGTCGCAGCCGCCAGCAGCAGCATCTGCTCCGGCATACGGCGGCGCAGCGCGATCACCAGGCACATGACGGCCGACACCCCCAGGGCCGCACCGACCGATCCGTGGTGGTCCGGCGCCCCGTTGACGCTCGATGCGCTCGCGCCGGAAAGCCCGAGCAGGACGAGGGCCCAGGAGCCGTCGACCCACATCGGGTGCCTGCGGAGGAAGTCATAGAGGCGCTGCACGTAACCCAGAGTAGGTAAGTGTGATGTGTGCAGGGGTCAACCGGAGGATCGATCCGTATCCATTCCTCGTACTCCCCAAGGTGGAGGCCGTGATCATCTGTGCGCTCAGGGGGTGTCGTTGGGATCGCCTCGGATCGGGCCCCGGGGTGATCCGAACGACACCCCTAGTCTGGCGGGGTGACGGACGACACAGGAGACGAGTGGCGCGACTGGCGTGCGGCGGCGGAGGACGCCCTGTACGGGCCGGGCGGCTTCTACCGGCGGCCCGAGGGACCGGCCGGGCACTTCCGTACGTCGGTGCACGCCTCCCCGCTGTTCGCGGTGGCCGTCGCACGGCTGCTGTGCCGGGTCGACGAGGCGCTGGGCCGGCCCACGGCGCTCGACTTCGTGGACATGGCGGCCGGGCGGGGTGAGCTGGTCGGCGGGGTGCTCGCCGCGCTGCCCGGGGACGTGGCGTCCCGCACGCGCGCGTACGCCGTCGAAGTCGCCGATCGTCCCCCGGGTCTCGATCACCGCGTCGAGTGGCTGACCGAGCCGCCCCGCGGGATCACCGGGCTGCTCTTCGCCAACGAGTGGCTGGACAACGTGCCGGTGCAGGTGGCGGAGGCGGACGCCTCAGGCGTACCGCGTCTGGTCCTGGTCCGGCGGGACGGGGCCGAGCGGCTCGGGGAGCCGGTCTCGGGGGCGCAGGCGCAGTGGCTGGCGCGGTGGTGGCCGCTGCCGGCCGAGCAGGGCTTCCGCGCGGAGATCGGCGCGCCCAGGGACGCCGCCTGGGCCGCCGCGGTCTCCCGCGTCGACCGGGGCCTGGCCGTGGCCGTCGACTACGGGCACACGGCCGGGGCACGACCGCCCTTCGGAACGCTCACGGGCTTCCGGGACGGCCGGGAGACGGCACCCGTGCCGGACGGATCCTGCGACATCACGGCGCACGTCGCCCTGGACGCGTGCGCCGCGAGTGCGCCCCCCGGCGCGCGCCTGCTCACGCAGCGCGACGCGCTCAGCTCCCTGGGTATCACCGGCGCACGTCCTCCGCTCGCGCTCGCCTCCACGCGCCCCGCGGAGTACGTGCGCGCCCTCGCGAGTGCCGGGGAAGCCGCGGAGCTCACGGCCACGGGCGGGCTCGGCGACTTCGGTTGGCTGCTGCAGCCGGTGGGAGTCCCGGACCCGCTCTCCCCGTGAGCCGCTCCCGTCCGGCGCGGGCCCCAACGGGCGCCGGCCGGCGGCCCCGCTGTTCGTCGATGCCCCGACCACCTGCCGAGGCCCCGACTACTTGTCGATGTCGCCGACCACGAAGAACATCGACCCGAGGATCGCCACCATGTCCGCGACCAGCGTGCCCGGCAGCAGCTCGGTGAGGACCTGGATGTTGTTGTACGAGGCCGACCGCAGCTTCAGCCGGTACGGGGTCTTGTCGCCCTTGCTGACCAGGTAGTAGCCGTTGATGCCGAGCGGGTTCTCGGTCCAGGCGTACGTGTGCCCCTCGGGCGCCTTCAGGACCTTCGGCAGCCGCTGGTTGATCGGGCCGGGCGGCAGCTCGGCAAGGCGGTCCAGACAGGCGTCGGCGAGGTCCAGGGCGTTGTGGGTCTGCTCCAGGAGACACTCGAAGCGGGCCAGGCAGTCACCTTCCCGGCGGGTGACGACCTTGAGCGTGTCCTGCAGCTCGCCGTAGGCCAGGTACGGTTCGTCACGCCTCAGGTCGAAGTCGACACCCGAGGCGCGCGCGATCGGTCCGCTCACGCCGTAGGCGTGCACGGCGCGGGGCGCGAGCGCCCCCACGCCCCGTGTGCGCCCCCGGAAGATCTCGTTGCCGAGCACCAGGTCGTCGAAGACGTCCATGCGCGAGCGCACGGCGGCGACGGCGGCACGCGCTCGCGTGGCCCACCCGGCCGGCAGGTCCTCCTTGAGGCCGCCGACGCGGTTGAACATGTAGTGCATCCGGCCGCCGGAGACCTCCTCCATGACGTTCTGCAGGACCTCCCGCTCCCGGAACGCGTAGAAGACCGGGGTGATGCCGCCGAGCTCCAGCGGGTACGAGCCGAGGAACATCAGGTGGTTCAGCACCCGGTTGAGCTCCGCGAGCAGCGTGCGCGTCCACACCGCACGCTCGGGCACCTCCATACCGAGCATCCGCTCCACCGCGAGGACCACGCCCAGCTCGTTGGAGAAGGCCGACAGCCAGTCGTGGCGGTTGGCCAGCATGATGATCTGGCGGTAGTCGCGCGCCTCGAAGAGCTTCTCCGCACCGCGGTGCATGTAGCCGATCACCGGCTCCGCGCGCGTGATGCGCTCGCCGTCCAGCAGGAGCCGCAGCCTCAGCACGCCGTGCGTCGAGGGGTGCTGCGGCCCGATGTTGAGCACCATGTCGGTGCTCTCCGCGGCGCCGCCGATCCCGACCGTGGTCTCCGTCGTAGGAGTCATGGACACAGTCTCTCCTACGTACCCTTGCCCCATGGAAACGGGGAGCGGGGGGAGCGCGCAGGCGACGGGCGAGCCGGTGTGGAACGCGCTGCCGCCAGGCCTGCTGCGGATGCGGCGGCTGTTGCTGGTGGTGTGGCTGGGGCTGCTCGCAGTGGCCCTCGGACTGCTGCTCGCGGTCCTCGCCGGGCTCGCCTGGGCCGCCTTCGCCCTGCTGCCGCCGGCGCTGATGGTGTGGGGCTGGGTGCTGCTCGGCCGGAACTGGCGCTCCTGGCGGTACGCGGAGCGGGCCGACGACCTGCTGATCAGCCGGGGCGTGCTGTGGCGGCAGGAAACCGTCGTGCCGTACGGGCGGATGCAGCTGGTCGAGGTCACCTCCGGGCCCGTGGAGCGGCACTTCGGGCTGGCCACCGTGCAGCTGCACACCGCGGCCGCGGCGACCGACGCGACCATCCCCGGCCTCGACCCGGCCGAGGCGGAACGGCTGCGTGACCGGCTCACGGAGCTGGGCGAGGCGCGATCGGCAGGCCTGTGACACCGGCGGGGGGCGAGGGCGCCGTGGCGAAGGACCCCGGGGACGGCGGGTACGGCGGCGAGGCGACCGGGCCGGAACGGGGGCCGGTGATCGAACGGCGGCTGCACCCCGTGACACCACTGCGCCGGGCGTGGGCGCCGGTCGCGGTGCTCGCGGGATGGGCCGTGCACGACCCCGACCAGGCCCGTGAACAGCTGACCCGGCTGACCACGACCACCGTGCTGATCGGGCTCGCGGTACTCGTGCCGGCGGCCGCCGTCCACGGCTTCTTGTCCTGGTGGTTCACCCACTTCGCGGTGACCGACACCGAACTGCGCATACGCACCGGCCTGTTGTTCCGCCGTACCGCGCACATCCGGCTCGAACGGATCCAGGCCGTCGATGTCAACCAGCCGCTGCTCGCGAGGGTCGCGGGGGTGGCGAAGCTCAGACTCGACGTGATCGGGACGGACAAGAAGGACGAACTGGCTTTCCTCGGACAGGACGAGGCACGTGCGCTCCGGGCCGAACTGCTCGCGCGTGCGGCCGGTTTCGCACCGGAGACCGCACAGGAGGTCGGCGAGGCACCCGCGCGGGAGCTCGTGCGCGTGCCGCCGCGCACGCTCGCCGTGTCCCTGCTGCTGACCGGCACGACCTGGGGCTCGCTGGTCGCCGCGCTCGTCGTACCGCCGGTGCTGTGGCTGGCCACCCACAGCGTGTGGACGGTGCTCGCGGCCGGGGTGCCGCTGCTCGGCACGGCCGGGGCGAGCAGCGCGGGGCGGTTCGTCGGGGAGTACGACTGGACGGTGAGCGAGTCGCCTGACGGGTTGCGGATCGACCGGGGGCTGCTGGACCGCACGCACGAAACCGTGCCTCCGGGGCGGGTGCAGACCGTGCGCATCGTGGAGCCGCTGCTGTGGCGGCGATGGGGGTCCCTCCGCTCGAGCAGAGCCGGGAGCGGGGGCGGCTGGGTGCGGGTGGAGCTGGACGTGGCCGGCTCGTCGAACTCCGTGCTGCTGCCGGTCGCTCCACGGAAGGTCGCCGAGTCGGTGGTCGCGCGTGTGCTGCCGGGGGTGACGGTGCCGGCGGCCTCCTCGGTGGTGCGCCCGCCGCGGCGCGCGCGGTGGTGCGCGCCGGTGTGGTGGCGTGGGTACGGGGTCGTCGTCACGGACGCGGTGTTCGCCGTGCGGCACGGGCTGCTGCGGCGCCGGCTGGCGCTGGTGCCGCACGCGAAGGTGCAGAGCGCGCGGTTGACCCAGGGACCTTGGAAGCGGCTGTGGGGCGTTGCCGACGTCCACGTGGACACCGGCGCCAACAAGACGGTCACCGCGAGGTTGCGGGACGCCGGGGAGGCGGCGGAGCTGTTGCGGGGGCAGGCGGAACGGTCGCGGACGGGGCGGCGCGAGGCTCGGCCGGACCGCTGGATGGCATGAGCGCGGCCCCCGGAGGGGCCGCGCCCGATGTGCCGCAAGGTCCTTGTACCGTCCTCAGGCGCTGCCGCCCCCAGGACGCCCCGCCCTCCTCAGGACGCCGCCGTGCGCAGACCCTGGACGTCGATCTGTTCGGTCTCGTCGTGGGCCGTCAGGTCGATGACCTGCCCCACCCCTCGGGCTTCCTCGTCGGCCGGCTTGAACTGCGACTCGGACTCGGCCTTGTGCAGCGCGAGGGCTTCCTGGCCGACGACGTCGGCGAGGTCCTCGTTCTGGACCGCCTCCAGGGCGTCGGACGGCGCGTCCTGCTTCGTACCGAAGAAGTCGAACCCGCCCTCGACCACCGGTCGTCGCACGGGTGCGGCCGGTACGACGGCCACCGCGGTCGGCACGGTGAAGTGCCCCGTGGGCTGCTGCGCGGGCTTGGCGGACCTGGCCGGGGACGTGGCGACCGCGTGCTCCTGCGCGTCGGCCGCCTCGGGCTGCCCCTGCGCTTCGTCCTCCCGCGCGGGCCCCGACTCGGCGGCGCCACCGTCGGAGGCGGCGGGCGCGTCCTTCGTGGGCTCGGTGTCCGGCGAGGCGTCGACCGAGGCGTCGGCCGGCGCACCGGCCTTCGCGGCCGTGTCCGCCGTGCCCGCCGCGGCAGCCGTGGCCGGCCGGTCGTCGTCCGCGTCGAAGCGTGCCAGCGCGGCCTTGGCCCGCAGGAAGAGGTGGGATCCCGCGGGCGAGAAGACCGCCGGAGCGGCCTGCCCCTTCTCGTCGTCCGGGGTCTCGGGGGCCTCGGCGGTCCCTGAAGTCCCCACGCTCTCCGAAGACTCTGCAGACTCTGCGGTCCCTGCGGACTCCGCGGCTTCCTCGCGGACGCGCCCGGCGGCCTCGGCCGTCGCACCCGTCATCGCCGCGGCCT
Source organism: Streptomyces sp. NPDC046197 (assembly GCF_040646295.1). NCBI lineage: Bacteria > Bacillati > Actinomycetota > Actinomycetes > Kitasatosporales > Streptomycetaceae > Streptomyces > Streptomyces sp. NPDC046197. Next base: position 535,622 of record NZ_JBEYZY010000001.1, on the reverse strand, counting down.
CTTCCCGCACGCCCGCCGACTCCGCCCGGTCCTGCCTCGCGGGCGGCAGCGCGGGCAGGTCGGACGAGGTCTCGATCTCCAGCAGGCGGCGGCCCTCCAGAGCGCTCGCGCGCTCGGTCTCCGCCGTGGCGTACCGCCGCAGCAGCGCCGCGTGCTCGTTGCGCAGCCCCGCCAGCTCCGCCCGCTTCGCCCGGAGTTTGTGCTCCAGGCGGACGCGCAGCTCGCGCGACTCCTCCAGATCCGTCTCGAGTTCGGCGACCCGTTCCTCGAATCGCCACTCGTCGCTCACCCGTGCGCGGGTGAGATCGGCGACCTGCCTGCCGGCCTGTGTGTCCCAGCGGCGCAGGACGATCGCGCCGAGGACCGCGGTCGCCGCGGCGGCCGCGGCGAGCGAGCGCAGCACCATCGGTTCCGTGAACACCCAGGGGGCGAGGGCGCAGACGAGGGAGACGCCGGCGATCGCCGAAGGAGGCAGCAGCCTGTGCAAAGGTGGGGAATGGCGGTGACGTCCACGTGGCATGGCCAGAAACTTACCGCGCGTAGGCGAATCGTGGTGGCCCGCCCCGTAAAAAGCCAGCCACACCGAAACGTTCACACGACATCAGCAGCCCCGCCCCCTTTTCCCCCGGCGAAACGGGTGGGTTCACCCGTCGCCGGATCAACAAGATCGTTCAGCGTTCCGTCAGACGCCCGCTCATCCACTGCAGCGACGGCGGGATCTCCCGCATCCAGGTGTTGAAGTTGTGTCCCCCGCTGCCGAGGATGATCGACGAGATGCGGGTCTTGTTCGTCGCCTTCACCGCGTTGATGAACTGCACGGTGGGCTTGTAGTTGCTCTCCCCGTCCTTGCTGCTGGTGACCAGCAGCGAAGTGTCGGGCGCCGGCAGGTGCTTGATGCTCCACAGCAGGTCGGCACGATTCTGCAGATTCTTGTTCCCGTGGAACAGGTCGCCCGTGGTGGGGTCGGTCGGCGCCTTGTAGTAAGGGGAGAGGCCCACCCCGGCGGCGTAGGCCTCGGGATGGTGCACGGCGAGTTTCAGCGCGCAGTAACCGCCCGTGGAGTCACCGATGATGCCCCAGCTGCCCGCCGCCTTGCCGACCCGGTAGTGACCCGTCACGGCCTCGCGCAGATCCTTGGCGAAGAAGGTCTCGGTCTGCGGGCCGCCCGGAATGTCGACGCACTCCGTGTCACGCGGCGGGGCCACCGTGGGCCGCAGCATGACCAGGACCATCGGCTGCATCCGCCCCTTCTTGGCGAGATCCTGTGCCGTGGCCGGGTATTTCAGCTTGCTGACGAGCGCGTGGGCGGTGCCGGGGTACCCGGTGAGGACGACCGCGGCCGGGAACGTCCGCGCGCGGTACTGCGGCTGGAAGTACTCCGGCGGAAGGTAGATGTACGCGGGCGAGGCGATGTGCGTCGTCCGCCCCATGATGTCGACCTTCTGGATCTGGCCCGCGACCTGCGGCAGCGCCGCGCCGGACACCGGCACCCGCTGCGTGCTGACCACCTGGAGCGGTCCGCCCGAACCGCCGTTCGCCGACTGGTCGACGACGACACCCTGGTCGGTCTCCTGACCGAACAGGTCTGCCCAGCTGGCGTAGAACCCGAAACTCTGGTTGGCGTAGAGCCCCACGCAGGCGAACAGCGCCACCTGTGTGGCCAGCAGCAGGCCGATGCGCCCGCCGACGGCCCGCCAGTTGCGGCGTGCCAGGCGTGGCCAAAGCCACACCGTGCCGACGAACAGCAGGACGGCACACACGACCGCCAGCAGCAGCACTTTCTTACTTGTGAGACCCATGGACTCTTACCTGCCTGCACTTCCCGCCCGGACCCGTCACCAGCTTCTTGGTGACGACTTGCCCAGGCCTTTCCTTGGCCTTTGTCCCGACTTTCCGGCGGGGAGTGAACCTACCTCCCCGAGACACCGTCCTAGAGGGCGCAATGTCGCCGGATGCCCGGGTCGGCACCGGATTCAAGGTCTCTCGCAGAACTACGGGATGCGATGTCTGTCAGGATAGATGGGGAAATGTCAACCGAGGTTCCGGGCCGATCAAGCCGGGTGCGGCGGATGCTCCGCGGCCCCCGTCCCGAGGTCGTCCCCGCACTGGTCGGCAGGGCCTGCGCCGTCGTCGGCCTCCTGGACATTGCCGCGGGTGTCTTCCCGCGCTTCCGGCACAGCCGTATGCACGCCCTTGCGGAGGTACTGCCGGGCTCGTTCGGGCCCTTCGCCGCAGCCCTCTCGCTCAGCGCGGGCGTGCTGTTGCTGCTGCTCGCCCACGGTCTGAAGCGACGCAAGCGCCGGGCCTGGCGCGCGGCGGTGGCACTCCTTCCTGCGGGCGCCGCGGCGCAGTTCGTCTACCGGCACTCGACCGTGGGTCTGATCATCTCACTCGCGCTGCTGGCGCCGCTGCTGATCCACCGCAAGGAGTTCGCGGCGCTGCCCGACCCCCGCAGCCGGTGGCGGGCGCTCGCCAACCTGATCCTCATGAGCGCCGGTTCGCTCGCCCTCGGCATGGTGATCGTCAGCGTCCACCCGCACCGCATGGTCGGCAACCCGAGCCTCGCCGACCGTCTGACCCATGTCGTCTACGGCCTGTTCGGCTTCGAGGGACCCGTCGACTACCAGGGCAACGCCTCCTGGACCGTCGCCTTCTCCCTCGGCGCCCTCGGCTGGCTGACCGCGGTCACCACCATCTACCTCGCCTTCCGCCCGGAGCACCCGGCCGCGCGGCTGACCGAGGAGGACGAGGCACAGCTGCGCGCCCTGCTGCACAAGCACGGCAGCCGCGACTCCCTCGGCCACTTCGCGCTGCGCCGCGACAAGGCGGTCGTGTTCTCGCCCAGCGGCAAGGCGGCGGTGACGTACCGCGTCGTGTCCGGTGTGATGCTCGCCAGCGGTGACCCGATCGGTGACGTCGAGGCCTGGCCGGGCGCCATCGAGCGCTTCATGGACGAGGCCAAGGCGCACTCCTGGACGCCCGCGGTCGTGGGCTGCTCGGAGACCGGCGGTGAGGTGTGGACCCGCGAGACCGGGCTCGACGCCCTGGAGTTGGGCGACGAGGCGGTGGTGGACGTCGCGGATTTCTCACTCGCCGGACGCGCGATGCGCAACGTCCGTCAAATGGTCAAGCGCATCGAGCGGGCCGGCTACGAAACCCGGGTCCGGCGCATCCATGACCTCGGCGAGGCCGAGCTGGAGCGCATCCGGCGGGCCGCGGAGGACTGGCGCGGCACCGACACCGAGCGCGGCTTCTCCATGGCACTCGGCCGCATCGGCGACCCCTCCGACGGCGACTGCCTGATAGCCACCGCCCACAAGCAGGACGACGAGCCCGGCCCCTACGGCGACCTCAAGGCGATCCTCCACTTCGTGCCGTGGGGCACGGACGGCGCCTCCCTGGAGCTGATGCGGCGCGACCGCTCGGCGGACCCCGGCATGAACGAACTGCTGATCGTCGCCACCCTCCAGGCCGCCCCGAAGCTCGGCATCAAGCAGGTCTCGCTGAACTTCGCGATGTTCCGCTCGGCGCTGGCGCGCGGCGAGAAGATCGGCGCCGGCCCGGTGCTGCGCGCCTGGCGCGGACTGTTGGTCTTCCTCTCCCGCTGGTTCCAGATCGAGTCGCTGTACAAGTTCAACGCCAAGTTCCAGCCCCGCTGGGAGCCGCGGTTCCTCGTCTACCGCGCCTCCGGCGACCTGGCACGCATCGGCCTGGCCATCATGCAGGCGGAGGGCTTCGTCAACGTCGCCCTGCCGCTGCCGCGCTTCCTGCGCCGCCGCAGGACCGTGGAGCGGCCCTGCGCGCACGCGGTGGCGGAACGAGACGTCCGCGCTGCCTGAACCCCGGGCGGCCCGGGCAAGAGCCCGCTCCAGCCGGGGGCTTCCGCCCGGGCCGCCGGACGTCACGGCCGCACCCGGGGCCTACGCTGAACGTATGAGCAACCAGAGCGGGCGCGGCCGAGTGGCGGGCCTTCCGGCATGGGACCGCTGCGCGGTCATGGGGGTCGTGAACGTGACCCCCGACTCCTTCTCCGACGGCGGCCGCTGGTTCGACACGACCGCCGCCGTCAAGCACGGCCTCGAACTGGTGGCCCAGGGCGCGGACCTGGTCGACGTGGGCGGTGAGTCCACTCGCCCCGGTGCCACCCGCGTCGACGAGGCCGAGGAGCTCAGGCGCGTCGTCCCCGTCGTCCGCGGCCTCGCCTCCGAAGGCGTGACTGTCTCCGTCGACACCATGCGCGCCACCGTCGCCGAGCAGGCGCTCGCATCCGGCGCCGCCCTCGTGAACGACGTCAGCGGCGGACTCGCGGACCCCGCCATGGTCCCGGTGGTGGCGGACGCGGGCGCGCCCTTCGTCGTCATGCACTGGCGCGGCTTCCTCCAGGGCGGCAATGTCGGGGGGCGGTACGCCGACGTCGTCACCGAGGTCGTCGGTGAGCTGCACGCGCGCGTGCAGGCCCTTCTGGAGGGCGGCATCGCCCCCGACCGCATCGTCGTCGACCCCGGCCTCGGCTTCTCCAAGGACTCCGAGCACGACCTGGCGCTCCTCGCCCACCTCGACCGCCTGCTGGGCCTCGGCCACCCGGTGCTGGTCGCCGCGTCCCGCAAGCGGTTCCTCGGCCGTGTCCTCGCGGGCCCTGAGGGCGCGCCGCCGCCCGCGCGGGAGCGTGACGCCGCGACGGCCGCCGTCTCCGCGCTCGCCGCGCACGCCGGCGCGTGGGCCGTGCGCGTGCACGAGGTGCGCGCGACGGCGGATGCGGTACGGGTCGCACGGGCCGTGGAAGGAGCGCGCGCCGCCGCAGGCGCACCACGCAGCGCAGAAGGAGCCCGGTGAGCGCCCCCCACACCGACGTCGAACAGGTGGAGGCCGCCAACACCGCCTTCTACGAGGCGATGGAGCAGGGCGACTTCGAGGAACTGTCCGCACTCTGGCTCACGCCGTCCGACCTGGGCGTCGACGAGGGGTACCACGACCCGGCCGACGCAGGCGTGATCTCCTGCGTGCACCCCGGCTGGCCGGTACTCACCGGCCGCGGCGAGGTCCTCAGGTCCTACGCGCTGATCATGGCGAACACCGACTACATCCAGTTCTTCCTCACCGACGTGCACGTCTCGGTCACCGGCGACACCGCACTGGTGACCTGCACCGAGAACATCCTCAGCGGCGGCCCGGCCCCGCAGGAGGGCGAGGAGCTCGGCCCGCTCGTCGGGCAGCTCGTGGTCGCCACGAATGTGTTCCGGCGCACACCGCTGGGCTGGAAACTCTGGTCGCACCACGCCTCCCCGGTTCTGACCGAATCCGACGGGGACGAGGAAGACGAGACACCCGCCTGAGTGGGTAGGCGGCTCCGCAGGGACCAAGAAGTGGTTGGAATCACCTACCTCCGGGTAGGGGCGGCTACCGACGCATGAGCACCCGGGTTCCCCAGGGGAAACGCGTGATGAAACCTCCTGGGCCCGGCTCGGACCGCCGTCGCCGGGGCCCGGTTCTGTCCGTGCCCGCAGGTAGATTCATTCGAGGCCGGTGTGTCGCCCGCACACGGTACGGACCGGCCGTCACCGACGATTGCAGGAGTGATTCGCGTGGATCGTGTCGCGCTGCGCGGCCTGAGGGCCCGCGGGCACCACGGGGTGTTCCCCAAGGAACGCGAGGAGGGCCAGACCTTCATCGTGGACCTCGTTCTGGGGCTGGACACCCGCCCGGCCGCGGCCGACGACGATCTGGCGAAGACCGTGCACTACGGCGTCGTGGCCGAAGAGGTCGTGGCCGTGGTCGAGGGCGAGCCCGTGAATCTCATCGAGACGCTCGCCGAGCGGATCGCCCAGACCTGTCTGAAGCACGAGGGAGTCCAGGAGGTCGAGGTCTGCGTGCACAAGCCCGACGCGCCGATCACGGTCCCCTTCGACGACGTGACCGTCACCATCACCCGGAGCCGAGTATGACCGTACCCTTCACCCAGGGTCACAGCGACCCGACCGTACAGCCGGTGCCCGCCTCCGTCGTCGAGCAGGTCGACGCCGCCGACACCACCCTGCAGAACCCCAAACGGGCCGTGATCTCCCTCGGCTCCAACCTCGGCAACCGGCTGGAGACCCTGCAGGGAGCCGTCGACGCCCTTGAGGACACTCCCGGCGTGCGGATCAAGGCGGTCTCCCCGGTCTACGAGACCGAGCCGTGGGGCGTCGAGCCCGGCACCCAGCCGTCGTACTTCAACGCCATCGTGGTGCTCAGGACGACCCTGCCGCCGTCCTCCCTCCTGGAGCGGGCCCACGCCATCGAGGAGGCCTTCAACCGGGTACGGGACGAACGCTGGGGCCCGCGCACGATCGACGTCGACATCGTCAGCTACGCCGACGTCGTCTCCGACGACCCGTACCTCACTCTTCCTCACCCGCGGGCGCACGAGCGCGCCTTCGTGCTCGCCCCCTGGCACGACGTGGACCCCGAGGCGCAGCTTCCCGGCCGTGGTCCCGTGGCCGGCCTGCTGACCGTCGTCACCCGTGAAGGTGTCGAGCCGCGCGCGGACCTGGAACTCCGGCTGCCCGAGTAGTCGTTAAGGTCAAGGCGACGACGTCAGGACGACGTCGCCACCACGGGCACGACCAGAGACCTGGACGAGCCGCCCACGCCCACAGTCCGGGGGAGCTGAAGGACACCGTGAGAGAGCTGCGCATCCGGGTGCTGGCCGGCGTCTTCGTCGTTGCCGGAGTGCTGTCCTGGGCGGGCGCCCGCCTGTGGAACTCGGTGGGGACGCTCCCCAGCGTCCCCCTCGCCGCCCCCGTCGTCCTCGCCCTGATCGCCGTGGTCCTGCTGTCCACGGGGCTCTCCCTGCGCGCCCGGTTCAAGGCCCAGCGCGAGCGCCGTCCCGGTGCCAAGGGCGTCGACCCCCTGATGGCGGCCCGCGCGGTCGTCTTCGGCCAGGCCAGCGCCCTGGTGGCCGCCCTCGTCGCCGGCATGTACGGCGGCACGGGCGTCTTCCTGCTGGAACTGCTGGACCTGCCGGCCCGCCGCGACCAGGCCATCTACGCCGGTTTCTCGGTCCTCGCGGGTATCGCCGTGATAGCGGCGGCCCTGTTCCTGGAGCGCGTCTGCAAACTCCCCGAGGACGACGACGAGGACCACCCGGGCGCCGAACCGGTGGCGTGAGCCGCCGCCGGGTCGAGACGCCCTGACGG
>NZ_JBEYZY010000001.1:501202-528351 GCF_040646295.1 Streptomyces sp. NPDC046197 | reverse complement strand
CGGGGGCTCGTCCTGACGGGGCTCGTCCTGACGGGGCTCGTCCTGACGGGGCTCGTCCTGACGGGGCTCGTCCTGACGGGGCTCGTCCTGACGGGGCTCGTCCTGACGGGGCTGGTCGTCAGCGCGCCATGATGAGGCTCATGGCCTCATTGCGGGTGGCGGGATCCCTCAACTGTCCGCGTACCGCCGACGTGATGGTCTTCGCGCCCGGCTTCCGCACTCCGCGCATCGTCATGCACATGTGTTCACACTCGACGACCACGATCACGCCGCGCGGCTCCAGGATCTTCATCAGGGAGTCGGCGATCTGCGTGGTGAGTCGTTCTTGCACCTGCGGGCGACGGGCGTACACATCCACAAGCCGGGCCAGCTTCGACAGGCCCGTGATCTTGCCGTCGGAAGACGGAATGTAGCCGACATGGGCAAATCCGACGAACGGTACCAGGTGGTGCTCGCAGGAGCTCAGGACTTCGATGTCCTTCACGAGCACCATCTCGTCGTGGCCCAGGTCGAACGTCGTCGTCAGTACGTCCTCGGGCTTCTGCCACAGCCCCGCGAATATCTCCCGGTACGCACGCGCCACCCGGGCCGGAGTCTCGCGCAGACCCTCGCGGTCCGGGTCCTCTCCGACCGCGATCAGGAGTTCGCGTACGGCGTTCTCGGCTCGCTTCTCGTCGAACTCGCCGATGGAGCCCTCGCCGTCCAGCGTCACGGGGTCGATCATGGTGCCTCGTTCCTGTGCGTGTCACGCGTGTGGGCCACGCGTCTCATCTGCGGACATACGAAATGCCGCGCCCCCAAGGCTAGAACCTGGGGGGCGCGGCATCCATTCCGGGCCCGGTGGGGCCACCGGGGCGAAAGTGGTGCGCTCGGTCAGCTCTCCGGGCGGTCCTCCGGAGCCTGCTCCGTAGCCGGGGCCTGCTCGGCCGCCGTGGACTTCACGGTGCTGATCGCCGCCGTGGCGCCGTTGGCACCGTTGGTCAGGGCGAGCTCCTTCGGGGAGAGCACCGGCGGCCGGGTGGACGGGGTGCGCCGGGAGGAGCCGGTCCACGCCGGCCGCGGCGGACGCTTGACGATCGGGGCGAAGATCTCGGCGATCTCCTCCTTGCCCAGCGTCTCCTTCTCCAGCAGGGCCAGGACGAGGTTGTCGAGGACGTCGCGGTTCTCGACCAGGATCTCCCAGGCCTCGTTGTGCGCGTTCTCGATGAGCTTCTTGACTTCCTCGTCCACCAGCGCGGCGACCTCTTCCGAGTAGTCGCGCTGGTGAGCCATCTCACGTCCGAGGAACGGCTCGGTGTTGTCGCCGCCGAACTTGATGGCGCCCAGACGCTCGGTCATGCCGTACTGCGTGACCATCGCGCGGGCGGTGGCGGTGGCCTTCTCGATGTCGTTCGCGGCGCCCGTGGTGGGGTCGTGGAAGACGAGCTCCTCGGCCGCGCGGCCGCCCAGCATGTAGGCCAGCTGGTCCAGCATCTCGTTGCGCGTGGTCGAGTACTTGTCCTCGTCCGGCAGGACCATCGTGTAACCGAGGGCGCGGCCCCGGGACAGGATGGTGATCTTGTGGACCGGGTCGGAGTTCGGCGAGGCCGCCGCGACCAGGGCGTGACCGCCCTCGTGGTACGCGGTGATCTTCTTCTCCTTGTCCGACATGATCCGGGTCCGCTTCTGCGGGCCCGCGACCACACGGTCGATCGCCTCGTCCAGCATCTGGTTGTCGATCAGCTTGCGGTCGCTGCGCGCGGTGAGCAGCGCCGCTTCGTTCAGCACGTTCGACAGGTCGGCGCCGGTGAAGCCCGGGGTGCGCCGGGCGACGGCCGCCAGGTCGACGTCCGGAGCGACCGGCTTGCCCTTCTGGTGGACCTTGAGGATCTCCAGACGGCCCTGCATGTCCGGGCGGTCGACCGCGATCTGACGGTCGAAACGGCCGGGGCGCAGGAGGGCCGGGTCGAGGATGTCGGGGCGGTTCGTGGCGGCGATGAGGATCACACCGCCCTTGACGTCGAAGCCGTCCATCTCGACGAGCAGCTGGTTCAGGGTCTGCTCGCGCTCGTCGTGACCACCGCCGAGGCCCGCGCCGCGGTGGCGGCCGACCGCGTCGATCTCGTCGACGAAGACGATGGCCGGGGCGTTCGCCTTGGCCTGCTCGAACAGGTCACGGACCCGGGAGGCACCGACACCGACGAACATCTCGACGAAGTCGGAACCCGAGATCGAGTAGAACGGGACGCCCGCCTCGCCCGCGACGGCACGCGCGAGCAGGGTCTTGCCGGTGCCGGGAGGACCGTAGAGCAGCACGCCCTTGGGGATCTTGGCGCCGACCGCCTGGAACTTCGCCGGCTCCTGGAGGAACTCCTTGATCTCGTGGAGCTCCTCGACCGCCTCGTCGGCGCCTGCGACGTCGGAGAACGTCGTCTTGGGGGTGTCCTTGGTGATGAGCTTGGCCTTGGACTTCCCGAAGTTCATCACCCGGGAGCCGCCGCCCTGCATCTGGTTCATCAGGAACAGGAAGACGACCACGATGAGGACGAAGGGCAGCAAGGAGAGCAGGACGCCGACGAAGGGGTTCTGCTTGGACGGCGAGACCGTATAGCCGTCCGGGATCTGCTTGTCCTGGTACTTGGTCTGCAGCGTGTTGGCGATGGTCACGCCCTGGTCGCCGATGTAGCTCGCCTGGATCTTCGAGCTGCCGTCGACCTTCTCGCCGTTCTTGAGCTGGACCTTGACGGTCTGCTCGTCGCCCGTCGTCAGCTTGGCCGATTGGACCCTGTTGTCATTGATCGCTGCAACGACCTGGCCGGTGTCCACCGTCTTGTAGCCGCCGGACGAGCCGACGACCTGCATCAACACGACCACGGCAAGGACGGCCAGCACGATCCACATGACCGGCCCACGGAAGTATCGCTTCACGTCCATCCATACGGAGCGGTGCCGCCCCGTCCCTCCTGCCATAGTGAGTCTGATAAAGACAGTTCTTCTGACGGTACCCCAGCATTGTCGCGCGAAGCCGCACGGGAGGACTGGCGTTACCGTCTGCATGCTCCAACGGCGCGAGGCCCGCTGGGGTTCCCGATCACCGTACGGCGCTTGGCCCCTCGGGGTCAGCCGCCGTAGACGTGAGGCGCGAGCGTACCGACGAACGGCAGGTTTCGGTACTTCTCCGCGTAGTCGAGTCCGTAGCCGACGACGAACTCGTTGGGGATGTCGAAGCCGACCCACTCCACGTCGATGGCGACCTTGGCGGCGTCCGGCTTGCGCAGCAGCGTGCACACCTTCAGCGAGGCGGGCTCGCGGGAGCCGAGGTTGTTGATCAGCCAGGACAGGGTCAGCCCGGAGTCGATGATGTCCTCGACGATCAGGACGTGCTTGCCCTTGATGTCGGCGTCGAGGTCCTTGAGGATCCGCACGACGCCCGAGGACTGGGTGCCCGCGCCGTAGGAGGACACGGCCATCCAGTCCATGGTGACGGGGGTGGACAGCGCCCGGGCGAGGTCCGCCATGACCATCACCGCGCCCTTGAGGACGCCGACGATCAGCAGGTCCTTGCCCGTGTACTCCGCGTCGATCTTCGCGGCCAGCTCGGCCAGCTTGGCGTCGATCTCTTCCTTGCCGATGAGTACCTGCTTGAGGTCGGCACCCATGTCTTTCGCGTCCACCCGCATCACTTTCGGTCGTCCCGCACCTATGGCTCGCCCGGCCGCTCCCCGAGGGGAGACCGCCCGCCCGGCACCTCCGCCGGGAGGAGACCGGCCGCCTCCCGGAGCGGGAGGGATTCAGCCTTGCCGAATCACCAGTCTGCCACCCTGGCGCTGGGCGACGACTTTGCCCGGGAGATTGATGGCTCCCTGGCCTCGCCAACCGGTGATCAGCCGGTCGACTTCCTCGATGTGGCGGGCGAAGAGGGATCCGGCCGGTGCGCCGGCCTCGATGGCGGCGCGGCGCAGGATGCGGCGGCGCACGGCGGGGGGCAGGGCGTACAGCTTGGCGCACTCCAGGCGGCCCGCGGCGTCGCGTACCGAGGCCTCGGCCTGGCTGGCCCAGGCGTCGAGGGCGTCGGCGTCGTCGCGGGAGAGCTGGGCGGTGCGGGCGAGAGCCTCGACGACCCCCTTGCCGAGGGCCTTCTCCAGGGCGGGCAGGCCCTCGTGGCGGAGCCGGGAGCGGGTGTAGGCGGGGTCGGCGTTGTGAGGATCGTCCCAAACGGGCAGGGACTGCACCATGCAGGCCTTGCGGGCGGTCTGCCGGTCGATGTGCAGGAAGGGGCGGCGGTAACGGCCGCCGGCCCCCGAGACCGCGGCCATTCCCGACAGGGAGCGGATGCCGGAGCCGCGGGCGAGGCCGAGCAGGACGGTTTCGGCCTGGTCGTCACGGGTGTGGCCGAGCAGGATCGCGGCGGCGCCGTGGCGTTCGGCGGCGGCGTCGAGGGCGGCGTAGCGGGCGGCGCGGGCGGCGGCCTCCGGCCCGCCGTCGCGGCCCACGGTCACGGGTACGGACTCGACCGGGTCCAGGCCGAGTTCGCGCAGCCGCTGGGCGACCTCCTCGGCGCGCAGGTCGGAGCCGGGCTGCAGGCCGTGGTCGACGGTGATGCCGCCCGCGCGGATGCCGAGTTTGGGCGCCTCGAAGGCGAGGGCGGAGGCGAGCGCCATGGAGTCCGCGCCGCCGGAGCAGGCCACGAGCACGAGCGGTGCGGGCGTGCGCCCGTACGGGGCCGGTGTGCGCCTGAGCGGGGCCGGGACCGGCGGGTGCCCGTGCGGGGGCGGCTCGGCGCCGGTCTGCTGCTGCGGCATCCGGTCCCGCGCGGGGGACGACGGTGATGCGGCAGCCGCGAGGGGCACCGCGGGCGCGCGGGACGCGGCGGACTCGGCGCCGGCGGCCGGGGGTGCGGTCTGTTCGGTGAGGATGTCGTGGAGGACGCGGCGTACCGCCAGGCGTATCGCCGCGACCGCAGGATGGGGACCCATGTCCGGTTCCCTTCACGAAGTTTTCGGGGGGTGAGCCCGAGGTCGGTCACTCAGAGTGTGTAGATGGTGACAGAAACGGGCCGTTCCCCGAGCATTGCACGCCTACCCATGCCTCACGGTCCCTCGGACGGGTGATTGGAGTGGCGTTCGCCTGCCGTCGGCCGGATTCGTTTCACGACTTGTCCGCGAGGTTCACGACTCCGCCTTCCGGTGCACCCGTGCGATCCAGTCCGCCGGTTTGGCGATCTCGGCCTTGGTGGGAAGGGTGTTGGGCGAGGTCCACGCCCGGTTGAAGCCGTCCATCCCGACCTGGTCGACCACCGCGCGGACGAAGCGCTCGCCGTCCCGGTACTGACGCAGCTTGGCGTCCAGGCCCAGCAGTTTGCGCAGGGCCATGTCCAGACGGGAGGCGCCCCTGGCGCGGCGCTGCTGGAACTTCTCGCGGATCTCCGAGACGGTCGGTACGACGTCCGGGCCCACCCCGTCCATCACGTAGTCGGCGTGGCCCTCCAGGAGGGACATCACGGCGGTGAGGCGGCCGAGGATCTCCCGCTGCGCGGGGGTCTGCACCAGCTCGACGAGGGAGCGCCCGCCTTCCTCCTCCTCGCCCTCGGGGCGGCCGCCGGCGAGCGACTGGGCGGCGTCCCGGACGCGCTCCAGGACGGTCATGGGGTCGACGTCGGTCTCCGCCAAGAAAGACTGGATTTCGCCCTCCAGGTGGTCGCGCAGCCAGGGCACCGCGGTGAACTGCGTGCGGTGCGTCTCCTCGTGCAGGCACACCCACAGGCGGAAGTCGTGTGGCTCCACGTCGAGTTCGCGTTCGACGTGGACGATGTTCGGGGCGACCAGCAGCAGCCGGCCGCCGCCGTTCGCACCGGCCGGGAGGTCGCGGGTGGGCGGAGCGAAGGTCTCGTACTGGCCGAGGACGCGGGAGGCGAGGAAGGACAGCAGCATCCCCAGCTCGACGCCGGTGACCTTGCCGCCGACGGTGCCGAGGACCGCGCCCCCCGGGGAGTTGCCGCGCCGCTCCTGCATCTTCTCCAGCAGCGGCCTGAGGATCTCCCGGAACCCGGCGACGTTCGCCCGGACCCAGCCCGGCCGGTCGACCACGAGCACGGGGGTCTCGTGGGTCTCCTCGGTGCCCAGACGAGTGAAGCCCCGGACGTGTTCCTCCGAGGCCTTGGCATGCCGGCGCAGTTCCGCGACGACGGCGCGGGCCTCGTCGCGGCTCACCTCGGGGCCCGGCCGTACCAGGCGGGTCGCGGTCGCGACCGCGAGATTCCAGTCGACCATCCCGGAAGATGCAGCACCACCGATGCTCGTCATGCGTCAACGGTACGTGAGCGCTCCCGTCGGGGGCAGGCCGCGGGAGGTCGGCTTGGGGCGCGTTTGTCTGTTGTGGGCGGGAGTTCCTGCTGCGGCGCCCGCGTCGCGAGGGGCGTTCGGTGAAACGTTGCCCGGCGTCGCGGGGCGCGAAGGGCGCGGGGGTCGGCGGGCGGCGCGGTGGCGCGGACCCGGGGTGATCCGAACGACACCCCCTAGCGGCAGCCGCAACTCGCCACGGCTGTGGCCGCGTTGTCCAGGACGGACTGGGCCGCCTGCGGGCCGGACGTGTTCTGCGCGAGGAAGGCGAAGGCCAGCAGGCGGCCCGCGCGGTCGACCACGGTTCCCGCCAGGGTGTTCACGCCCGTCAGCGTGCCCGTCTTGGCCCGTACGAGCCCTGCCGCGCCGTCGGCGTAGCGGGTGGCCAGGGTGCCGGTGAAGCCCGCGACGGGGAGGCCGGTGAGGACCGGGCGGAGCTCCGGGTGGGCCGGGTCGCCCGCCTTGACCAGCAACGCGGTGAGCAGGTCCGCCGTCAGCCGGTCGGTGCGGTCCAGACCGCTGCCGTCGTGGAACGCGGCGCCGTTCAGCGGAAGGCCGAGACTCGTCAGCCGGGCGGCGATCGCGGCCGCGCCACCGGCGAAGTCGGTCCGTTCCCCGGTCGCGGCGGCCGTCTGGCGGGCCAGCGCTTCGGCGATGTCGTTGTCGCTGTCGGTGAGCATGCGTTCGACCAGTGCGGACAGCGGCGGCGAGGAGACGGTCGCGAGGGTCTCCGCGCGGCCCGTCGCCCCGGTGGGCCCGGAGGACCCGGAGGACCCGGAGGACCCGGAGGACCCGGAGGACCCGGAGAATGTCGTCTCGATGCCGTCTCCGGCCAGGAACCGGGCGAAGGCGCGGGCCGCGTCGGCCGCCGGATCCATGGCGCGCGGGGCCGGGCCGCGCGTCGAGTCGTCGGTGCGGGCCTCGTCCGTCATCAGGGCGCTGACCGGGGCGAGGTTGCCGTTGACACCGATGACGTGGAACTCGGGGCCCGCGAACAGGCTGGTGTCGTACGACAGCGTCACCCGCGCCACCCCGCGCCCGCGCAGGGCGGCCGCCGTGTCGGCGGCGAGGGTGCGCAGGCTCGCCCAGCCCCGCGCGTCACGGCGGGCGGTGAGCGTGGGGTCGCCGCCGCCGACCAGGACCAGGTTCCCGGTGCCGGGCTCCAGGACGGCGCGGGTGGTGAGGCGGTGGTCGTCGCCGAGGGCGGACAGGGCCGCGACGGCGGTGGCGATCTTCGTGGTGGAGGCGGGGACGAGGGCGTCGTCGGCGCCCCGGGCGTAGAGCATCCTGCCGTCGGCGACGGCCACGACCGCCGCGGTGCTGCGGGTGCCGAGCACCGCGTCGTTCAGCAGCGGGTTCAGGACGTCGGCGAAGGCCGGCCCGGCGGGAGCGGACTTCACCGTGTTGCCGGTGCCGCCGAGGCCCACGAGCACCAGGGCCGCACTGGGCGCGGGCCGCGGCCGGTCGGCCGACGAACCGGACTTGTCGGACTGTGCGCCGTGATCTGTGCCACCCGCGTGCTCCCGGGCGACGGCCCGGTCCCGCTCGGCCGTACGCTGACCGGAGGAGTCCCAGGGACCGGCGGCGGTCACCACACCGGCGGCCAGCGCCAGCCCGGCGGTGGCGGCGCCCGCGGTGTACCGCCAGGTCTTCGGCCCCGCGGACCGCGTCACCCGCGGTATCGCGGACCGCGTGAGCCGTGCGACCCGCGGTCTCACGGACTGCGCGGCCCGTCTCAGGCGTGCCCGTGCGGACCGCGTGACCCGCGCCGGCCACGGCCTCGCGGCCCGCCAGGCCCTCAGCTCCGGCACGACCACCAGCCCCTTTCGCGATCACACACCTGCGTGAGGGACACTTAATCACCAGAACTATGTGCTGATCATGGAGGAGCCACCGGTGGAGTTCGACGTCACGATCGAGATTCCGAAGGGTTCGCGGAACAAGTACGAGGTGGACCACGAGACCGGTCGTATCCGCCTGGACCGTCGACTCTTCACTTCGACCAGCTACCCGGCCGACTACGGCTTCGTGGAGAACACCCTCGGCGAGGACGGCGACCCGCTGGACGCGCTGGTCATCCTGGACGAGCCGACGTTCCCCGGCTGCCTCATCAAGTGCCGTGCGATCGGCATGTTCCGGATGACGGACGAGGCCGGCGGCGACGACAAGCTGCTGTGCGTGCCGGCGTCCGACCCGCGGGTGGAGCACCTGCGGGACATCCACCACGTGTCGGAGTTCGACCGCCTGGAGATCCAGCACTTCTTCGAGGTCTACAAGGACCTGGAGCCCGGCAAGTCGGTCGAGGGCGCCAACTGGGTCGGCCGCTCCGACGCCGAGGCGGAGATCGAGCGTTCCCGCAAGCGCTTCCAGGAGCACGGCGGTCACTGACCCGCCCGTTGCCCCTCGGGCCGCGTCCACCCCATGGGGGCGGCGCGGCCCTTTGGTATGCCGGTGCGCATACTGAGGCATACGGAAGGTGTCGTTCAGGGAGCGTTGCTCAGTGACGGATGCGGAGGACCGCAAGCCGCAGTCGGACGAGGCGAGGAGCGCCGGCCGGCTCCCCGCGGGGCCCGCGGTGGCCCCCGCGGTCGACAGTGAGTCGTCCACGACCTCGGAGTTCGCCCTCCCCAAGGGGCTGGCCACGCCCAGAACCGGGAGCGAGTCGGAGACCACCTCCGAGTTCGCGCTCCCGAAGGGACTCGACGCGCCCCACGGGCCGGCCACCGAGCCGGACGGGTCCGCGTTCAGCCCGCCGAACACCTACAGCGCCCGGCAGGCCCCGCCCGCCTTCACGCCGCCGAACGGCATTCCCACGGTCAGCCTGACCAAGGACGCCCCCTGGCAGGACCGGATGCGCACGATGCTGCGCATGCCGGTCGCCGAACGACCGGCGCCGGAACCGGTGCAGAAGGCGGAGGAGGGCGGCCCGGCCGTCCCGCGCGTGCTGGACCTCACCCTGCGCATCGGTGAGCTGCTGCTCGCGGGTGGTGAGGGCGCCGAGGACGTCGAGGCGGCGATGTTCGCGGTCTGCCGCTCCTACGCCCTGGACCGCTGCGAGCCCAACGTCACCTTCACCCTGCTGTCGATCTCGTACCAGCCCTCCTTGGTGGACGACCCCGTGACGGCGTCCCGGACGGTACGGCGCCGGGCCACCGACTACACACGTCTGGCGGCCGTCTACCGGCTCGTCGCGGACCTGAGCGACCCGGAGACCCATGTCTCGCTGGAGGAGGCCTACCGGCGGCTCGCCGAGATCCGCCGCAACCGGCACCCGTACGCCGGCTGGGCGCTGACGGCGGCCGCCGGGTTGCTCGCCGGCGCGGCCGCCCTGCTCGTCGGTGGCGACCCGATCGTGTTCGTGGCGGCCGCGATCGGCGCGATGCTCGGCGACCGGCTGGCCTGGCTCTGCGCGGGGCGCGGGCTGCCGGAGTTCTACCAGTTCACGATCGCCGCGATGCCGCCCGCGGCGCTGGGCGTCGCGCTCACGGTGGCGCACGTGGACGTGAACGCGTCCGCGGTCGTCACCGGTGGCCTCTTCGCGCTGCTGCCCGGGCGGGCCCTGGTGGCCGGTGTCCAGGACGGCCTGACGGGCTTCTACATCACCGCCTCCGCGCGTCTGCTGGAGGTCATGTACTTCTTCGTCGGCATCGTCACCGGCGTGCTGGTGGTCCTGTACTTCGGCGTGAAGGTGGGCGCCCAGCTCAACCCCGACACGGCGCTCGGCGACAGCCAGCGGCCGGTGCTGCAGATCGTCGCGTCGATGCTGCTGTCGCTGACCTTCGCGGTCCTGCTGCAGCAGGAGCGGTCCACCGTGCTGTGGGTGACCCTCAACGGGGGCGTGGCGTGGTCGGTGTACGGGGCCATGCACTACGTCGGCGGCATCTCGCCGGTCGCCTCCACGGCGGTGGCGGCGGGGCTGGTGGGGCTGTTCGGGCAACTGCTGTCCCGGTACCGGTTCGCTTCGGCGCTGCCGTACACGACCGCGGCGATCGGGCCGTTGCTGCCGGGTTCGGCCACGTACTTCGGGCTGCTGTCGATCGCGCAGAACAACATCGACAAGGGGCTCGTGTCCCTGGCCAAGGCGGTGTCGCTCGCCATGGCCATCGCGATCGGGGTGAACCTGGGGTCGGAGATCTCGCGGCTGTTCCTCAGGATGCCGGGCGGCTCCGCCGCGGGGCGGCGGGCGGCCAAGCGGACCCGAGGGTTCTGAGCCTCCTACGGGGCGCGGTGGTAGCCGTCGTTGTACGGGTACTGCTGCTGGTGGGGGTCGTAGGTGTCCTGCTGGGTGCCGTACTGCTGCTGCGGGTGCTGCTGTCCGTAGTACTGGTCGTACCCGTACTGCTGCTGGTGGCCCTGGTTGTCGTAGGGCTGGTAGGGCTGATTGCCGTAGGGCTCGTTGGCGTAGGGCTGATTGCCGTGGGGCTGGTCGGCGTAGGGCTGATTGCCGTGGGGCTGGTCGGCGTAGGGCTGATTGCCGTAGGACTGGTCGGCGTAGGGCTGATTGCCGTAGGACTGGTCACCGTAGGAGTGGTGCTGGTCCTGGTGCTGGTACTGGTCCTGGTGCTGGTCCTGGTACGTCGGCTCGACCCGGCGCAGCCGGGTGGTGGCGTCGTCCATCACCGGCTGCTGGAGGTACGGCTCGTCCCGGGCCGGGGTGACGTCCGCCTTCGGGGCCTTCCCGGACTTTGAGCGGGCCCGCAGGAACTCGATGCCGATCGGGACGACCGAGACGAGGGAGATCAGGATGAGAATCGCCTCGATGTTGTTCTTGACGACGCCGACGTTGCCGAGCCAGGAGCCCAGGAGGGTGACCCCGGCCCCCCACAGGACGCCGCCGATGACGTTGAAGGTCACGAACGAGCGGTAACGCATGCCGCTGACGCCCGCGACGATCGGCGTGAACGTGCGTACCACGGGCACGAAGCGGGCCAGGATCAGCGACTTCGGGCCGTACTTCTCGAAGAACTCGTGCGCCTTGGTGATGTTCTCCTGCTTGAACAGGCGGGAGTCGGGGCGGTTGAAGAGGGACGGGCCCACCTTCTTGCCGAACATGTAGCCCGCCTGGTCGCCCAGGACGGCGGCGAGGCAGATGAGGGCGATCGCTCCCCACAGGGGGAAGTGCATCTGGTGCGAGGTGATCAGCAGACCGCAGGTGAACAGCAGGGAGTCGCCCGGCAGGAAGAAACCGATGAGCAGACCGGACTCGGCGAAGACCACAAGGAGCAGGCCCCAGATGCCGAAGGTGTCGAGGAGATGGTTCGGATCCAGCCAGCTCGGGCCGAGGGCAAGCGTCGTCACGGTTCCGGGCTCCTGAGGGGGTGGGGAGGACACGGCGGCGGTACAGCCTCCGGATACTGCCGCACAAAGCTATCAACGCCAGGTGTCGGCCCCGGGTTCCACCGGTGTCGACAGGATGCACGCCGGGCGCCCCGGGGCGAAGCTGTGGACCATGGGCATCGAGGACTACGGCGGCGGTCAGGGACCGCACCCGGACGTGCTGGTCGTGACGACGAACGATGTGCCGGGCCATCGCGTGCAGCAGGTCATCGGCGAGGTCTTCGGGCTGACCGTCCGCTCCCGGCACCTCGGCAGCCAGATCGGCGCGGGCCTGAAGTCGATGATCGGCGGTGAGCTCAAGGGGCTCACCAAGACGCTGGTGCAGACCCGCAACCAGGCGATGGAGCGGCTCGTCGAGCAGGCACGCGTGCGTGGCGCCAACGCGGTGCTGGCGTTCCGCTTCGACGTGAGCGAGGCCGCGGACGTGGGCACGGAGGTGTGCGCGTACGGAACGGCGGTGGTCCTGGCCCGGGAGTGACCCCTCAGGAGTGATCCCCGGAAGCGACCCCTGAGGGTGCCCGGACCAGGGTCCTGGGACCGGGCCACAGGTGCCCGGGCCAGGGTCCTAGGCGTGGCGGGTGGCGTTGGCGAGGATCGCCTCCTTGAGGTGCTCGGCCATGCCCGGCCGCACGGAGTCGTAGAACGCCTTGAAGCGCTCGTCGGCCACATACATCTCCGCAAGGCAGCGGTGCATCTCGTAGGAGCACTCGTAGAACCACTTGTTCATGTGCTGCCGGTGTTCCTCGGCCAGGTCCATGGCCGCCTCGCCGGCCGGCGGCCCACCCGCGGCCATCAGGGCGCCGTAGCGCTCGTGCCAGGCGTCGGTCTCGGCCTGCATGCGCTTCCAGTCGTCCTTGGTGTAACGGGCGGCGCGGCGCTGTGACTCGGCGTACGCCTCCGTGCCGCCCCAGCGCTGCTCCACCTCCTGCGCGTACTGCTCGGGGTCGTTGTCCCCGAAGACCTCGAACCGCTCTTCCGGCGTGAGGTTGATGCCCATCTTGCGTGCCTCCATGGCGTGCTCCACGGCCGCGGCCATCTTCTGCAGCTTCTCGATCCGGGCGGTCAGCAGTTCGCGCTGGCGGCGCAGGTGCGCGCGGGGGTCCGCGTCCGGGTCGTCGAGCAGGGCCGCGACCTCCTCGAGCGGGAAGCCGAGCTCCCGGTAGAACACGATCTGCTGCAGCCGGTCCAGGTCGTGGTCGTTGTAACGCCGGTGGCCCGCGTGGCTGCGCTCACTCGGGGCGAGCAGGCCGATGTCGTCGTAGTGGTGCAGCGTGCGCACCGTCACCCCGGCGAAACCGGCGACCTGTCCTACGGAGTAGCTCACTTCCGCTCCCTTCTCGGTACGCACTCCACGCTGCCGCCTCACGCGACGTGAGGTGCAAGCCCCTGGCTCTGTTGCGCCACTTCCGGGATGTTGAGCACCTTTTGTCCGTTTATGGTGAGCCCGTGGCTCAGGACACCGCGCAACAGGCACCCACCGCCCCGGCGACACCGGCCCGCGCGCTGCTGCCCCTGATCCTGCCTGCGGCCGCCGTCGGTGTCGGAGCCAGCCTGCTGTACCTGCTGGTGAGCGGAGCGGCCGAGCAGTTGCAGGGGGTGCTGTGGGGAGCCCTGCCCGACGCGCTGGGCATCGGACGGTACTCCGTGCTCTGGACGCTGATCATGCTCACCGCGACCGGGATCGCCGTGGGGCTCGTCGTGTGGAAGGTGCCCGGCCACGCGGGCCCGGACCCGGCCACCCTGGGACTCAACGCACCGGTATTCGCGCCCGTCGTGCTGCCCGGCCTGCTGCTGGCGACCGCGCTGATGCTGGCGGGCGGGCCGAGCCTGGGCCCAGAGAACCCGATCATCGCGGTGAACGTGGCGCTCGCCTTCTGGCTGGGCCGCAAGCTGGCCCCCCGGACGCCGGGGCCGCTGTGGTCGGTACTGGCCGAGGCCGCGACCATCGGCGCGCTGTTCGGCACGCCCGTCGCGGCGGCACTGGTGCTCTCCGAGGCGCTGGCCGGAAAGCAGATCAGGGGCGCCCTGTGGGACAGCCTCTTCGCGCCGCTGGCCGCGGGCGCCGTCGGGGCCATGACGACCACCCTGCTGGCCCACCCCACCTTCGACCTCGGCCTGCCTCCGGTCAGCGGGCCCCGCTGGGGTGAACTCCTCGCAGCGCTGGTGATCGCCCCCCTCGCCGCGCTGTTCGGCATGTGCGCGGTGTACGCCTTCCCGTACGTCCACGGCGCCTTCAAGCGGCTGCGCCACCCGATGGCGGCGCTGCCCGCCGGCGGACTGGTGCTGGGTCTCCTGGGGGCGCTGGGCGGCCATCTGACGCTCTTCAAGGGGCTGTCCGAGGTGAGGGAGCTGGCCCACAACCCCGACGGCTGGACGGCGGGGCAGTTCGCCACGATGTCGGCGGTGAAGCTGGCCGCGCTGCTGATCGCCGCGTCCTGCGGTTTCCGCGGCGGACGCATCTTCCCCTCGGTCTTCATCGGCTCCGCCTTCGGACTCGCGGCCCACGCCCTGGTGCCCGGGGTGCAACCGGCGGTGGGCGTGGCGGCGGGCGTGCTGGGCATGCTCCTTGCCGTCACCCGTCAGGGCTGGGTGAGTCTGTTCACAGCCGCGGTCCTCGTGGCCTCACCGACGATCATCGCTCTGCTGTGCATCGCCTCGCTGCCGGCCTGGCTGCTGGTGACCGGGCGGCCGCAGATGCAGCTCCGGGCGGACGGGACGGCGATCCGGTGACCGCCCCGACCCCCTCGATCCCTTCCCAGGAGGCCCTCCATGCCGCTCCACCTAGGCCACGAGAAGTCCGACGAGCGCCCCTTGCCCGTCAACCCCTTCTTCGGGGAGGCGAATCCGGTCGCCAGGATGGTCGAGGCTCCCCCCAAGCACCGGCTACCGACTACTCCCATGCCGCCCACGACGGCGTATCAACTGGTGCACGACGAGCTGATGCTGGACGGCAACGCCCGGCTCAACCTGGCCACTTTCGTCACCACGTGGATGGAGCCGGAGGCTGGGGTTCTCATCGACGAGTGCCTGGACAAGAACATGATCGACAAGGACGAGTACCCACGCACCGCCGAACTGGAGCGGCGCTGCGTGGCGATGCTCGCCAGCCTGTGGAACGCGAATCCGGCAGCCGCCGTGGGCTGTTCGACCACCGGGTCGAGCGAGGCGTGCATGCTCGCCGGGATGGCGCTCAAGCGGCGGTGGATGCGGCGCAACACCGACCGTTATCCGGCCGAGGACGTCCGCCCGAACCTCGTCATGGGCATCAATGTCCAGGTCTGCTGGGAAAAGTTCTGCAACTACTGGGAAGTCGAGGCCCGGCAGGTCCCCATGGAGGGAGACCGCTTTCACATCGACCCGCAGGCCGCCGCCGATTTGTGCGACGAGAACACCATCGGGGTCGTCGGCATCCTCGGCTCCACCTTCGACGGGTCCTACGAGCCGATCGCCGACCTGTGCACGGCCCTGGACGACCTTCAGGAGCGCACAGGGCTCGACATCCCGGTGCACGTCGACGGCGCGTCCGGCGCCATGATCGCACCCTTCCTCGACCAGGACCTGGTGTGGGACTTCCGTCTTCCGCGCGTGGCCTCGATCAACACCTCGGGACACAAGTACGGGCTGGTCTATCCGGGCGTCGGCTGGGCCCTGTGGCGCGACAAGGAGGCGCTGCCGGAGGAACTGGTCTTCCACGTCAACTACCTCGGTGGCGACATGCCGACCTTCGCGCTCAACTTCTCCCGGCCCGGGGCCCAGGTCGCCGCACAGTACTACGTGTTCCTCCGGCTCGGCCGCGAGGGCTTCCGGCTGGTGCAGCAGTCCACCCGGGACGTGGCGCGCGGGCTCGCGGAGCGGATCGAGGCGCTCGGCGACTTCCGGCTGCTGAGCAGGGGTGACGAACTGCCGGTCTTCGCCTTCACCACGGCACCTCACGTGCAGGCCTACGACGTTTTCGACATCTCCCGGCGGCTCCGCGAGAACGGCTGGCTGGTGCCCGCCTACACCTTTCCGCCCAACCGGAAGGATCTCTCCGTCCTGCGGGTGGTCTGCCGCAACGGCTTCTCGGTCGACCTCGCCGAGCTGTTCGTGGAGGACCTGAGCCGCCTGCTGCCGGAGCTGCGCCGCCAGCAGCAGCCCGCGACCCACGACCGGGGGGCGGCCACGAGCTTCCACCACTGACAGGCCGCCCGCCCGCCTCAGCCCCAGGAGGTCCCCCGCTCCATCGCCACCAGTTCGAACGCCGTCTTCCCGTCCAGCGACTCGCGGATGATGTCGGCATGGCCGGCGTGCCGGGCGGTCTCCCGGATCAGTTGCAGGCACAGCCAGCGCATCGAGACCCGTCCCTCCGGGGGGAACCACGGGTCGTTCGGCAGCGGGAAGGTGTCGTCGAGGCTGGGCACCGAGCGGACGAACGCCTCGGTCTCGGCGGCGACCTTCTCCCAGTACGCCAGCTGCGACTCCACGGTCTCGTCGCCGGTGAGCCGGAAGCACTCGTGCCAGTTGGACTCGTCGCGCTTGACCGCCGGCGACTCGCCCTTGGCCCGCGCGACCCAGCCCTGCTCCACCTCGGCGACGTGCTTGACGAGGCCGCCCAGGGACAGCTCGCTGACGCTCGGGCGGGAGCGGGCCTGCTCCTCCGTCAGCCCCAGCACGGCCCTGCGGATGCCTCCGCGCTGTTCCTCCAGGAAGGACAGCAGCGCTCCGCGCTCGTCACCGTGCGTCTCGGCGGGTACGTGAGTGACCATGACCGGCAGCCTTTCGTCGGGATCTGGTCCAGAGAGGCGCGTGCCGCCCTCTGCCTGACACCCATCACGCTACGGACCCTTGTGGTCAGCTTCTGTCCGCAACGTTCCGACACACCAGGCAGTCACCCGACGCACTGACGGTCGGCCCGACGCGCCCGACGGGTCAGCACCTGACGGGTCGGCACCCGACGGGTCAGAAGGGGAATCGGCTCCGGCCGTGCTGCACCGAGATCCACTTCACCGTGGTGAAGGCCTCGAGGGTCGTCTCCCCGTTCAGCCTGCCGATGCCGGAGTGCTTCTCGCCGCCGAAGGGGACGAGCGGCTCGTCGTGAACGGTGCCGTCGTTCACGTGGAACATGCCGGAGTCGATCTGCTTGGCGAACTGCACACCGCGCTCGACGTCCGCCGTGTGCACGGCGCCGCTGAGGCCGTACGGGCTGTCGTTGACGAGGCGGACGGCCTCCTCCTCGCCGTCGAACGGGACGAGGAAGACGACCGGGCCGAAGACCTCCTGCTGGAGCAGGGCGGAGTCGGCGGGTACGTCGGTCAGGACGGACGGTTCGACCAGGTTGTCGGTGGTGGTGCCGTGCACCAGGGCCGTGGCGCCCTCGGCGATCGCCTGGTCGACCGCGCCCGAAACGGCCTTGGCCTGCGTGGAGTTGATGACCGGGCCGATCACGGTCTGCGGGTCGCGCGGGTCGCCCACCTTCAACGACTTCACCTTGGCGACGAACTTCTCGGTGAACTCGTCGGCGATCGAGCGGTCGACGAGCACCCGGTTCGCGGCCATGCACACCTGGCCCTGGTGGACGTACCGGCTGAAGACCGCCGCGTCGACCGCGTAGTCCAGGTCCGCGTCGTCGAGGACCACCAGGGCGCTGTTGCCGCCCAGTTCGAGCACCGAGCGCTTGAAGTGGGAGGCACAGACCGTGGCGACGTGCCGGCCGACCTTGTCGGAGCCGGTGAAGGAGATGACCTTGGGGACCGGGTGCTCGATGAACGCGTCGCCGATCTCCGCTATGTCGGTGACCACCACGTTCAGCAGGCCGGCCGGAAGCCCCGCCTCCTCGAAGATCCGGGCCAGCAGGGTCCCGCCGGTGACGGGGGTGTTCTGGTGCGGCTTGAGCACCACGGCGTTGCCGAGGGCGAGGGCCGGGGCGACCGACTTGATCGACAGCAGGAAGGGGAAGTTGAAGGGGCTGATCACACCCACGACACCGACCGGGACGCGGTAGACGCGGTTCTCCTTGCCGTCGGTCGGCGACGGGATGATCTTCCCCTCGGGGCGCAGCGCCAGGTGGACCGACTCCCGCAGGAACTCCTTGGCCAGGTGCAGCTCGAAGCCGGCCTTCAGCAGCGTGCCGCCGAGTTCGGCGATGATCACCTCGGTGATCTCCTGCTCGCGCTCCTCGATCAGGCGCAGCGCCTTCTCGAACACCGTGCGGCGGGCGTAGGCGTTGGTCGCGGCCCACTCCTTCTGGGCACGAGCGGCCGCCCGGTAGGCCTGATCGACCTCGTCGACGGTGGCTATGGTGATCGACGCCAGCTTCTCACCGTCGTACGGGTTGAAGTCGATGATGTCCCAGGAACCGGTGCCCGGGCGCCACTCACCGTCGATGTACTGCTGGGCCAGGTCGGTGAAGTAGGACGACATGTGATCCCTTTCCCCCTGCTGCCGAGGCGGTCGAAGCAGTCGGAGCCCGATCAACTCCCGATCACTTCTTCACTCTGATCACGCGTCATCGTACTTGCGCGCTAAGAGAGTTGGGCGAGTACTCCGTCGTTCCGAGGTATTCCCCGGGAATCCCCGGGAACCGTGCGGTTTCCTGGGACGGCCTGCCCTAGGACAGCTGGAGGAGCCCACGCAGCAGGTCACGGCTCTCGTGCGGAGCCGGGCTGTCCTGCTGCAGTTCCTTCAGCGCGTTCTCGTACAGTCCGACGTCCTCGCGTTTGTCCAGGTAGAGCGCGCTGGTGAGCTGCTCCAGGTAGACCACGTCCGACAGGTCGGACTCCGGGAAGCTGAGGATCGTGAAGGCGCCGGACTCGCCGGAGTGCCCGCCGAAGCCGAAGGGCATCACCTGAAGCCGCACATTGGGCCGCTCGGAGATCTCGATCAGGTGCTGGAGCTGGCCGCGCATCACCTGGCGGTCGCCGTACGGGCGGCGCAGGGCGGCCTCGTCCAGGACGATGTGAAGTTCCGGGGCGTTCTCGGAGACCAGGTACTTCTGGCGCTCCAGACGCAGCGCCACGCGCCGCTCGACGTCCGCCTCGCTCGCGCCCTTCATGCCGCGCCGGACCACCGCGCGGGCATACGCCTCGGTCTGCAGCAGCCCGTGCACGAACTGGACCTCGTAGACACGGATGAGGGAAGCCGCGCCCTCCAGGCCCACATAGGTGGGGAACCAGCTGGGCAGGACGTCCGAGTAACTGTGCCACCAGCCCGCGACGTTGGCCTCCTTGGCGAGGGAGAGGAGTGAGGTGCGCTCCGCCTCGTCCGTGATGCCGTACAGCGTCAACAGGTCTTCCACGTCCCTCGTCTTGAAGCTCACCCGGCCAAGCTCCATCCGGCTGATCTTCGATTCCGAGGCGCGGATCGAGTACCCCGCGGCCTCGCGCGTGATCCCCCGCGCTTCACGCAGTCGCCTGAGTTGCGAGCCGAGCAGCATGCGCCGCACCACCGATCCGGGCTCTCCCGCGCTCACGTTCGCCAGCCTCCCCAACCGTCTTCAGGGGCCGCAGTCTGCCACTAAAATACTTCGAGCAGTACTCGTGCGATTACGGAAACGAAGAGAGATCAAAGGAACCGCGCAGGCGGAGGCAAGAAGGAGGCAAGCGGCGGACGAGAGGATGGCGGAAAAAAATGGCCAGTAAGCGGTACGGGCAGGTCCAATTCGGGCGCGTGCACGTGCATCTGCCCTTGCATCTGCTGTACGCATCCGAAACCATGGACTCGCGCCACCGCTGCATCGCAACGACCGCGAATTCCCGGGAGTGCCTCGCATGGGGACGAATGGATCGACCATGCTCAAGCCGTTACGGCAGGGCCTTCCGCCGCTGGACCCCGCGGCCGTGTCCGACGCCGCCTCCTGCGCTCTGCCCGCCCGCTACGAAGCCGTGCGCGAGGCCCGGCAGTTCACCCGCCGAACGCTCGACCAGTGGGACACGGCCGACCGTTTCGACGACGTCTGCCTGGTGGTCTCCGAGCTGGTCACCAACGCGCTGCGGCATGCGCTGCCGGCGTCCGCGCCCCGCGCCCGTGAGCAGTTGGCGCCCGTGCGGCTGCACCTGATGCACTGGACCGGGCGGCTGGTCTGTGCCGTGCGGGACCCCAGCCACGACACCCCGATAGCCCGGGACACGGACGACTTCTCGGCGGAGTCGGGCCGCGGCCTGTTCCTCGTCGACTCCTTCAGCGACAGCTGGGGCTGGCACCCGCTCTCCGGCGCGCTGGGCGGCAAGGTCGTCTGGGCCCTGTTCCGGCTCCGGACCGGCGAATGACGAACCGCGGCGTCCGTCGACGCCGCGGTTCTACGCGCGTTACCTCCGGTAACCCCAGGCCGCAGCGGCCGGGCGGGCCACTCACCCCACGATCAGGTGGTCGAACTCGCCGTCCTTGATGCCCAGCAGCATCGCCTCGATCTCCGCGCGCGTGTAGACGAGCGCCGGACCGTCGGGGAAGCGCGAGTTGCGCACGGCCACCTCACCGCCCGGCAGCCGCGCGAACTCCACACAGGAGCCCTGGGAGTTGCTGTGCCGGCTCTTCTGCCAGGCCACCCCGCGCAGCTGCGTGGCCGCCATGCCGTTGTGCACGTCGTACCCCCCGCACACGCCCTCAACGTCGTGGTCCACAGGTCGCTCCCCGGTGGTGCACTGGCTGGTGTGGCCATTGATGCATCGGTCAACTGACCCGGATCATAGCTCTGTTCATGTGCAGTTGCATGAGCAGATGCACGTGCACGCGCAGTGGTGCGACGGTTACAGCTTTGGTTTCCGCTTTACCGAAGCTGCTCCAGCGTCTGCCCCAGAGCCCGCAGGACATGCGACCGCCAGCCCCCGTCCATGATCGTCCGCGCCATCATCTGCGCCGGGTCGTCCGGATCGAATCCCTCGTGTACTAGGAAGAGACGCGTACCGCGGCCCTCCTGTTCCAGCGTCCATGTGAGGGTCCAGTGCACGGGGTTGGCCGGATCGGCGTCGACCCAGCGGACGGACAGCGTCCGCTCGACGTCGTAGCCGAGGACCTCCACGTCGACGACACCGGAGAAGTTCGCGTTGGGCCGCGGGACGGAGGTCATCCGGTACCGGTGCCCGGCCTCCAGGCGGAAGCCCTCGGCGCCGGGCATCTGCCACTGCGCGAGCAGCGCGGGCTCCGTCAGCGCACGCCAGACCTTGGCGGGCGGATGGGGGAAGAACTGGTCGACGCGGACGGTGGTCAGGTCGTCATCGCCGGGCGTGGTGCTCATGTCGGGTCATCGTGGCACTCAGGAGGGTTCGTCGTCGGGCAGCCGGTCCAGGAGTTCGGCGAGGTCCTTCATCCGGCCGCGCCAGAACCGCTCGTACGGGTGGAGCCAGTCCTGCACCTCGGCGAGCGGGGCCGCCTCCAGTCGGTAGATGCGCTGCCGGCCGGAGCGTTGCTCCGAGACCAGACCGGCCTCCCGGAGCACCTTGAGGTGTTCCGAGAGGCTGGGGCGGCGCATGTCGAAGTGATCGGCCAGGGCCTGGACGGGCTGCGGCCCCTCGTCGCGCAGCAGCCGCAGCACCTCACGGCGGGTGGCGTTGGCCAGAGCGGCGAAGACGCGGTCCTCCGCGGCGGTACCCGTCCCGTTCATGAGGCCGTCAGAAGCCTTCCTTCTCCGTCAGCAGCATCAGGCCGTTGCCGTCGGGATCCCGGAAGGAGGCCATGCGCCCCCAGGGCAGCTCGTCCGGGCCCTGCACAACGACCCCCGACGCGGCGAGCCGCGCACAGTCGGCGTCGACGTCGGTGGTGACCAACATGATCCCGCGAGCCGACCCGGGCACGAAATCGCCCATCCCGGGTCCGGAGAGCGTGAAGACCGTCTGCGCCCCTCGGGGCGCGACCTGCAGCCACCGGCCCTGCGGCATCTCCCGGTCCGCGGTCACCTCGAAGCCGAGTACGTCCGTGTAGAAGCGCAGGGCGCGGTCCTCGTCCACGACGGGGAGGGTGACGAAGGAGGCGTGGGTGATGTTCATGGGCACGACGATAGGTAGGTGATTCCCTACCCGTCAAGCGTAGGGGATCTCCTACGTATGAGCCGGGTCCGCTCCGCGCGGTGACAATGCCGGGTCCGCTCCGCGCGGTGACGATGCCGGGTCCGCTCCGCGCGGTGCCGATCGGACCCGTTGCCGCCGGGTGCGGGAGCCGCGCCGGTCAGCGGTCCGGCGTGTCCTGGTAGCTTCTGCCGTCGTACCCCGGCCGCCGGGCGGCCGACCGGCTACACGTGGGGAGCTTCCAGTGACTACGGCGACCAGGACGGTGCGGCTCGCGGCCACGGCCACGGGTCTGATCGGCGCGCTCGCGCTGACGGCGTGCAGCGGCGGCGGCTCCAAGGACGGCTCCTCCCCCTCCCCCGTCGCGTCGTCTGCGCCGACCGCGGGCACCGGTGGCGACACGGGCGGCGCCACGGCCAAGGCCGATGGGCTGGAAGGCAGTTGGCTCACCACCAGCGGCGGCAAGGCCGTGGTCCTGGTGGTCACCGGCAAGAAGGCGGGGCTCTTCGCCACCGGCGGGTCCGTGTGCAGCGGGACCGCGGGCGAGGAGGCCGGGATGCAGATGATCCACCTCAAGTGTTCCGACGGAAGCAGGAAGCGCGCGACCGGCATGGTGGACTCTGTCAATAAGACCACCCTCAAAGTCACCTGGGAGGGTGAACTCGGCCAGGAGACATACACCCGGTCGGAGGGCACGACGTTCCCGTCCGGCCTGCCCACGGCGAGCCTGGGCTCCTGACGTTCGCGCAGGCCGGCGGGGTATGACAGCCGTCGGCCGCCGCGGTGTGGCCCTCTGGGCGGTGCGCGACGCCCGACCGGAGGCGGGGCGGGCAACCACGCCGACCGTTCATACGTGATGATCCTTGAGCATCGTCACGAGCCCAAGGAACGACCTCATGCGCGCCATTCCGATCACCATCACCGCGGTCGCCGCGGCCCTCGTCCTCACCGCCTGCGACAGCGGCGGCAGTGGCAGCAGCAGCGGCAGCGACACCGGAAGCAAGAACACCGACAGCACCGCCTGCCGGATCGGCGAGGTCGGGGTGCAGGTCGGCCCCGCCAACGCCGCGCCCGGCGCCGGGGACACGGGCAACATCCCCGTCGTGATCACCAACAACGGCGCCCGGTGCACCGTGCAGGGCTTCCCCGCCGTCAGCCTGTCCTCCTCGAGCGCCTCGGCGACCGTACCGACGGACAGGACCAGCACGCCGCAGAAGCTGACCCTCGCCAAGGGCGACACCGCCTCCTTCACCCTCACCTATGTGCGTGGCAAGGAGGGCGACGCCAAGAGTCTGGGCGCGAGGACGCTCAGGCTCGCTCTGCCCGGGGCCGACGGCAGCAAGAGCTTCACCTGGTCGTACGGCCCGGTCCAGGGCAAGAAGGACGCCACCGACGTCGACGCGTCGGTGACCGCCATCCAGCAGGCCGGGGACTGACCGGCCGGCCGGAGCGGACAGCCAGGACCCGACCGCGGGGCCGGCCAGTGGGCCGCGTGCCGTCAGCTCAGGGGGCGGCGGGGCCTCACCTGGGCCCGGTCCGCGGCCTGCGCGCCCTCGGTCCAGCCCGCCGCGTCGCTCACGCCGCGCAGCCGGGTGGTGGTCGTCTCCGGGAACATGCGGTCCAGCCGACCGGTGACCGCGAGGTCCCGGCCTGCCAGGACCGGCAGCAGGTCCGCGGTGACCTGGGTCTCGGCGGCGGCCGCGAGCCGGGTGCCGATGCGGTGGGCGTAGGCGGCCAGGAAGGACTGCCGGAAGGTCTTGGTCCGCCTGCGGCCGCCGGCTCTCTGTTCGGCCTCGGCCTTCGTCATCGCGGTCGTGGCCTGGACGAGGAGCGAGGCGTAGAGCAGTTCCACCACCTCCAGGTCCGCCTCGAAGCCGACGACGGTGGAGAAGCCGAGGGGCTCGTTCCACACGGCGCGGCAGTGGTTGGCGGTGGCGACGGCGTCCAGCAGCACGGCCTTGGCCTGCTCGTACGGCGGTTCGACGCCTATGCGGCAGGCGCCCGGCGCATCGGCGGCCGGGGCGCGGGCGGCGAGCAGCGCCTCGTCGATGCTGTGCCGGGTCATCAGTTCCTGCGCCTTGGCGCTCAGCGCCTCCGCCTCCTGCGGATATCCGGTCGCCTCCGCCTTGGCCAGCAGCGCGCGGATCCTGGTGAGCATGCGGGACTCGGCCCTGGGCGCGTGTGCCGGCTCGTCCAGGGCCTCCAGCGGAGGCAGCCGCAAGAGCAGGCGGTACAGCTCCAGCAGGGCCGTGGCGTGCGAGAAACGGTCGGCACGGGGCGCTTCCCGGGCGTCCAGGTCGTCGAGCTGGGCGGCCCAACGGGGGCCTCGGGGCCGGTCTTTGGGGGCCTGTGCGCGGATCAGCGCCGACACCAGACGTACGTGTGCGTCGTCCAACTCCCGGCGCACGATGCGCACCACGTCGGCGGGCTGCCAGCCGCGCCGCCATGCCGCCGCCAGGAACTCCTCGCCCCGCCCGGCGAGTTCGCCGTCGGCCGCCGGATCGGCCGCGAGCAGAGATGCGCCGGTGTCGAGGGCGGCGTCGGTCGGGGCGTAGAGCGCGGCCTCGAAGGCGCGGTCGACAGTGCTGGGCGTACTCACCCGTCGATCGTGCCATGGCGACGGAAACGGCTGTCCACACCCTGTGGACAACCCGACCGGTGTCCGCCCACCCGTTGAAGCAACTGACGCGGTTCCCGCCACACACCTCAACTGTCAACTCGGGGTTGACGCCGCCTGCATGTCAACCTACGGTTGACACATGACGAACCCCATCCCGTCAGTCGTCCGTCTCGACGACCTCATCGCAGCCATCAAGAAGTTCCACGCCGAGCCGCTGGACCAGCTCCAGGACGCCGTGATCGCCGGTGAGCACCTCGGGGAGGTGGCCGACCACCTGATCGGCCACTTCGTCGACCAGGCACGCCGCTCGGGCGCGTCGTGGACCGAGATCGGCCAGAGCATGGGCGTCACCCGGCAGGCCGCCCAGAAGCGCTTCGTGCCGAAGGAGTCGGTCGACCTCGACCCCGGCCAGGGCTTCAGCCGATACACACCGAGGGCCCGCAAGACGGTCATGGTCGCCCACGACCGGGCGAAGTCCACCGGAGGCACCGAGGTCCTGCCGGAACACCTGGCCCTGGGTCTGCTCTCCGAACCCGAGGGGCTGGCCGCGAAGGCGATCACCGAACAGGGCGTCACCCTCGACGCGGTCCGCACGGCCGCGGCGGCCGCACTGCCGCAGGCGTCCGGCGAGGTTCCAGAGCTCGTCCCGTACGGTCCCGCGGCCAGAAAGGTCCTGGAACTCACCTTCCGCGAGGCCCTACGCCTCGGCCACAACTACATCGGCACCGAACACGTCCTGCTCGCCCTGCTGGAACACGAGAACGGCGAGGGCGTGCTCAGCGGCCTCGGCATCACCAAGCCCCGGGCGGAGGCGTTCGTGGCGCAGGTGCTGGCGGAGCTGGTGACGGCCCGCGAGGGGGAACAGCGGGGCGAGGACGGTGCCAAGGGCTGAGCAGCCCGGAACCGCAGGTCGGGGCCTTTGTCAGACCCGGCTGCGACACTCGTCGGCATGACCGGTCGATGGGCGCTGGCTCCGACCGAGGACGGCGGCGCCGAGCTCGCCGCCCTCGGTCCGGGCGGGCTGCCCACCGGGCCGGTGGTCCGGGAGGCGGACCTCGCCGAAGCCGTCCGTACCAGACCGGACGTCACACGCTGGGTCTGGCGGTCCACCGCCGAGGTCGGCCCGCGCCTGCTCGCCGCGGGGGTGCGAGTCGAGCGGTGCTACGACATCGAGGACGCCGAGACGCTCCTCCTCGGCCACGAGGGGCGCTACGGCGAGCCTCGCTCGGCCGCCGCCGCCCTGGCCCGGCTGCGCGGCGGCCCCGTACCGCCGGATCCGCCCCAGCGGTCCGCCGAACCCGGCGCGCAGTCCCCGCTCTTCGAGCCCCAGGGTGCGCTGCGTCTCCCGCTGGAGGACCTCATCGCGGTCTACGCCGAACAGCAACGGCGGCACGAGCGGACCGAACACCCCGACCGCATGCGCCTGCTGACCGCCGCCGAGTCGGCGGGGATGCTGGTGGCGGCCGAGATGAACCGCGCGGGCCTGCCCTGGCGCGCGGACGTGCACCGCGAGGTGCTGCACGAGCTGCTCGGAGAGCGGTACGCGGGCGGCGGCGAGCCCCGCCGCCTGGCCGAACTCGCCGACCAGGTGTCGGCCGCCTTCGGCCGCCGGGTGCGGCCCGATCTGCCCGCCGATGTCGTCAAAGCCTTCGCCCAGGCCGGGATCAAGGTCGGATCGACCCGTCGCTGGGAGATCCAGTCCGTCGACCATCCGGCCGTGGGGCCCCTGCTGGAGTACAAGAAGCTCTACCGGATCTGGGTCGCCCACGGCTGGACCTGGCTGCAGGACTGGGTGCGGGACGGGCGGTTCCGTCCGGAGTTCCTCGCGGGCGGCACGGTCACCGGGCGCTGGGTGACCAACGGCGGGGGTGCGCTGCAGATCCCGAAGGTCATCCGGCGTGCCGTGGTCGCCGATCCCGGATGGCGGCTCGTCGTCGCCGACGCCGACCAGATGGAGCCGCGGGTGCTCGCCGCGATCTCCCGTGACCCCGGTCTGATGGAGGTGGCCGGCCGGGAGAGCGATCTGTACCAGTCGGTGTCCGACCGGGCCTTCTCCGGCGACCGCGCCCAGGCCAAGCTCGCCGTGCTGGGCGCGGTCTACGGCCAGACCTCCGGCGACGGCCTGAAGAACCTCGCCGCACTCCGGCGCCGCTTCCCCAAGGCCGTGGCCTACGTCGACGAGGCGGCGCGGGCCGGCGAGGAGGGCCGGCTGGTACGCACCTGGCTGGGCCGTACGTGCCCGCCGGCGGCCGGGGCCGGCGACGACGCCACGGAAGAGGCGGGCCTCCCCCAGGACGACCGGGTCGAGCAGCCCGCCGGCCAGGGCTGGATGCCGGGGTACGCCTCCACCGACTCCCGGGCCCGCGGCCGCTTCGCGCGCAACTTCGTCGTCCAGGGCAGTGCCGCCGACTGGGCGCTGCTGCTGCTCGCCGCCCTGCGCCGGACCTGCCGGGACATGGCGGCCGAACTGGTCTTCTTCCAGCACGACGAGGTGATCGTGCACTGCCCGAAGGAGGAGGCCGACACGGTCGTCGAGGCCATCCGGGAGGCGGCGGAGCTGGGGGGCCGGCTGACCTTCGGAAACACGCCGGTGCGGTTTCCGTTCACGACGGCGGTGGTGAAGTGCTATGCGGACGCCAAGTAGGTCGAGCGGGCCGCGGACGCCGCGGGATCAGATGCCGTCGGACGCGGCGGGGTCGGCTCGCGCCGGGGGGCAGGGCGGTCGGCTCCGGGTCGGGGGCGGGTCGGTCGGCTCCGCGCCGGACGCCACGGGAGTCGGCTCACGCCGAGTGACGCGTCGGTCAGCTCACGCCGGGGGCAGGTCGGTCAGCTCCGCGCGGGTCGGTCGGCTCGCGCCTCGTGACGGGTCGGTCAGCTCCGCGCCAGGGGCGGGTCGGTCGG
>NZ_JBEYZY010000001.1:475073-501104 GCF_040646295.1 Streptomyces sp. NPDC046197 | reverse complement strand
GGCTCCGCGCCGGACGCCACGGGAGTCGGCTCACGCCGAGTGACGCGTCGGTCAGCTCACGCCGGTCGCCGCCGGGTCGGCTCGCGCCTCGTGACGGGTCGGTCAGCTCCGCGCCCGGGGCGGGTCGGTCGGCGCGCGCCGGGGGCGAGTCGGTCGGCTCCGCGCCGGACGCCACGGGAGTCGGCTCACGCCGAGTGACGCGTCGGTCAGCTCACGCCGGTCGCCGCCGGGTCGGCTCGCGCCTCGTGACGCGTCGGTCAGCTCCGCGCCGGGGTCGGGTCGGTCGGCTCCGTGCCGGACGCCACGGGGGTCGGCTCGCGTCGAGTGGGCGTCGGCGAGCTCACGCCGGTCGCCGCCGGGTCGGCTCGCGCCTCGTGGCGGGTTGGTCAGCTTGCGTCGGGGGGCGGGTCGGTGAGCAGGGTCCGCAGCTCTGCCGCCACTGCCTTCTCGTCCGTCCCGTCCAGTGCCGCGAGGGCCGCGCGCCACGCCTCGTACGCCTCCTCGGTCCGCCCCTGCTCCCGCAGCAGAAGTCCGTGCTGGTGGCGGGCCAGGCCGCCGGTGTAGCGGTCGGCGCGGGCGTCGGCCCGGCGCAGCAGTTCGGCGCACTCGCGGTGGGCGCGTTCGGTGTGGCCGAGCCCCCGCAGGGCGCGGACCAGGCCGAGCCGGGTCTGGGACTCGCCGTGCCAGTCCCCGTGGCCGCCCAGGATGCGCAGGCTCTCCTCGAAGTGCGTCGCGGCCGCGGCCGGTTCGCCGAGGGTGAGGTGGGCGTAGCCGATGTTGCAGTGCGCGGTGTGCTGCACGATGACGGCGCCGATCCCGGCGCCGATGCCCAGCGAGCGCCGGTGCTGCTCGATCGCGGTCCGCGGGTCGGTGTGCTCGTACAGGTTGCCGAGGTGGCTGTGGGTGACGGCCTCGCCGTAGGGGTCGTTGAGCTGTCGCGAGTACGACAGGCTCTGCCGCAGGGCCTCGGCGGACTCGGCGTACCGCCCGAGCCCCTCGAGGAGCAGCCCGCGGTTGTTGAAGCCGCGCCGGATCCGGGAGGGATCCCCGAGCCGCCGCCAGATCGCCAGGGACCGGTCGTTGAGGACAAGGGCTTCTTTGTGACAGCCGGTGAGGTAGTTCAGGCCCGCCAGGTCGCCCAGGGCGTAGGCCTCGGCCGGCTCGTCACCGAGCCGACGCGCCACACCGAGCGCGGCCCGTCCGAGCACCGCCATCTCGGCGAACCGGCCGCTGCGCTGGACGTACGGGAAGAAGAGCCGCATCAGGGTGGAAAGGTGGGCGGCCCGGCGTCGTGCGGCGCCGGGGGCACCGGCCCGTTGGCCGTCAGGGGAGTGCGGGGCGTCGGCGTACCGCTCGGCCAGCGCGACGACGTTCTCCAGTTCGGTGTCCCCCCAGGCGAAAGCCTCCTCGACGCCGGTGAACGGCGGTACGGACATCACGTCGGCGGTGTGCTCCGGCGGCTGGCAGGCGGTGGGGCGGCGCCGGTCGTCCCGGTCGAGGCCGGGCTCGACGATCGCGGTGAGGGCGTGCTCGGCGACGGCGGCGTACCAGCGCAGGGCCACCTCGACGACGTCGGCACCCGCTTCGGCGCCGGCGCACGCCCCGGCTCGTGCTCCGGCGGTCGTCCGCGCCGCCTCCGCGAGTTCGCGGGCGTAGTCGCGCACCAGGTCGTGCGGGGCGTACCGGCCGTACGCCGTCTCCTCCAGGAGGGCCACGTCCACGAGCCGGTCGAGGGCGGCCTCCGCGCGCCGTTCGTCGATGCCGGTGAGCCGGGCGAGCAGGGGCGCGCCGTACGTGGGCAGGTCGAGCGCGCCGATCCGGCACAGCGCCAGGGCGGCGTCCCGGTCGGCCTCCCGTTCGGAGGCGGCGAGCGCGTCGTGGGCGACGGCCAGGGAACGGCGCACGCTCAGGTCGTCGTACTCCAGGTGGTGCAACCGCCAGCCGGTGGCGGCCAGTTGCCGGGCCAGTACGTCCGGGGCGAGCGCGTGGCGGGCGGCGAGCCGGGCGGCCACGACGCGCAGGGCGAGGGGAAGGCGGCCGGTGAGCTCCACGAGCGGGTGTCCGGCGTCCAGTCCGTGCCGCCCGGAGACCGTCCGGAGCAGGGCCGCGCTGTCCTCGCCGGACAGCGGAGCGAGGGGGAAGCGGCGGGCCCCGTCGAGCGCGGTCAGGGGCGAGCGGCTGGTGACGATCACCGCGCAGCCCGCACCGGCCGGCAGCAGGGGCCGTACCTGCGCGGCGCTCTCGGCGTCGTCCAGCACCAGCAGCGTGCGCGTCGGCGCGAGCAGTGAGCGCAGCAACGCGGCTGCGGCGTCCGGGTGTTCGGGAATGCGGCGCGGCTCGGTGCCCAGGTCGCGCAGCAACGCGCGTAGTGCCTGGCCGGAGGTGAGTGGGGTCATGCCGGGCGTGGCGCCGTGCAGGTTCACGTACAGCTGACCGTCGGGGAAACTTTTCAGCAGTCCGTGTGCCGCGTGCAGGGCGAGGGCGCTCTTACCGACTCCGGCCATGCCGCTGATGACGGCGACCGGACTGCGGCCGTCGCCGACGGCACCGGCCAGGGCCAGCCGCAGGTCGCGTACATGACCGTCACGGCCGGTGAAGTGGGCGGGCGGCGGAGGAAGTTGGGCCGGGCGGGGGGCGGTGAGGACATCGGCCGGAGCGGAGTCCCGGGGGCGGGGAACGTCCTCGGCCTGCGTCGCCGAGCCCCGCAGTACCTCCAGGTGCGCCTCCCGCACGGCCGGTCCGGGTTCCACACCGAGCTCCTCGACCAGGCGGGCGCGCAGATCACGGTGGACGGCCAGGGCCTCGGCCTGACGGCCGGTGCGGTGCAGGGCGAGCATCAGCTGACGGTGGTACGCCTCCCGCAGCGGGTACTCGGCGGCCAGCGCCGCCAGTTCCGGCACCAGACCGGCCGGCCGGGCGCCGCCCACGGCGAGCTCTGCGTCGTACCGCCACTCCAGAAGCAGCAGCCGCGCCTCCTCCAGGCGCTGTACGACGGCGTATCCGCCGAGGTCGGCGGGCAGCCCGCTCAGCGGGGTGCCCCGCCACAACGTGAGCGCCCCCGTGCAGGCACGCAGCACCCGCGCCCAGTCCCGGCGGGAGTGCGCGGCGCGCGCCTCGGCGAGCCGGAACTCGAAGACATGAAGGTCCAACTCACCCCGCTCGACCCGCAGCAGATATCCGGGCGGTACGGCACGCAGCCGCTCGGGGTCGTCGAGGAGCCGGCGTAGCCGAGCGACGTGGTTGTGCAGCGAGGCCTGCGCGGAGGCGGGCGGCGCTCCGCCCCACAGCGCGTCCTTCAGCGAGTCGGCGGAGACGACACGGCCGGCTTCCAGCAGCAGGGCGGCGAGCAGCGCGCGGACCTTGGGGCTGCCGATGGGGAGGACGGCGGGGCGGCAGGGAGGGGCTTGGGGGGCGGGGGGTGTTGGCGTGCTGGTGGGGGTCGGTGCGTCGGCGGGGGTGGAGACTGCTTCGAGGTCTGATCCATGTCTCGCGGCGGATGGATCGCCGGGGGCGGGCTGTCCATCGCGGTCGGACTGTCTGTCGGTGCCGCCCTCGATGTCGGCACCGCCCTCGATGTCGGTGCCGCGCCGGGCGTCCGTGCCACGCCGGGCGTCGGTACCACGCCGGGCGTCGGTACCACGCCGGGCGTCCGTGCTGTCGTCGGTGTCGGGGCCGGGGCGGTACAGGACGGGCGGTCCCAGCAGTCCGAAGCGCAGCTCGTACCGCATCACGCTGCCCACTGCCTTCCCGAGCGGTCGCGACCGACCACGTTTTTCACGGCGGACGCCCTCCGCTCATGGCGGATTTCCGCCCCACCACAGCGAATTTCCGCCATATTCTGCACCACGGACCGGTCGGATTCCGCACGGTCCGGACCGGTCCCGGTATGCCCCGGCGACTTCAGGCCAACTGGCCGAGGTCCACCGGGAGAACCGCTGGCCACATGTTAGCGATCCGTTGGCGCGGCCTGATGTGATCCCTTCATCGGATCTGGGCCGACGGTGCGCGCGTACGACGCGCAACTCGGGGGAGTGTCGCCGCCGGCCGGATCCGGGGGCGCGAAGGGTCCCGGTCGGCGGAGGTGACCGACCGGGTCCCTCGTCCGCATGCGGTCCACGTGGCGGGCACGACAACGCCGGTCCGTATGGCGGCCACGACAACGCCGGTCCGTATGGCGGGCACGACAACGCCGGTCCGTATGGCGGCCACGGCGACGCCGGTCCATATGCCGGGGGACGGCAAACCAGGGCGCGGCAGGCGCCCGACCACCGGGCTACGCCGGGCAGCACCCGGCGACCAGCCCGCTCCCGGTGTCAGATGACCGGCGGGCGGCCCAGCCGGGTGAGCCGCCAGACCGTCCGCCAGCGCATCGGGCGCCGTTCGCCCGCGGGCTCCCGCAGCCCCTCCACGAATCCCCCGAACCACGCCCTCAGCCCGGCGAGCGACCGGGTCCGTGCGAGGGTGAGCAGCGTCCAGATCCCGAGGTGCACGGGGACGAGCAAGAGGGGCAGCCGCCGACGGACCAGCCAGACCCGGTTGCGGGCGGTCACCCGGTAGTAGATCGCGTGCCGGGCGGGCGAGGTCCTCGGATGCTGGAGCAGCAGTTCGGGGGCGTAGAGGATCTTCCACCCGGCGTCCGCGGCCCGCCAGGCCAGGTCGGTCTCCTCGTGCGCGAAGAAGAACTCGGCGGGCCAGTCCCCGGTCTCCTCCAGCATCGCCATGCGCAGGGCGTGCCCGCCGCCGAGGAACCCGGTCACGTAGCCGCCCCGCATCGGGTCGGAGGCGCCGACCCGGGGCACGTGCCGCTGCTGGGTCCCGCCCAGCTCGTCGGCGATGCGGAACCCGACGATGCCGAGCCGGGAATCGGCCGCGTACAGGTCCCGTACGCGGCGCAGCACGTCGGGGTCGACGAGCAGCCCGTCGTCGTCCAGCTCCACGACCACGTCGACGTCCCCGAACTCCCGCAGCCGGGCGAGGGCGACGTTCCGTCCGCCGGGGCAGCCGAGGTTCTCGTCGACGTCGATGGTCGTGACCTCGCCGGGCAGCGAGAGCCGACGGCCGAACTCGGGGAGTCGGCAACCGTTGCCGACGATCACGATGCGGGTGGGAGCGAGGTCCTGCTTCGCCACGGACTCCAGGAGGGCGTCGACTTCGGCGGGCCGGTTCCCCATGGTCACCACCGCGACGGCGATCCTCGGCTCCACCACGGTCCCCTCACCCCATCCGGTGACGACGGCGTCCACGCTCCACCGCGCGGTCCTCCTCGTTCACCAAGATGTTGCCTCAGGTCCGCTGGTTGTCCTGACGTCGCATCACTTTGCGTCCTCTTTGCGCCGCGCTACCGGGGTCCTCTCCATGGCGGACGGACGCCTCCCGATCTCATCCGCCGAACGCCGCTCCCCCTACGGTAGCTCCTGAAGATCATTGTGCGAGGGGAACGATGAGTCCCGCAGGGGGAGAACCGACATGCGACTGCGCTGCGCCGTACTCGACGACTTCCAGAACGTCGCGACCAGCGTCGCCGACTGGTCGCCGGTGAACGACCGGGTGGAGGTGACGGTCTTCACCGAGCACTTCACGACGGAGGACGAACTCGCCTCGGCGATCGGCGAGTTCGACATCGTGGTCACCCTGCGCGAACGGGTCGCCTTCCCCGCGTCGCTCCTGAACCGGCTGCCCCTCCTCAAGCTGCTGATCGCCTCCGGCATGCGCAACTCGGTGATCGACTACGCCGCCGCGCAGGCCAACGGTGTGACCGTGTGCGGCACGGAGAGTTCCTCCGTGCCGCCGGTGGAACTCACCTGGGCGCTGCTTCTCGGCCTCGCGCGCGGCATCGTCACGGAGAACAACGCCCTGCGCACCGGCGGCCCCTGGCAGTCCACCGTGGGCGCCGACCTGCACGGCCGCCGGCTGGGCCTGCTCGGGCTCGGCAGGATCGGCAGCCGGGTGGCGCGAGTCGGCCTCGCCTTCGGGATGGAGGTGTCCGCGTGGAGCCAGAACCTGACCAGGGAACGCGCGGACGAGGTGGGCGTCGAGCCGGCCGCTTCCAAGGCGGAGTTGCTGGCGCAGAGCGACTTCGTCTCGATCCACCTGGCGCTGAGCGACCGCACCCGCGGCCTGGTGGGCGCCCCCGAGCTGGCTCTGCTGAAGCCCACGGCCTACCTGATCAACACCTCCCGTGCCGCGATCGTCGATCAGTCGGCCCTGCTCAGCGCCCTGCACGAGGGCCGTATCGCCGGCGCGGGCCTCGATGTCTTCGACACCGAGCCGCTCCCGTCGGACCACCCGATGCGCACCGCGCCACGCCTGCTGGCCACCCCGCACCTGGGCTACGTCTCCCGAGCGAACTACGAGCGCTACTACGGCCAGACGGTGGAGGCCATCGAGGCATACCTGAAGGGCAGCCCGATCCGGCTCCTTCGCTGAGGGTCACTGCCCGGCTTCGGACGGGTCGAGGGGGACGGACCGGCAGTGGCGGTGGCCTGTGCGGCGGTCGTCGGCAATCGGCTGGCCGGGCCTGGGCGGGCGGCCCGTCGTTCGGGCTGCTTCCGGCCGTCCAGTTCTACCGCTGCCCGGCGCCGCACCCGTCCTCGCCCGGCCAGACGGCCGTGTCCGCCACCGGCACGCTCCTGGCCGCCGTCGCCGCCCCCCGCTGAACGCAGAACCCCAGATCAGTGAACATCTGACCTGGGGTTTCAATGGAGCCGCTTTCGGGATTCGAACCCGAGACCTACGCATTACGAGTGCGTTGCTCTGGCCATCTGAGCTAAAGCGGCGCGCTGCCTGCACTATGGTGCGATCGGCAACGTCGGTAAGTCTACACAGTTTCCGGGGGTGCTCCGTACACAGCCGTGGGCCGCTCCGGAGACGGGGGCTCCGGGGCGGCGCTCGGCGGCTACGAGCAGCGCTTTCCTCGGGTCGGCGGGGTGCCGCGGAGCAGGTAGGCGTCGATCGCGGAGTCGATGCATGCGCTGCCGCGGCCGTAGGCGGTGTGGCCGTCGCCCACGTACGTCAGCAGGCGGCCCGAGGAGAGCTGGCGGGCCAGGGACTGGGCCCACGGGTACGGCGTCGCCGGGTCCCGGGTGGTGCCGACGACCACGATGGGGGCCGCGCCCTTGGCCTCGATGCGGTGCGGCTCGCCGGTGGGCCTCACCGGCCAGTACGCGCAGTTCAGCGCGGCCCAGGCCAGCCCCCGGCCGAAGACCGGGGAGGCCTTCTGGAAGGCGGGCAGGGACGCTTCGACCTGCTGGGGGCCGGAGAAGGCCGCCGGGAGGTCCAGGCAGTTCACGGCGGCGTTGGCGAACATCAGGTTGCTGTAGTGACCGTTGGCGTCGCGCTCGAAGTAGCCGTCGGACAACGTGAGCAGCCCGGCGCCGTCGTTCTCGCGCATCGCCGAGACCAGCGCCGCGCGCAGCTGCGGCCAGGCCTTCTGGTCGTACATCGCCGCGATCACGCCGGTGGTGGCGAGCGCCTCGCCGAGCCTGCGGCTGCCTGCGTCGCCCGCGGGGATCGGGTGCGCGTCGAGCTTCCGGAAGAACGCCTGCAGCCTGTCGCCGACCTGTTGGGGCGTGGTGCCCCGGCCGCCCAGCGGGCAGTCGCTCCGCCGGACGCAGTCCTTGGCGAACGACTGGAACGCCGTCTCGAAGCCCGCCGTCTGGTCGAGGTTCATCGTGCGCGCGGAGAGCGAGGGGTCCATCGCGCCGTCCAGAACGAGCCGGCCGACCCGGCCGGGGAAGAGCCCGGCGTATGTCGCGCCCAGGAACGTCCCGTACGACGCGCCGACGTAGTTCAGCCTCGGGTCGCCCAGCACCGCTCGCAGGATGTCCATGTCCCGAGCCGCCTCGACCGTGGAGACGTGCCGCAGCAGCTTCGGTGCGTGGGCGCCGCAGCCCACCGCGAACTTCCGGTACGTGCTGACGAGTGCGTCGGTCTCCTTCCGGTCGTCGGGCGTGATGTCGGCCTGCGTGTAGGCGTCCATGTCGCGGTCGCCGAGGCACTCCACGGGTTCGCTGCGGGCGACGCCGCGCGGGTCCATCCCGACCATGTCGTAGCGGGCGCGGATCTCGGCCGGATAGCCGTTTCCGGCGTACTGCTCCAGGTACGCGACCGCCGAGCCGCCGGGGCCGCCC
This sequence comes from Streptomyces sp. NPDC046197, assembly GCF_040646295.1. Classification (NCBI taxonomy): domain Bacteria; kingdom Bacillati; phylum Actinomycetota; class Actinomycetes; order Kitasatosporales; family Streptomycetaceae; genus Streptomyces; species Streptomyces sp. NPDC046197. Next base: position 492,975 of record NZ_JBEYZY010000001.1, on the reverse strand, counting down.
GGGTTCACGAGCAGCGATCCCAGCGGCTTGCCGTGGCCGGTGGCCCTCTTGCGGGTGACGGCCAGCCTGATGTCGCCCGCGCCGGGTCTGGCGTAGTCGAGCGGCGCCTTCATCGTGGCGCATTCGAAACCGGACACGCCGCAGCCGCGCCAGGTCAGCTTCTGCGTGTAGTACCGCGTCAGGACGGACGGTGTGGCCTGCGGCAGCGGGGCCAGTACCGCCTGCGCGGCCGCCGTCGATCTGGCGGTGGCCGTCGTGTTGTCGGCGGAGCAGGCCGAGACGAGCAGAGCGGCGGCTGCGAGGAGGGAGCCGCCCGCACGGAGGGCGGGGGTCCAGGAGCTCCGGCTGGTGGGACGAGAGGCGCGCCTGATGTGCATCGACCGAGCGTAACGTCGCGCGACGACCTGATCGCTCAGCGCACACGATGCGACTCGTACGAGGTACCCCGTCAACCGCGCGGCCACATGCTCACCCTGCAACGCGAGCTCACCCGGCAACGCCGAGGCTGTCGTCCCGGACGACGCCGAGGCCGTCAGCCCGGACGACGGCGAGGCCGTCAGCCGGAGCGCAGCGCCATCGTCATCGCCTCGACCGCCAGCAGCGGCGCCACGTTGCGATCGAGGGCGTCACGGCAGGCGGCGATGGCCTCGATACGGCGCAGGGTGGACTCGGGGGAGCCGGCACGGGTCAGGCGTTCCAGGGTGTCCTCGACGTCCGCGTTGGCGATCGCCACCCGGGAGCCGAGCTGGAGGGCCAGGACGTCGCGGTAGAGACCGGTCAGGTCCGTCAGGGCGAGGTCCAGGCTGTCGCGCTGGGTACGGGTGCGCCGGCGCTTCTGCTTGTCCTCCAGGTCCTTCATCACGCCCGCCGTGCCGCGCGGCAGCCGGCCGCCCTGGGCCGCGCCCAGCGCCGCCTTCAGGTCCTCGGTCTCCTTGGCGTCCGTCTCCTCGGCGAGCGCCTTGGCGTCGTCCGCTGCCGCGTCGACCAGTTCCTGGGCCGCCTTGAGGCAGCCGCCGATCTCGTCGAGCCGGAGCGGCAGCTTCAGAACGGCGGCACGGCGCTCGCGCGCGGCCGGGTCGGTGGCCAGGCGGCGGGCCCGGTCCACGTGGCCCTGCGTGGCGCGGGCGGCGGCGGCCGCGACGTCGGGCGCGACGCCTTCGCGGCGTACGAGCATGTCGGCGACGGCGTCCACCGTAGGTGTGCGCAGGTTCAGGTGGCGGCAGCGGGAACGGATCGTGGGCAGCACGTCCTCGATCGAGGGGGCGCACAGCAGCCACACGGTGCGGGGCGCGGGCTCTTCCACGGCCTTCAGGACGGCGTTGGCGGACTTCTCGTTCAGCCGCTCGGCGTCCTCGACGAGGATGACCTGCCAGCGGCCGTTCGCCGGGGAGGTGAACGACTTGCGCACGGTGTCGCGCATGTCGTCGGCGAGGATCTGCGTGCCCACGGCGGCGACCGTGCTGACGTCGGCGTGCGTGCCGATCAGTGCCGTGTGACAGCCGTCGCAGAACCCGCAGCCCGGGGACCCGCCAAGGGCCCGGTCGGGGCTCACGCACTGCAGTGCGGCGGCGAAGGCCCGCGCGGTGTGGGTGATGCCCGCGCCGGGCGGACCGGTGAACAGCCAGGCATGCGTCATCTTCGACGCCTCGGGCGGCGGGGCGTCGGCGGCGGCCGCGGTGACCAGGGCGTCGGCGTCCCGGGCAGCGGCGTCCAGTTGTTCGCTGACCTTCTCCTGCCCGACGAGGTCGTCCCACACGCTCATGGGTCAGCCGCCCTTTCGTCCTTCCGGTGATGCGCAATCCATTGTGCGGGTGGGCACTGACAACCGGAGCCGGCGGCTGCGTCGAGCGCGGCACAGCGGGGACAGGCACGGGGCAGACCGCGCGTGCCCGGGGCCCAGGCGGCCGGCGCCTCCCGCCCGCCGTGCCGGTCAGCGCCTCCGTCCGCGACCGCCGCCGCCGCGGCCGTCACCCCTGCCGTCGTCGAACTCGCCGTCGTCCTCCAGCGGCCCCAGCAACTCGTCCGCCAGCGTCGGCAGATCGTCCAGCGGCGTCTCCTCGGCCCACTCGGGCCGACGCCTGCGCCGCGCGCCGTCCTCGCTCCCGACCTGCGGCAGTTCGCGCGTACGGTCGCTGGAGTCGTCGGGCCGTCCCGCCGCAGACCGCTCGTCCCGGAAGAACCCCGGCGGAACCCGGTCCGCGGGGTCCTCGCCCCGGACGGGCGGCAGCACCGCCGTCTCATCGGCCGCACCCGCAGGCTGCACCGGGGGCAGCACAGCCGTCTCGTCCGCCGCCCGGTCGGAAGCCGCCCGCTCGGAAGCCCCCCGCCGGGAAGCACCCCGCTCGGGCGCTGCCTGCGGGAGCACGGCCGTCTCGTCCGCCGACCGGTCGGAAGCCGCCCTGTCGGAAGTCCCCCGCTCGGAAGCACCCCGCTCGGGCACTGCCTGTGGCAGCACCGCCGTCTCGTCCGCCGCGCCCGGCACGAGCGGAGGCACCGGCGGCTGCGGCAGCTTGGTGGTCACCTCGGAGTCGGACTCCCCGGTCCGCCGCCGGGACGGTCCGTCACCGGCCCGTCCGCCCGGCACCGAGGGCAGTACGGCCGTCTCGTCCACCGGCCCGCCCGACGCGTTCGTCGGCGTCACCACCGGTGTGGGCACCGTCGCCGCGTCCGGCGGAACCGGAGCCGCCGACGCCGAGGCAGCCGAAGGGGCCGTCGGCTGCTGTCGAGGGCCTGCCTGCGCGGCGGCCGCGGCCTGCTCCGCCGCCCGCCGTGCCTCCTCGGCCCGCACCAGGGCCTCCTCGGCCTTGCGCTGCTTGTCCAGGCGCCGCGCCTCGGCCTCGGCACGCAGTCGCGCCTCCTCCTCGGCCTGCCTGCGCCGCTGCTCCTCCTCGGCCTTGCGCCGCGCCTCCGCCTCGGCCCGGGCCTGCTCCTCGGCAAGCAGCCGGGCCTGCTCCTCCTCGGCCCGTCGGCGTGCCTCCTCGGCACGTCGACGCGCCTCCTCGGCCTGCCGCTCCGCCTCGCGCCGCTGCGCCTCCTCCAGCTCGCGCCGCTTGCGCTCCTCCTCCTCGGCGCGCAGCCGCGCGAGCTGCTCCTGGCGCTCACGCTCCAGGCGCTCCTCCTCGGCCTTGCGGGCGGCCTCTTCCTCGGCCTTGCGCCGGGCCTCCTCCTCGGCCTTCTTCCGCGCCTCCTCCTGGGCCTTCAGCTCGGCCTCGGACAGCGGCAGCATCTGGTCGAGCCGGTGCCGGATGACGGTGGTGACGGCCTCCGGCTCCTGGCCCGCGTCGACGATGAGATAGCGCCCCGGGTCGGCGGCGGCGAGCGTCAGAAAACCGGACCGCACGCGCGCGTGGAACTCGGCGGGCTCCGACTCCAGCCGGTCCGGCGCCTCCGTGAAGCGTTCGCGGGCCGTCTCCGGCGCGACATCCAGCAGAACCGTCAGGTGCGGGACGAGGCCGTTGGTCGCCCAGCGCGAGATCCGGGCGATCTCCGTCGGGGACAGGTCCCGGCCCGCGCCCTGGTAGGCGACGGACGAGTCGATGTACCGGTCGGTGATCACGACCGCGCCCCGCTCCAGCGCGGGACGTACGACGGTGTCGACGTGCTCCGCGCGGTCCGCCGCGTAGAGCAGCGCCTCCGCGCGGTGCGACAGACCCTGCGACGACACGTCCAGCAGGATGGACCGCAGCCGCTTGCCCACGGGCGTGGCCCCCGGCTCGCGGGTGAGGACGACCTCGTGGCCCTTGGACCTGATCCACTCGGCGAGCGCCTCGGCCTGGGTGGACTTGCCGGCTCCGTCACCGCCCTCCAGGGCGATGAAGAAACCGGAGGCCGCGGGCGCCGTCACCGGGTCGTCGCCGCCGCGCACCGCGTCGACCAGGTCCTGGCGCAGCGGCACGCCGGAGCGGTCGTCGACCTTGGCCAGCACCAGCGCGGCCACCGGCAGCAGCAGCGCGCCGACCAGCATCAGCGTGAAGGCGGCGCCACCGTGCGCGAACACGAACCGGCCGTTCTCCAGCCGGTGCGGGCCGATCGCGGCAGCGACCAGGGGGGCGATGACGGCGCCGAGCGCCACGAAGACCCGTACCACCGCGTGCAGGTGCTCGGTGGTCCTCGGCCGGCGGTGGTCCTCGGCCTCCTGGTCGAGCAGCGTGTGCGCGGTGTTGGCGGCCGCGCCCGCGCTCACACCGGCGAACGCGAGCAGCAGCAGGATGGTGGTGACGTCCGGAACGAGCCCCGCGGCGAGCAGTGCAATGCCGGTGAACGCGATCGCCAGCGACAGCAGGCGGCGTCGCGAGAGCGACACGAGCACCTTGGGTGCCGTGCGGATGCCGACGACGACCCCGCCGGTCAGGGCGAGCACCGCCAGGCCGTACAGCACCGGGCCGCCGCTCAGGTCCCTGGCGTGCAGGACGCACACGGCGACCGCGGCGGAGATCGCGCCGGCGACGGCCGCGGCGGCGAGCACGAGCAGCGGAACGGCCCCCGTGCGGCCCTTGTCGACGCCGCCGCCGGTCTTGGGGCGGCGCAGTCCCTCCAGCGGTGACCGCGCGCGGGGGGTGCGCGTGCCGGGCAGCTGCAGGTAGGTCAGCACGGACAGGGAGGCTGCGAACAGCCCGGCCGCGACGTACGAGCCGAGGGCCGCCTGGTGCTGGGCGAACCAGGCGATCACGGTGCCCAGCAGATTGTTGAACAGCGACGCGACGACCAGGGCGGCGGCCGCGAGGGGGATCGCCACGAAGGTCGTGCGCAGTGACAGGCGGCGCAGGGCGTCCATGTGGTCCGGCAGGGGGCGCACCGTGGCGCCCTCCGGAGGCGGGGCGGGCAGCAGCGCGGGCGCCGCGCTCTCCCGGCACACTGTCCAGAATCGCTCCGCGACGCCGGTCAGGAAGACGGTGACCAGGAGGAAGACCGGCGCGTCGGCCGGGGTCCAGTCGATCCACAGTGGCGCGACGATCAGCAGCGCGGCACGCACGCCGTCCGCGCCGACCATGGTCCAGCGGCGGTCGAGCGGCCCCTCCTGCGAGGTGAGCGAGGTGAGCGGCCCCAGGAGGACCGCGCCGAAGAGCAGCGTCGCCAGGATGCGTACTCCGAAGACGGTCGCCACTGCGAACGCCGCGCCCCGGTAGCCGCCGCCGAAGGAGCCTTCGGCGATCGCCGCCTGGAGGGTGAGGACGACCAGTACCAGGAGCGCGAGGGTGTCTCCGATGCCCGCCACGAGCTGCGCGCTCCACAGCCGCTTCAACTGCGGCTGGCGCAGCAGGGAGCGGACGGCGCGCTCACGGGAGTCCACCACCAGTGCTTCGTCGGGGGCCGGGGTGTGGGCCGTTGGCTGCTCGGCTCGCGTCATGCTTTCAGCCTATCGGGACGCACCGACAGCACGTGGTGACCGTCCGAACGTGCGCACACCCCGACACCAAAGTGATGCCGGGGCGTGCCTTTCGTGAACGAGGCGTGGAGATCCGTGCCCGTGGATCAGTCCTCCACGGCCTTGGCGGCCGTCGTCTTCTTCGCCGTCGTCTTCTTGGCGGTCGTCTTCTTCGCCGCGGTCTTCTTCGCAGCCGTGGACGTCGTCTTCTTCGCCGCCGCCTTCTTGGCCGGGGCCTTCTTGGCGGGCGCCTTCTTCGCGGTCTTCTTGGCCGGACCCTTCGCGCGCTTCTCGGCGAGCAGCTCGAAGCCGCGCTCGGGGGTGATCGTCTCGACGCTGTCGCCGGAGCGCAGGGTCGCGTTGGTCTCCCCGTCGGTGACGTACGGGCCGAAGCGGCCGTCCTTGACCACGACCGGCTTGCCGGAAACCGGGTCCGCGCCCAGCTCCTTCAGCGGCGGCTTGGCCGCGGCCCGCCCCCGCTGCTTCGGCTGGGCGTAGATCGCCTGCGCCTCCTCCAGCGTGATCGTGAAGATCTGGTCCTCGGACTGCAGCGAGCGCGAGTCCGTGCCCTTCTTCAGGTACGGGCCGTAGCGGCCGTTCTGCGCGGTGATCTCCTGGCCGTCGGCGTCGGTGCCGACCACCCGCGGCAGCGACATCAGCCGCAGCGCGTCCTGCAGGGTCACCGTGTCCAGCGACATCGACTTGAACAGCGAGGCCGTGCGCGGCTTGATCGCGTTCTTGCCCGTCTTCGGGGTGCCCTCGGGAAGGATCTCCGTGACGTACGGGCCGTAGCGGCCGTCCTTGGCGACGATCTCGCGGCCCGTCTCCGGGTCGACGCCCAGCACCCGCTCGCCGCTCGGCTTCGCGAGCAGCTCCTCCGCGAGCTCGACCGTCAGCTCGTCCGGCGCCAGGTCGGCCGGGATGTCGGCACGCTGGTGGTCGTCGGTCTCCTTCTCGCCGCGCTCGATGTACGGGCCGTAGCGGCCGACCCGCAGCACGATGTCGTTGCCCACGGGGAACGACGACACCTCCCGCGCGTCGATCGCGCCCAGGTCGGTCACCAGCTCCTTGAGGCCGCCGAGGTGGTCCCCGTCGCCGTTGCCGGCCTCGGCCGCGCTGCCGACGCCGTGGTGGCCCTCGCCGAAGTAGAACCGCTTCAGCCACGGCACGGCCTGCGCCTCGCCGCGCGCGATGCGGTCGAGGTCGTCCTCCATCCTGGCGGTGAAGTCGTAGTCGACGAGCCGCCCGAAGTGCTTCTCCAGGAGGTTGACCACGGCGAAGGACAGGAAGGACGGCACCAGGGCCGTGCCCTTCTTGAAGACGTAGCCGCGGTCGAGGATCGTGCCGATGATCGACGCGTACGTCGACGGGCGGCCGATCTCGCGCTCTTCGAGCTCCTTGACCAGGCTGGCCTCGGTGTAGCGGGCCGGGGGCTTGGTGGCGTGGCCGTCGGCGGTGATCTCCTCGGCGGTCAGCGCGTCGCCCTCGTTGACCTGGGGCAGCCGGCTCTCGCGGTCGTCGAGCTCGGCGTTCGGGTCGTCGGCGCCCTCGACGTAGGCCTTCAGGAAGCCGTGGAAGGTGATCGTCTTGCCGGACGCGGTGAACTCGACGTCCCGGCCGTCGGCGGCCGTGCCACCGATCTTCACCGTCACGCTGTTTCCGGTCGCGTCCTTCATCTGGGAGGCGACCGTGCGCTTCCAGATCAGCTCGTACAGCTTGAACTGGTCGCCGGTCAGGCCCGTCTCGGCCGGGGTGCGGAAACGATCACCCGAGGGCCGGATCGCCTCGTGCGCCTCCTGGGCGTTCTTGACCTTGGCGGCGTACGTGCGCGGCGCGTCCGGGAGGTACTGGGCGCCGTACAGCTGGGTGACCTGGGCGCGGGCGGCGGCGATGGCCGTGTCGCTCAGCGTCGTGGAGTCCGTACGCATGTACGTGATGTAGCCGTTCTCGTACAGCTTCTGCGCGATCTGCATGGTCGCCTTCGCGCCGAAGCCGAGCTTGCGGCTGGCCTCCTGCTGCAGCGTCGTCGTACGGAACGGGGCGTACGGGGAGCGGCGGTACGGCTTGGACTCGACGGAGCGGACGGAGAAGCGGGTGCTCTCCAGGGCGGCGGCCAGGGCGCGGGCGTTCGCCTCGTCGAGGTGGAGGGTGTTCGCGCTCTTGAGCTGTCCCAGGGAGTCGAAGTCGCGACCCTGCGCGACCCGCCTGCCGTCGACCGTCTGCAGGCGCGCCACCAGCGACGACGGGTCGGAGAGGTCTCCCGCGCGGCCGGTCGCGAAGGTGCCCGTCAGGTCCCAGTACTCGGCGGAACGGAACGCGATGCGCTCGCGTTCCCGCTCGACCACGAGCCGGGTGGCGACCGACTGGACACGACCCGCGGACAGGCGGGGCATGACCTTCTTCCACAGCACCGGGGAGACCTCGTAGCCGTAGAGACGGTCCAGGATGCGGCGGGTCTCCTGGGCGTCGACCAGCCGCTGGTTGAGCTGGCGCGGGTTGGCGACGGCCTCGCGGATCGCGTCCTTGGTGATCTCGTGGAAGACCATCCGCTTGACCGGGATCTTCGGCTTGAGCACCTCCTGCAGGTGCCAGGCGATCGCCTCGCCCTCGCGGTCCTCATCCGTGGCGAGGAAGAGCTCGTCGGAGTCCTTCAGCAGGTCCTTGAGCTTCTTGACCTGGGCCTTCTTGTCAGCGTTGACCACATAGATCGGCTGGAAGTCATGTTCGACATCCACACCGAGGCGGCGGACCTCACCGGTGTACTTCTCGGGCACCTCCGCGGCGCCGTTGGGGAGGTCGCGGATGTGCCCGACGCTCGCTTCGACGACGTAGCCGGGGCCGAGATAGCCCTTGATCGTCTTCGCCTTGGCAGGCGACTCGACGATGACGAGTCGGCGGCCGCCGTGTGCGGTCTCGCTGGTCGGGGACAACTTCGCTCTTCTCTCCGGTCGAGGCTGAGGCTCCCCAGGCCTTGGTTCCCGGGGTCGGATGCTGCTGACGCTGCGGAGTGTGACGGTACATCCCGCCCCCGTGTCAAACGGGAAAAGCCCGCAACGGCCACTCGAACGGTAACCCGACTACCGCCCTTCCTGCCGCCCGGAGTGTCCACCAGCCCTTTCGACCTTATGCGGAGGGTGACTCCTCAGTTACCGAAACCGGCACGCTGCGGCGGTTCTCACAGGCGCGAGAAGCACCACACCCCGAGGGTCAGGGCCACCACCGCCACCACGCCGGAGAGGGTCGCCGAGGCGATCCGGTTCACCCCGAGGGCGACGGGCTCCCGATGCCGTACGCGAACCGCCGTCCACACCAGCAGTGCCGCTCCGAACAGGGCGAACACCGTCCCCGCGAAGATCGCCGGCCCGCTTTCCATCTACGTTCCCTTCCGTCCCGGATGCCCCGGTCCGGGAGGCTGACACCTGCGGGAGACGGCCGCACCAACCCTCGGTGAACACGAGGCGGACGGGCCTCGGCCGACGGCACGCGACGATCCAGAATCAGGGCTTCCGAATTTTTTTGCCGCGCCTGTCATGCGCCTGCTGTCCGTATCCACGCCGGCATCGGGAACAACTGACCGAAAAGTGGGGGTGGGCACCGCGGACACCGTGGGCTCAGTCCGACGGTTCGAGGAAACCCTGCTCCACAAGGTGACGGATCTGCGCGGGCGTGCGGTCGCGCAGGAGCACGGGGTCCTCGCCCACCAGCTGGGCGATGGCGTCCAGGATGCGGCCGGCACTGAGGGTGCCGTCACAGACACCGGCAAAGCCCGCGGCGACGGTGTCCACCGTGGTGGCCCGGCGCATGCCGCGGTTCTGGCGCAGCACGACGTGCTCCGGGTCCTCGGCGCCGGGCAGCCCGACCTGCTCCTGCACGATCTCGGGGGCCAGCCGGAAGAAACCGTCGAGCAGGGCCGCGTCATCGTGCTCGCGCAGGTAGTCGAGCCGGGCGAAGTGCGCCCGCACCGTCTCGCCGAGCGGCTGCTCGACCGGATGCGGCCATTCCTCCACGGTGATCGAGGGCACGGCGGACCCCGTCCTGCGCAGCGTGATCCAGCCGAAACCCACGGCCTTCACCTTGCGCGCCTCGAACTCCTCCAGCCAGGCGTCGTACCGCACCTGGTACTCCGCCGGGTCGCCGCGGTGGTCGCCGGCGTCCCTGAGCCACAGCTCCGCGTACTGCGTGACATCCTGCACCTCGCGCTGCACGATCCAGGCGTCGCACCCGCGCGGCACCCAGGACCTGAGGCGGTCCTGCCAGTCCTCCCCTTCCACGTGCTGCCAGTTGGCCAGGAATTGCGCGAACCCGCCCTCGTTCAGCCGCTCCCCCGACTGCTGAACGAGCGTGCGGCACAGATCGTCCCCGCCCATCCCGCCGTCGCGGTACGTCAGCCGGGCGCCGGGAGAGATGACGAAGGGCGGGTTCGACACGATCAGGTCGTACGTCTCGTCGTCCCGGAGCGGCTCGAACAGCGAGCCCTGGCGCAGGTCGGCGGCCGGGGGGCCGGACAGCGCGAGGGTGAGCGCGGTGATGTGCAGCGCGCGCGGGTTGACGTCGGTCGCGGTCACGCGCGTGGCATGCCGCCCGGCGTGCAGCGCCTGGATCCCTGACCCGGTGCCCAGGTCGAGCGCGGAGCCGACGGGCGTACGGACCGTGATGCCGGCGAGGGTCGTGGACGCTCCCCCCACGCCGAGGACGACGCCCTCCTCGCGGCTGCCGATCCCGCCCGCACCGCCGACGGCACAGCCCAGGTCGGAGACGATGAACCAGTCCTCGCCGTCGAGCCCGCCGTACGGCCGCACGTCCACGGTCGCGGCGACTTCGTCCCGGCCGGCGCGCACCAGCCAGCCGCTCTCCAGGCACGCCTCGACGGGCAGGACGTCCGCCACGCGCGCGTGCGGCACGGGCTGCTGCAGCAGGAACAGCCGGACGAGCATCTCCAGCCGCGTGTCCCCGCGCGTCGCGCGCAGCGCGGGCACGGTCTCGCTGCGCGCCAGAGCGGCGTAGGCGGGGGCGCCGAGCAGTTCGAGCAGGCCGTCGACGGTGAAGGAGGCGCCGAGCAGCGCTTCCCGGAGCCGGGCGGCGATCTCCGGGCGATCGGCGGCGGGCAGGGCGGGCAGGCTGGAGTCACTCACGCACCCATTGTGTCGGCTCGCACCGACATCGCACGCCTTCAGGACACGCGGCATCCTGCGCGCCGGCGCGGCACACCAGTGCGCCCCGGCGCAAAACGTTCCTGGGGCGCGCGGCCCACGCCTGGATCAGCGCGACACGCCCCGAGACGGACGGCCTCGCCTCGATCAGCGCGGCGCACTCCTGCGTGCCGACGCGACACGCCCCGGGGATGTGCCTCTATCAGCGCGTCACGCACTGGGGACGCGCCGCCCGAGTGCGGGCGGGCGTCCCGTCGCTTCCGGCGTCAGCCGTTCGTCGCCGGGGCCGATGCCGACGTGGCCGCGGACTTGCAGCTCGCCTGCTGGGCCATCGCCTTGCCGACGTCGCCCTCCTCCAGGTTCTTCAGGGCGTCGCTTCCGGTCTTGCTCAGCTTGTCCAGCTGGGTGGCGATGCCCTTGAGCCCGTCCGCGAACTTGGCCTGGTCCTTGGTGTCGAGCTTGTCGACCTGCTGCTTCAGGGAGGCGTACGAGGCGCCGAGAGCGTTGAGTTCCTTGACCGCGTCCTGCTGCTTCTTCGTGCCCTGGTCCACCTTGGGCGCGCCGGCCTGGTTCACGGCGGCGCCGATCGCCTTGTAGGCGTCGGACATGACCTGGAAGGCCTGCGCGTCGGTCTTCTGGACCTCCGCCGGCGCACTGTTGTCCGAGGTCTCCTTCTGGATCGCGGCATTGGCGGCCTCGATCTTCTTCGCCTGCGGCTGCACCGCGTCGCACACCTGCTTGGCCCAGGTGTTCAGCGCGTCGTTCTTGCTGTCGGCGCTGCTGCTGGAGCATCCCGTCAGTGCCAGTACCAGTACCGCACCGCCGGACAGTGCGGCCGCGAGCTTCTTGTTCACCGGATTGGTCCCTTCCATGGCTCTCGGCCCCGGAACATACACGTGGTCCGGCCGACAACCCCAGGTCGTACGCCCCTTAAGGACCCTCTTATAGCCATTTGCACCAAGCGAGAGAAGGCTCACGGGCAGACCGCGCACGCAACACACAGCGGGCGGGGGGCGCAGCATGTGCGCCCCCCGCCCGCCTCTTGAGCTGGGCCTCGAACAAGACCGCCTACGAAACCACCGCAGGGTCGGCCGGCTTGGACACCCGTTCCTCGTTGTCTTCGTCACCCACGGCGATTCCGCGCCGCTTCGAGACATAGACCGCGCCTACGATGACGATCAGCGCGAGTACGGCGATCAGGATCCGGATGCCGATGCTCTTGTGGTCGCCGTAGGAGAACTTGATGACCGCAGGCGCGATGAGCAGCGACACCAGGTTCATCACCTTCAGCAGCGGGTTGATCGCAGGACCGGCGGTGTCCTTGAAGGGGTCGCCCACCGTGTCACCGATCACTGTGGCCGCATGGGCCTCGCTGCCCTTGCCGCCGTGGTGGCCGTCCTCGACGAGCTTCTTCGCGTTGTCCCACGCGCCGCCGGAGTTCGCGAGGAACACCGCCATCAGCGTGCCCGCGCCGATCGCGCCCGCCAGGTACGAGCCGAGCGCGCCGACGCCCAGCGTGAACCCGATGAAGATCGGCGCCAGCACGGCGAGCAGGCCGGGTGTGGCGAGTTCGCGCAGGGCGTCCTTGGTGCAGATGTCGACGACCTTGCCGTACTCCGGCTTCTCGGTGAAGTCCATGATCCCGGGCTTCTCGCGGAACTGCCGCCGCACCTCGAACACCACCGAGCCCGCCGACCGCGACACCGCGTTGATCGCCAGCCCCGAGAAGAGGAAGACGACCGCCGCGCCGGCGATGAGCCCGACGAGGTTGTTGGGCTGGGAGATGTCCATGATCAGGCTGAGCGGGGCACCGGGGCCGGAGAGCGTTTCACCCACGTCGCGCGCGCCGGTGGTGATCGCGTCGCGGTACGACCCGAAGAGCGCCGACGCGGCCAGCACGGCGGTGGCGATGGCGATGCCCTTGGTGATCGCCTTGGTGGTGTTGCCGACCGCGTCGAGGTTGGTGAGCACCTGCGCGCCCGCGCCCTCCACGTCGCCGGACATCTCGGCGATGCCCTGCGCGTTGTCGGAGACCGGACCGAAGGTGTCCATGGCGACGATCACGCCGACCGTGGTGAGCAGGCCGGTCCCGGCCAGCGCCACCGCGAACAGCGCCAGCATGATCGACGTACCGCCGAGCAGGAACGCCCCGTACACGCCGAGGCCGATCAGCAGGGCGGTGTAGACGGCCGACTCCAGGCCGACGGAGATGCCGGCGAGGACGACCGTGGCCGGGCCGGTCAGTGAGGTCTTGCCGATGTCCCTGACCGGGCGGCGGTTGGTCTCGGTGAAGTAGCCGGTCAGCTGCTGGATCACGGCGGCGAGCAGGATGCCGATCGCCACCGCCACCAGGGCGAGGAGGCGGGGATCGCCGCTCTTGCCCTTGATCGCCGCGTCGGTGACGCCGGTCAGGTCGCCGTACGACGACGGCAGGTAGGTGTACACGGCTGCCGCGACCAGCGCGAGCGAGATCACCGCCGAGATGAAGAAGCCACGGTTGATCGCGCTCATGCCGCTGCGGTCGGCCCGTCGCGGCGCGACCGCGAAGATGCCGATCATCGCGGTGATCACGCCGATGCCGGGCACCAGCAGCGGGAAGGCGAGCCCGTCGTTGCCGAAGGCTGCCTTGCCGAGGATCAGCGCTGCTACGAGCGTGACGGCGTACGACTCGAAGAGGTCGGCCGCCATACCGGCGCAGTCGCCGACGTTGTCGCCCACGTTGTCCGCGATGGTCGCGGCATTGCGCGGATCGTCCTCCGGAATGCCCTGCTCGACCTTGCCGACCAGGTCGGCGCCGACGTCGGCGGCCTTGGTGAAGATGCCGCCCCCGACACGCATGAACATGGCGATCAGCGCCGCGCCGAGGCCGAAGCCCTCCAGCACCTTCGGCGCGTCGGCCGCGTACACCAGCACCACACAGGAGGCGCCCAGCAGGCCGAGCCCCACCGTGAACATGCCGACGACGCCGCCCGTTCGGAAAGCGATCTTCATGGCTTTGTGCGAGACGGTGGTGAGATCCTTTTCCGGCTCACCCTTCGCCGGGGTCGCTTCCCGGGCCGCTGCTGCAACGCGCACATTGCTGCGCACGGCGAGCCACATGCCGATATAGCCGGTGGCCGCCGAGAACGCCGCTCCGATCAGGAAGAACACCGATCGTCCGGCGCGCTGATTCCAGTCGTCCGCGGGCAGCAACATGAGCAGGAAGAACACGACCACGGCGAATACGCCGAGCGTGCGCAGTTGCCGGCCCAGGTAGGCCTTCGCGCCTTCCTGGACCGCCTCCGCGATCTGCTTCATGCTGTCGGTACCTTCGCCTGCCGCCAGTACCTCACGCACCAGGATGCCTGCGACCACGAGCGCGGCCAGTGCCACGGCCGCGATGACCGCCACCATGATCCGGTTGTCGTGGGTCAGCACCGCGGCTGCGAAGGTTGTGGGGTGGTCCAACTGATGAGGGGTAGAAAGCCCCGCCATTCGTCCTCCTTGACGCTTGGGCTGAGCTCAAGATGTGGACGGATTCTAGGTACCCGAACCTGATCGAAACAGAGCACGGTAAACGGAATTGGCCTTCACCCGCTCTTCAGCAAATGATCGACAACCCGCCACGGAACCCGAAAGGGGTAATGCCCCAAAACCATTGACGCACGATCGATGCTTGATCAAATGATCGGCAGACTGATCGTGAATTCCTTCACGAATTCTAGCCGCCTTGCCGAAAATACGAGAAAGGCCCTGCTGAGCAGGGCCTGGGCGGGTCGCCGCGCCGGGTGCGCCGAGGGGGCCGGAGCGGTACGGAGCGTCAGGGAAGCACCACGGCCGGCGGTGTGGCCGGCCAGGTCATCTTGATCGAGCCACCGTGTTCCCCGGCGGACACCTGTACGTCGTCGACGAGGCCGCTGATGACCGCGAGGCCCATCTCGTCCTCCTCGGCCTCCACCTCGGCGGGTGCGCTCGAGGCGTTCGAGGCGCCGGGAGTCGCGTGCGGGGCCTCGTCGCCGACCTCGATGGAGAACTGTTTCTCCTCCTCGATCAGCATCACCTTCACCGGCGCCGAGATCCCGACGCTCTGGTGCAGTCCCACGGCACGGCTGCAGGCCTCGCCGACCGCGAGCCGGACCTCGTCGAGGACGGCCTCGTCCACCCCGGCCCTGCGCGCCACCGCTGCCGCCACCAGCCGTGCGGTCCTGACATGCTCGGGAAGCGCGCTGAAGCGGAGTTCGACGGTGGCCATGCATCCCCCTCGGAGCTACGGGCGTGCTGTCGGGAGGACCGGGCCGCCGAGAGCCCGGTCCCCCTGATGAACTTCTTCCGTCCCGGACACCGGCCCGGGCCTGGCGGTCAGTCGGTGGCCGCCACCGCTTCCTCGACCGAGGTGTGGATCGGGAACACCTTGGTCAGGCCGGTGATGCGGAAGATCTTGAGAATGCGCTCCTGGTTGCACACCAGGCGCAGCGAGCCCTCATGGGCACGCACTCGCTTCAGACCGCCGACCAGAACGCCGAGACCGGTGGAGTCGAGGAAGTCCACTCCCTCCATGTCGACGACGAGGTGGAAATTCCCGTCGTTCACCAGCTCGACCAGCTGCTCGCGCAGCTTGGGCGCGGTATATACGTCGATTTCGCCACCGACCTCGACGACCGTACGATCGCCGACGGTACGGGTCGACAGGGACAGGTCCACGGATCCTCCAGCACCTTGCTATCGAGCGGTCGCCCCTCGGGACACCTCGGCTAGGAGCCCCCGGAACGGTTCGCCAGCCGCGATGGCATTCAATCACTTACCGGCAGGCGTGCACGACGCCTTGGCTCCATTGTCCGTCACACCAGTGACACACTCGGTGCCGATGGCCAAGAATCACCGACCCGATCGCTCTCCGACGGAGCCCGCACCCCGCCTGGCCCCGGTCTCGGTTCTGGACCGGCTCGCCTCGGGGCCGAGCCGGGCTGCGCGCATCACTCATACGGAGCACTTGCCCCCGCGCGCGGGTCGCCATGCCGTCTGGCCCGACCGGATCCGCGCCGAGGTCATCTCCGCCGTCCAGGACTGCGGCATCGAACACCCCTGGGCCCACCAGGCGCGTGCGGCCGAGCACGCACTCGACGGCGACTCGGTGGTCGTCGCCACGGGCACGGCGTCCGGCAAGTCCCTGGCGTACCTGGTGCCGGTGCTCTCGACCCTGCTGGACGGCTCCGAGGCAGCCGCCCAAGGGCCACAGCAGCGCGACGCGCCTGCACGGGGTGGTGGCGGCGGGCTACGGACGGGCGGGCGCGGCGCCACCGCCCTGTACCTGGCCCCCACCAAGGCCCTGGCGGCCGACCAGTGCCGCGCGGTGAAGGAACTGGCGCAGCCACTCGGCAAGGCCGTACGGCCGGCGGTGTACGACGGTGACACCCCGCCGGAGGAACGCGAGTGGATCCGCCAGTACGCCAACTACGTCCTGACCAACCCGGACATGCTGCACCGCGGGATCCTGCCCTCGCACCCACGCTGGTCCTCCTTCCTGCGGGCCCTGAAGTACGTCGTCATCGACGAGTGCCACACCTACCGGGGCGTCTTCGGCTCGCATGTCGCCCAGGTGCTGCGCCGCCTGCGCCGCCTGTGCGCGCGCTACGGTTCCTCACCCGTCTTCCTGCTGGCCTCGGCGACCGCGGCGGAGCCCTCGGTGGCCGCCCGCCGGCTGACGGGCCTGCCGGTGGTCGAGGTCGCCGACGACGCCTCCCCCCGCGGAGAACTGGTGTTCGCACTCTGGGAGCCCCCGCTGACCGAACTCCAGGGCGAAAGGGGCGCGCCCGTCCGCCGCACGGCCACCGCCGAGACGGCCGACCTCCTCACCGATCTCGCCCTGCAGGGCGTGCGCTCGGTCGCCTTCGTCCGCTCCCGGCGCGGCGCCGAGCTGATCTCGGTGATCGCGCAGGAACGCCTGGCGGAGGTCGACCGGTCACTGGCCCGGCGCGTCGCGGCGTACCGCGGCGGCTACCTCCCCGAGGAACGCCGCGCCCTGGAACAGGCCCTGCACTCCGGCGAGCTCCTGGGCCTCGCCGCCACCACCGCCCTCGAACTCGGCGTCGACGTGTCCGGCCTGGACGCCGTGCTGATCGCCGGTTACCCGGGGACCCGCGCGTCGCTGTGGCAGCAGGCGGGCCGGGCGGGCCGTGCCGGGCAGGGCGCCCTGGCGGTGCTGGTCGCCCGCGACGACCCGCTGGACACCTTCCTCGTCCACCACCCGGAGGCCCTGTTCGACCAGCCGGTGGAGTCCACCGTCCTCGACCCGGACAACCCCTACGTCCTCGCCCCGCACCTGTGCGCGGCCGCCGCCGAGCTGCCGCTGACCGACGAGGACGTCGAGCTGTTCGGGCCCGCCTGCGGGGAGCTGCTGCCGCAGCTGGAGGCCGCGAAGCTGCTGCGCCGCCGGACGAAGGCCTGGCACTGGACCCGCCGGGAGCGGGCCGCGGATCTGACCGACATCCGCGGCGAGGGCGGCCGCCCGGTACAGATCGTCGAGGCCGGTACCGGGCGGCTGCTCGGCACGGTCGACGCGGGCGCGGCACACACGACGGTCCACGAGGGCGCCGTCCACCTGCACCAGGGCCGCACCTACCTGGTGCGTTCCCTGGACCTGGACGACTCGGTCGCCCTGGTCGAAGAGGCAAGCCCGCCGTACACGACGGTTGCCCGCGACACGACGTCGATCTCCGTGCTGGAGACGGACGTCGAGGTCCCGTGGGGCGACGGCCGCCTGTGCTACGGCTCCGTCGAGGTCACCAACCAGGTGGTCTCCTTCCTGCGCCGGCGGATCATCACCGGTGAAGTGCTGGGCGAGACGAAGCTCGACCTCCCTCCTCGTACGCTGCGTACTCGCGCGGTGTGGTGGACGGTCACCGAGGACCAGATGGACGAGGCCCGGATCGCCCCGGAGATCCTCGGCGGCTCGCTGCACGCCGCCGAGCACGCGTCGATCGGCATGCTGCCCCTGTTCGCGACCTGCGACCGCTGGGACATCGGCGGTGTGTCCGTCCCGCTGCACCCGGACACGCTCCTGCCGACGGTCTTCGTCTACGACGGCCACCCCGGCGGCGCGGGCTTCGCGGAGCGTGCCTTCCACACCGCCCGTGCCTGGCTGGCCGCCACCCGCGAGGCCATCGCCTCCTGCGAGTGCGACTCCGGCTGCCCGTCCTGCATCCAGTCCCCGAAGTGCGGCAACGGCAACGACCCCCTGCACAAGAGAGGCGCCGTCCGGTTGCTGACAGTGCTGCTGAAAGGCGCGCCGGAGGAGCCGGCGGGGCAGGCTCAGGCATCGGGTGCGGGTGGCGACGGGGAGCGGGGAGCCGAGGAGGCAGGAGCCCAGGAGCGGGAAGCGGGGGAGCCAGGAGCCCACGAGCGGGAAGCG
>NZ_JBEYZY010000001.1:429453-474976 GCF_040646295.1 Streptomyces sp. NPDC046197 | reverse complement strand
GCCGGGGAGCCAGGAGCCCACGAGCGGGAAGCCGGGGAGCCAGGAGCCCACGAGCGGGAAGCCGGGGAGCCAGGAGCCCACGAGCGGGAAGCCGGGGAGCCAGGAGCCCACGAGCGGGAAGCCGGGGCCCGCTGACCGGTTCCCGTCACTCCGGCCGGTCCCGCCCGCGCCCTGACCTCCGCCGTGAACGGCCCGCGCTCCGACGCCGCCGTCACGTCCGAGGTGTCGCCGACGATCACGCACCGCACCAGTCGGGTGCCCTGCGCCCGTGCCACCCGGTCAGCCCGGGCGCAGGCCGCGGCGGCTCCCTCCGCCCAGTGGTCCGCCGCGGCGAGCGCCGCGAGGTCCGCGCCCCCGGCGGCGCGATGCCGGGTCACCACGGCCTGCCCGAGGGCCAGTCCGACACCGAACACCACGCAGAGCGCGGCGATCGCCCCGACACTCCAGACGGTGGCGGATCCGCGATCCGAGCACCTGCGTCCCGTGCCACGCGTACGGCCGCCCGGTGAGGAACGCCCTCCGACGGCGGCCACCGGGCCGCCTGCTGCCGGGCGCGCCCTCATGACCCCGCCCCCACCGTCTCCTCCGCCTCCGCCACGGCCTCCTCCCGCAACCGGAACGGCAGCATGCCCATCCCCGGGGGGTCGGCCACCACGACGACGCGGACGCGCTCTCCCTGCCGGGTCACCGTGACCGTCGCACCGCGCGGTGCGGCCTCACGGGCCACCTCGGTGACCGCGCCGTCCGGATCCTGGCGGGCGGCGGCCCGGGCACCCGCCCGGGCCGCGTCCACGCACCGGATCTGGGCCAGCACGACCAGCAGCCCCCACACCAGCGTCGTCACGACCAGCACCAGCACGGGCAGCGCCATGGCCGCCTCCGCCGTCACGAACCCCCGATCGCCACCTCGTTCACATCCGCGCACTGAGGGCTCGCTTCACGATGTCCTGCAGTTCCGACTTGACCTGCCCGCTCGTCACCACCTCGTACAGCAGCACCGCGAACGCCACCGCAGCGATGATTCCCATCGCGTACTCGGAGGTGACCATCCCCGCGTCCTGGCGCATCCTGGCCCGCAGCCGGGCCCGTACCTTTCCGTACATCTCAACCCCCGTAAGGTCTCGATCGTTTACTCACTCACTGTTCGAACTGCGCGCCGTGTCTCACACCCACCGCCCCGTCAGCCGCCACCCCCTCGCAGCA
The DNA here is from genome assembly GCF_040646295.1 of Streptomyces sp. NPDC046197. Classification (NCBI taxonomy): domain Bacteria; kingdom Bacillati; phylum Actinomycetota; class Actinomycetes; order Kitasatosporales; family Streptomycetaceae; genus Streptomyces; species Streptomyces sp. NPDC046197. The sequence continues at coordinate 473,773 of NZ_JBEYZY010000001.1, read as the reverse complement.
CCCCGCCCGCGAGTCCGATCACCACGGGCAGCACGCCGACCGCAACGAAGGCGGGCAGGAAGCACAGCCCCACCGGCGCGGTGACCAGGACGGCCGCCCGGCGGGCCCGGGCCGTCGAGGTGCGCGTCCGCTCGGCACGGACGTCGGCCGCGAGCCGCGCGACCGGCCCGGCCGCGGGCACTCCGGACTCGTCGGCCCGCTCCAGGAGCCGCGCCAGGGCCGCGGCACCCGGTATCGAGGCGAGCCTGCGCCACGCGGCGGCGGGTTCGCCGCCGAGCCGCACCTCCGCCGCGCCCCTGGCCAGCGCTTCCCCGACCGGTCCCGCGAGGGCCTCGCCGACGGCCCGGGCAGCGGTCACCGGAGCGGCTCCGGCCGCGATGCACGCGGCCAACAGATCGGCGGCGAGCGGAAGTTGTCGGGCGGCCTCCCCCTGGTCGAGCTCCTCGGGCGGATCGCTCGCCGCCGACCGCCGGTGCCACCGCCACAGTGCGGCCGCCCCGGCCAGCCCGACGGCGACTCCCGTCGGCCCACCGACCAGCACCCACCCGGCGAGCGCCACCGCGACCGAAGGCAGCCACCGCCGTGCGGCGGCCGGCGTCGGGAGCCGTGGCCTGGTTCGCGTCTGCGGCGATGCCGGCCCCGCATCCAGCAGCGAGGCCAACCGGCGTCGCAGCCTCCGGTCCCGGCGCGCCGTGCCGAACCGGCGCACCAGCGCCCCCAGGAACAGCGCAACCCCCACCGTCACCCCCAGCCTGTGGAAAACGTCCACGCTCATGCCGCCTCCGCCCGTCGCACGATCCGCAGGGACCACCACAGGCCCACGCCCTCCAGCACGCCGCCGACGACCAGACAGCCGAGGCCCGCTCCGGTGTGCAGCAGTACGCGCAGCGGTTCGGCTCCCATGGCGGTCCCCAGGAGGAGGCCCAGAGCGGGCAGGCCGGCGAGCATCACCGCCGTGGCCCGGGCACCGGCCAACTGAGCGCGGAGGTCGGCGCGTTGGTCCCGCTCCGCCCGCAGCGCCCCTTCCAGCCGGTCCAGCCCGGCCGCCAACCCCGCGCCCCGGTCCACGGCCACCCGCCAGCAGGCGGCGAGGCCTCGCAGTCCCTCGGCGCCCGGTTGCCGTGCGGCCGTGGCGAGGCTGCCCGGCACGTCCCCGCCGAACCGGGCCGCCGCCAGCACCGCCGCCTGGGCCTCCCCGAGCCCGTCCGAGTCACGGGCGGCACGCAACAGCGCCTCGCCCGGCTGCCGTCCGGCCCGCACCTCCCCGGCCAGCGCCCCGCACAGGGCGATCACCGCGGCCGCACGTCGCTCCCGGACCCGGCGCGCGTCCCGGGCCAGACGCGTCCGGCGCAGCAGCGGCACCGCCACCGCCCCCGCGACGAGCGGCAGAACCGACGCACCCAGCACCGCCGGCACCAGCCCGGCGGCCAGCGCCCACCATTCGGCCCCCAACCGCGCACGGATCCGCCGCAGTTCGCCGATGGCACGACCCCACGCGGGCGACCCGGTGGCCACCGTGCCGCCGCCGGCGAGCAACAGCCGTGCCCGCCGCGCCCCGGTGTGGCGCCCGCCCATCAGCCACACCGCCGCCCCGGCACACGCCATCGCCGCCACCATGGACAGCCGGCCCAAAGCGCTCTCACCCATTGCGCTCGTCACCCCTTCCCCGGTTCTCCTCCGGCGACCGGTGAAGCAGCCCCCGCAGCCGCTCCCAGCCCGGTTCCTCCGCGAACGCATCCGCGCCCCAGCGCAGCGCCGGCACCGTCCGGACCAGCCCCGAGGCATCCCGTTCCAGCACCCGCACCTCGTCGATCCGCCGCCGCCCGGAGCGGTCGCGCACCAGATGCAGCACCACCGACAGCGCGGCCGCGAGCTGGCTGTGCAGCGCGGCCCGGTCCAGTCCCGCGGCCGTACCGAGTGCTTCCAGACGGGCCGGGACGTCCGCGGCGGCGTTGGCGTGAACCGTGCCGCACCCGCCTTCGTGGCCGGTGTTCAGCGCGGCCAGCAGATGGACCACTTCGGGGCCGCGCACCTCTCCCACGACCAGCCGGTCCGGCCGCATGCGCAGCGCCTGCCGGACCAGGTCCTCCAGCGTCACGAGACCCGCGCCCTCCTGGTTGGCGGGTCTGGTCTCCAGACGGACCACGTGCGGATGGTCGGGCCGCAGCTCGGCGGAGTCCTCCGCGAGCACGATCCGCTCACCCGGCCCGACCAGCCCCAGCAGCGCGCTGAGGAGAGTGGTCTTGCCGCTGCCGGTCCCACCGCTGACGAGGAAGGACAGCCGCGCCTCCATCAGCGCCCGGAGCACGCGGTCCCCGCCCGGGGGCACCGTGCCCGCCGCGATCAGTTCCTCCAGCGTGAACGCGCGCGGCCGTACGACCCGCAGCGACAGACAGGTGCAGCCGACCGCGACCGGGGGCAGCACCGCGTGCAGCCGGGTGCCGTCGGGCAGGCGGGCGTCGACCCACGGCCGGGCGTCGTCCAGCCGGCGTCCGGCCACCGCGGCCAGGCGCTGCGCGAGGCGTCGTACGGCGGTCGCGTCCGGGAAGGCGACGGGGGTGCGCTCCAGCCCGCCGCCGCGATCCACCCACACCCGGTCCGGGGCGCACACCAGGACATCGGTCACCGTCGGGTCGGCGAGCAGCGGCTCCAGCGGGCCGCTGCCGATCAGCTCGGACCGCAACTGCTCGGCCGCCCCGAGCACCTCCGCGTCCCCGAGCACCCGGCCCTGTTCCCGCAGCGCCTGCGCCACCCGCGCGGGCGTCGGCTCGGCCCCGCTCTCCGCCAGCCACTGCCGCACCCCGTCCAGCAACTCCGCGGACAGTCCCGAACCGGTGGCGCGGGCGATGTCAGCCCTGGGCTCCCCCGCGCCGCTCCCCACGGCACCCGGCGTCCGCCGCTGCTCGGCCGCCGTCCCCGGTCGCCCGGCCACCGTCCTCATGAGGCACCCCGCTCGATCAGGGCCCGCTCCCAGAAGGCGGTGCAGAAGCGGGCCAGCGGTCCCCGCGCGGCCGCGCCGGGCGGTGTCCTGCCCTCGCCGGGGCGCAGCAGCCCCGACTCCACGGGCAGGTCCCCGGCCAGCGGCAGCCCGAGCAGCCGGGCCACCTCGCGGTCGTCCAGTCCCGGCGCGTACGGTCCCCGTACCGCCACTCGCAGGTCGCGCAGGACCATGCCGACCGCCGAGGCCACCCGCCCGGCGGCCGCGACGGCGCGCAGCTCCGCGGGCACGACCAGCAGAGCGAGGTCGAGCTGGGCGAGCGCCTCTGCGATCCCTTGGTCGACACGGCGCGGCAGGTCGACCACCACGGCGCCGCCGCCTCGTCGGGCGGCGGCCAGCACCGCGCGCACGGCCTGGGGCGGGATGGCGACGCAGTCGCCGCGGTCCCAGCTGAGCACCCGCAGCGAGTGCAGTTCGGGCAGCGACGCCTCCAGAGCGCCACCGCCGACTCTCCCCCGCGAGGCGGCGAACGCCGGCCAGCGCAGTCCCTCGGCGGCCTCCCCGCCGAGCAGGACGTCCAGTCCGCCGCCCAGCGGGTCGGCGTCCACGAGCAGGGTGCGCAGGCCCTCCCGCGCGGCGGTGACGGCGAGGGCGCAGGCGAGTGTGGATGCTCCGGCCCCGCCTCGGCCGCCGATGACGCCGACGGTGAGCGCGGGCCGGCCGACGCCCTCGGCGACGTCGGCGATGCGGTCGACCAGCCACTGCTCGCCGTCGGGCAGCACCAGCACGTGGTCGGCGCCGATCTCGACGGCGCGCCGCCAGACTCCGGAGTCGTCCTGGTCACGGCCGACCAGCACTACTCCGCGCCTGCGTGCCGCCCCGCGCACGCGCCGCGCGGCGTCGTCCCCGACGAGCACCAGCGGCGCGGCCTCCCAGGTGCCTCTGTGCTCGGGCACTGCGTGGTGGACCTCGGGTGTGGCGCCGGCTGCCGCGCACAGGCGCAGCAGGTCGTCGAGGAGCTCGGCGTCCTCCGTGACGATCAGTGGTCTGCCCTGGCGTCCTGCGGCGGCGGGCGGCGGATCGTGTGTGACGGTTCCGGCCACGGGTTCGTCCCCCTTCGGTTGCGGCCCTCGCGCAGCCCCTGCGGCCCCGCGAAGCCCAAACGTGTGAAGAACCGGCAACCGGCCTTCATATGGACGGCCGATACGAACCGGCCATACGCGCCCGACAATCGGGAACCGGCCATGAACTCGCCGCGTGCCGGACGCGCAGGATTCACGGTGCAGCGATCCGGAAAATCATGTGGATCTTGGTCGATAACTGTGGACAACTCGGCAGTTGTGAATATCGGTGTCACCCATACCGGTGACCCCTGTACTGGTTCCCGTGCGACTTCCGCAGAGCAGCGCTTCGACTACCCAGCGTGACGAATCATGGGTAGGGCACTTCGGACACCGCAGCACGGCACATGCGGCACGGCAGCCGCGGCCAGAAGAGGAGAAACCCGCCCGGACATGCGACGACCCCCGCCGGGGGGGAGAGCGGGGGTCGTCTCCACGGCCGACTCGGGGGGGGAGGAGTCGGACCGGGTTAGCACGGTCGCGAACGATCCGTGACTTCCATGGTGTACCCGAGAGCCCTCTCAGGCAAACCCACGCGCCCACCTTACGCCGAATGGGCTGCCCCTATGCTCAGGGTCGTGGAAAACCACTCCTTGCCCCGCACCGCAGCGTTCTTTGATCTGGACAAGACGGTCATTGCGAAGTCGAGCACGCTCACCTTCAGCAAGCCCTTCTACCAAGGCGGCCTGATCAACCGCCGGGCCGTCTTGCGTACCGCGTACGCCCAGTTCGTCTTCCTCGTCGGCGGCGCCGACCACGACCAGATGGAGCGCATGCGGGAGTACCTGTCCGCGCTGTGCCGCGGCTGGAACGTGCGACAGGTCAAGGAGATCGTCGCCGAGACCCTGCACGACCTGATCGACCCGATCATCTACGACGAGGCAGCCTCCCTCATCGAGGAGCACCACACCGCCGGACGCGACGTCGTGATCGTCTCCACCTCCGGCGCCGAGGTGGTCGAGCCGATCGGCGAACTGCTGGGCGCGGACCGGGTGGTGGCCACCCGCATGGTCGTGGGCGAGGACGGCTGCTTCACCGGCGAGGTGGAGTACTACGCCTACGGCCCGACGAAGGCCGAGGCGGTCAGGGAACTGGCCGAGTCCGAGGGGTACGACCTCTCCCGCTGCTACGCCTACAGCGACTCGGTGACCGACCTGCCGATGCTCGAGTCGGTCGGACATCCGCACGCCGTCAACCCGGACCGCGCCCTGCGCAGGGAGGCACTCGCGCGCAGGTGGCCGGTTTTGGACTTCCACCGGCCGGTCCGGCTCAAGCAGCGGCTGCCCGCCTTCTCCGTACCGCCCCGTCCGGCACTCGTCGTGGCCGCGGCCATAGGAGCGGCGGCGGCCACCGCCGGCCTCGTCTGGTACGCGAGCCGACGACGCACCCCGATCGCCTGACCTGTCATGTCGTCGCGGACGGACGAGCATGTTCGGCATGCCGACGCCCGTTTAACTCCTGTTTGAACCTAAAAGTAAAGATGTGCGGCCAGGGCTTCCGCTTGCTCCCTGCTTGCAGTACAAAGGGTTTAACGGCCCGCGAGACCAAAGGACATCCGAAAGGATCACCTTTAGAACGCATTTGGCCCACGGACCGCGCATGAATACTGGGCACCCACGCGACGTCGACCCGTCGATTACGGGCCAGCCGCACCAGGTGACGGGCAGAGATTCCGACCTGATGGGCACATATCGAGGACGCTTGGTAACTCGGTGGACATGCCAGCGGCGGTACGAGTCCTCGTACCGCCGCAACCCTTTGGGGCCCCCGCGAGGGGGCCTTCCCCTTTGCGCCGCGCCGCTACCCCGCGCCGCTACCCCGCGCCGCTAGGCCGCGCCGCGCTGCAGCGCCTCACACACCGCCGTCGACTCGCGCACGCCCAGTTCGACCGCCCGGCCGCAGTGCGCGATCCAGGCCGCCACGCCCTCCGGCGTGCCGGAGACGTAGCCGTCCAGGGCCGCCAGGTAGGCCGCGCGGCCGAGTTCGGCGTGGCCGACCTCGGCAGGGCAGACCGACTTCGGGTCGAGACCGCTGCCCACCAGGACGATGCGCTCGGCCGCACGCGCGACCAGACCGTTGTGGGAGGCGAAGGGGCGCAGTGCGAGGAGCTCGCCGTGCACGACGGCCGCCGTCACCAGGGCGGGCGCCGAACTGCCCGCGATGATGAGCTCCGCCAGGCCCTCCAGGCGACCGGACACCTCGGCCGCACTCGGCAGCGGCAGCTCGACCAGCGGCTCGTCGACGCCCTCGCCCTCCTGGCGCGGCCGGCCGACCGCGTCCTCCTTGCTCGCGGCGGCCACCAGGTGCAGCCGGGCCAGCACGCGAAGCGGCGACTGCCTCCAGATGGACAGCAGCTGCCCGGCCTCGGCCGTCAGCCGCAGGGCCGCGCCCAGCACGCGCGCCTCGTCGTCACCGCTGAAGTCGGTGCGCCGGCGCACCTCCTCAAGGGCCCAGTCCGCGCCGGACAGCGCCGCGGAGCCGCGGGCGCCGCGCAGCGCCGCCTCGGAGGTGATCTCGTTGCTGCGTCGCCGCATGATCCGGTGCCCGTAGACCCGGTCCACCGCCTTGCGCACGGACTCCACGGACTCGGCCACACCGGGCAGGGCACCCAGGGTCGCGAGCGGATCGGCGGTCGCGCCTGTCGTACTCATGAGTACGACCCTACGCACCCGAGCGCCCCACCCCACGAAGGAGTGGTCTTCTTCACTGCGGCCGCCACTTACAGCTATCGCACCACTACGCTTCGTGAACATGAAAATTGCTTTCGTCGGGAAGGGCGGCAGCGGCAAGACCACGCTGTCCTCCCTGTTCATCCGCCATCTGGTGGCCGCCGGCGCACCCGTCGTCGCGGTCGACGCCGACATCAACCAGCACCTGGGCGTCGCGCTCGGCCTCGAAGAGACGGAGGCCGCCGCGCTGCCCGCGATGGGCGACCGGCTGCCGCTGATCAAGGACTATCTGCGCGGCACCAACCCGCGCATCGCCTCCACGGAGACGATGATCAAGACGACTCCGCCGGGCGCGGGATCGCGGCTGCTGCGCGTCCGCGAGGCCAATCCGCTGTACGAGGCCTGCGCGCGCACGGTGGAACTCGACGGCGGCGCCGTCCGTTTGATGGTCACCGGCCCCTTCACGGACGCCGACCTGGGGGTCGCCTGCTACCACTCCAAGACGGGAGCGGTGGAGCTCTTCCTGAACCACCTGGTGGACGGCCGTGACGAGTACGTCGTGGTCGACATGACGGCGGGTTCGGACTCCTTCGCCTCCGGCATGTTCACCCGCTTCGACATGACGTTCCTCGTCGCCGAGCCGACCCGGAAGGGGGTCTCCGTCTACCGCCAGTACAAGGAGTACGCCCGCGACTTCGGCGTCGTCCTGAGGGTCGTCGGCAACAAGGTGCAGGGTCAGGACGATCTCGACTTCCTTCGCGCGCAGGTCGGGGAGGACCTGCTCGTCACCGTCGGGCACTCGGACTGGGTACGCGCCATGGAGAAGGGCCGGCCGCCCCGGTTCCACCTCCTGGAGGACGCCAACCGCCGGGCCCTGCGCATGCTCCGGGTGGCCGCCGACGCGACGTACGAGCTGCGCGACTGGGATCGGTACACCCGCCAGATGGTGCACTTCCACCTGAAGAACGCCGGCACGTGGGGGAACGAGCGCACCGGAGCCGACCTGGCCGCGCAGGTCGACCCCGGCTTCGTGCTGGGCGAGGGCGTCACCGCTCCCGCGTGACGGCCGCTACGGCCTGGGCGCCCCGGGCACGCCCTTCGGGGCCGGGGCGGGGTGGGCCGACAGGAAGGACGCCCAGCCCTGGCTCGGGGCCTCGCCGACCTTCAGGCTGCGCAGCTTCTCCAGGGTCTGCGGGTCCTGGGCGTCCAGCCAGTCGACCAGCTGCCGGAAGGAGACGCAGCGCACCTCGGGCTTGTTGCACACCTCCTTCACGACGTCTTCGACGGCGCGCATGTAGGTGCCACCGTTCCAGGACTCGAAGTGGTTGCCGATGATCAGGGGCGCCCGGTTGCCGTCGTAGGCCCGGTAGAAGCCCTTGAGCAGGCCGTCCCGCATCTGGTCGCCCCAGTAGTCGAACTTGTCGGGGTCGCCCTGGGTGAGGGTGCCGGACTGGTTGACCATGAAGTTGTAGTCCATGGTGAGCTGCTCGTAGGTGTGCCCCGGGAAGGGCACCAGCTGCATCGACACATCCCACAGGCCGTACCGTTTCTTGGGCCACACCTGGTTGTTGACGCCGCTGGTGTCGTAGCGGAAGCCCAGGTCACGGGCCGCCTTCATGAAGTTCTTCTGGCCCTCCAGGCAGGGGGTGCGGGCGCCGATGAGCTCCTTGTCGTAGTCGAAGGGCAGCGGGGCCGCGGTCGTCATGTCGCTGTTGGTCTTCCAGGTCTTCACGAACTGCTTCGCCTGGGCGATCTCGCTCTTCCACTCCTCGACCGACCACTGGCCGACGCCGCCGTTGTTGCCACAGAAGTGGCCGTTGAAGTGGGTGCCGATCTCGTTGCCCTCCAGCCACGCCAGGCGCAGCTGCTGGACGGTGTCGGCGATGCCCTTCGCGTTGTTGAAGCCGATCTCGGAGCTTCCCTGTGGGTGCTGCGGAGGCTGGTACAGGTCGCGCTTCTCCTCGGGCAGCAGGTACACCCCGCTGAGGAAGTACGTCATCGTCGCGTGGTTGGCCTGGGAGACCTTGCGGAAGTGGGAGAACAGCTTCTGGCTGTCCTCGCCCGCGCCGTCCCAGGAGAACACGACGAACTGCGGGGGCTTCTGACCGGGCTGAAGCCGCTCCGGTCCGGGCAGGTGCGGCTGGGCTCCGGTGTAGGCGGTGGAGCCGTCGCCGATCAGGCGGAGAACGCTCCCCGGCGCCTGCACCCCCTTCTGCGGGCCGTGCGCCCCTTGCCCGGTGCTCGCGTCGCCGCTGGCGCAACCGGCGAGCGACGAGGCACAGGCCGCGGCGACGACGGCGCCCACGGCGATCCTCTGGGTGGCGGCCATGTTCCGCCCACCTTCTTCCTTCTCTCGTCCAACGCCGAGACGGCGTGTGCTGTTGACGTGCCGGACATACCGGCAGCGCCGCCAAGGTCGCATGGGGCCAAGAGGGGAATTAGTACGACAAGCCGATAAACAGATCACTTCACTCATCGGGGTGATTCGACGCCTCGTATGCACGCAAATTCGATGCATGACCTTTACGTGGCATTACGATCGCTTTACCGATCTTTGCTGTTCTTTGATCCAGTCGACTCAGTTGATCCATCCCGCCGCTGCACGCCGTGACCCACGGCCGCGACCAGACCCCCCGCCCCGGCGGAGACCAGCAGTTCCGCGACCGCGCCGCCCCGGAGGAGACGGGAACCATGTCAGCCTGTGTTCCGGCCCGCGCCGACGACCCCGCTCGGACCCAGCACCCCCACCAGCCCCACAGCCCGCCGCGGCCGCGCCGTTTCCGCATCGACGGCGCCGACCTGTCGGCCTCGATCGCGGTCTTCCTGATCGCCCTGCCCCTGTCCCTCGGCATCGCGCTCGCCACCGGCGCCCCGCTCCAGGCCGGCCTCGTCGCCGCCGCCGTGGGCGGCCTGGTCGCCGGACGGCTCGGCGGCTCCCCGCTCCAGGTCAGCGGCCCGGCGGCCGGACTCACCGTGGTCAGCGCCGACCTGATCCACCGTTTCGGCTGGCGTACGACGTGCGCCGTCACCGTCCTCGCCGGGCTCGCCCAACTCGGGCTCGGCTGCCTGCGGGTGGCGCGCACCGCGCTCGCCGTCAGCCCCGCCGTCGTCCACGGCATGCTGGCCGGCATCGGCGTGACCATCGCCGTCGCCCAGGTGCACATCGTGCTCGGCGGCAGTCCGCAGAGCTCGGTGATCGACAATCTGCGGGCGCTGCCCGCACAGTTGGCCGGGTTGCGTCCGGCCGCCGTGTCCGTGAGCCTGCTGACCCTGGCCCTGCTGCTGCTCTGGCCGCGGCTCCCCGGTCGGCCCGGACGCCTTCTGGCCAAGGTGCCGACACCCCTCGTGGCCGTCGCCGGGGCCACCGCGACCGCCTCGCTGACCGGGCTCACCCTGCCCCGGGTCGACCTGCCGTCCTGGCGCAGCCACGCCCTGGCCGGTCTGCCCGAGGGACCCGCGCTCGGGATCGTCGCGGCCGTGCTCACCACCACGCTGGTGTGCAGCGTGCAGTCGCTGCTCGGCGCCGTCGCCGTGGACAAGCTGGCCGCGGGCCGCCCCGCTCCGGCCGCCCCCGTCCCGCGCTCGGACCTGGACCGGGAGCTGCTTGGTCAGGGTGCCGCCAACGTCGTCTCCGGCGCGCTCGGCGGACTGCCGGTCGCGGGGGTGGCCGTGCGGAGTTCGGCAAATGTGCGCGCGGGTGCCGTGAGCCGGAACTCCACGGTGCTGCACGGCGTTCTCGTAGTAGTCGCCGCGCTGCTGATGGTTCCGCTCCTGGAGCTCATCCCGCTCGCCTCGCTCGCCGCCCTGGTGATGGCCGTCGGCATCCAGATGGTGTCCCTGCACCACATCCGCACGGTGACCCGCCACCGAGAGGTGCTGGTGTACACCGTCACCACCCTCGGCGTGGTGGCCTTCGGTGTGCTGGAGGGCGTGGCGCTGGGCGTCGCCGTGGCCGTGGCCGTCGCTCTGCACCGCCTCACCCGCACCCGGATCACGCACGACGAGAAGGAAGGAGTCCATTACGTACATGTACGAGGGCAGTTGACGTTCCTCGCGGTGCCCCGGCTCAGCCGGGCCCTGCACCTCGTGCCCCAAGGGGCGGACGTGGTCGTCGCGTTGGACGGCTCGTTCATGGACCACGCGGCGTACGAGGCACTGCAGGACTGGCAACGCACGCACACCGCGCAGGGCGGCTCCGTCAGACTCACCGGCCGGCATGCCGCGGTCCGCATCGCCGAACCCACCGACTCCCACGGATGCCGCTGCCGGCCCTGGACGCCCTGGCGCAACCACCAGTGCGGGGGCCCGGGAGCGGCTTCGGCAGCCGACGGCGGCACGGACACCGGCGGGCCCACCGAACCGGGCCCGAGCAGGCAGCAACTGGCGCGTGGCATCAGCGCGTTCCAGCGCAACACCGCACCTCTGGTGCGGGGTGAGCTGGCACGGCTGGCGCGGGAGGGGCAGCAGCCCTCCCAGCTCTTCCTCACCTGCGCCGACTCGAGGCTGGTCACGTCGATGATCACGTCCAGTGGTCCCGGCGACCTGTTCGTGGTGCGGAACGTGGGCAACCTGGTGCCGCCGCCCGGCGAGGAGAGCGGCGACGACTCGGTTGCGGCCGCGATCGAGTACGCGGTGGACGTCCTCGGGGTGCGCTCGATCACGGTGTGCGGGCACTCCGGGTGCGGAGCCATGCAGGCGCTGCTCAACTCCGGTGCGGCCGGGAGCGGGACACCGCTCGGGCGGTGGCTGCGGTACGGGCTGCCCAGCCTGGCACGGCTGGCGGACGACGGCAGCGCCTGGCCCGGGCTGGCCGGGCGACGGCCCGCCGACGCGGTGGAGCAGCTGTGCCTGACCAACGTCGTCCAGCAACTGGAGCACCTGCACGCCCACGACTCGGTGGCGCGGGCCCTGCGAGAGGGCGCGCTGGAGCTGCACGGGATGTACTTCCACGTGGGCGAGGCACAGGCGTACCTGCTCGCGGGGGCGGCCGGGGACGAGGTGTTCACCGGCGTCGCAGCGACGGAGGACCTGCCGAGCCGCACATGAGCGACGACCGGCTCGGCGCCGGGCAATGGCGCGGCGCCCATACCGATCACGCGGCACCCACCGCCGAAAGCCGCCACGCGCCCCGCGACACGCTCGCCGCAGGCAAGGTCTGTGGAATGGGTGAGGGCCGTGCTGAACTTGGGCGGCTCGGCGTCCGTGAACACAGGTGTTCGCCGACCGTCGAGGCCGACGCGGGCCCGCAGCTCAGGGGCACCGCGGCACGCACTGTGGGCGGCCGAGCAAACGTTACGCAAACAGGTCTAAACCAATGTTCCGTCGGCCCTTGTCATCGGGCCCCCGGGTCTGATGAGCTGTGGCCTGGGACACAACGCCCCTGCGAGAGGGAGATGTCGTGAGCAACGAAAGCCTGGCCAACCTGCTCAAGGAAGAGCGCAGGTTCGCGCCCCCCGCCGAGCTGGCCGAGGACGCCAACGTCACGGCGGAGGCGTATGAACAGGCCAAGGCTGACAGGCTCGGCTTCTGGGCCGCGCAGGCCCGCCGGCTGACCTGGGCCAAGGAGCCGGCCGAGACGCTCGACTGGTCGAATCCGCCGTTCGCCAAGTGGTTCAAGGACGGCACGCTCAACGTCGCGTACAACTGCGTCGACCGGCACGTCGAGGCCGGGCACGGCGACCGCGTCGCGATCCACTTCGAGGGAGAGCCCGGCGACAGCCGCGCCATCACGTACGCCGAGCTCAAGGACGAGGTGTCCAAGGCCGCGAACGCCCTGCTGGAGCTGGGCGTTCAGAAGGGCGACCGGGTCGCGATCTACATGCCGATGATCCCGGAGACGGCGGTCGCGATGCTGGCCTGCGCCCGCATCGGTGCCGCGCACTCCGTGGTCTTCGGCGGCTTCTCCGCCGACGCGCTGGCCACCCGTATCCAGGATGCCGACGCCAAGGTCGTGATCACGGCCGACGGCGGCTACCGGCGCGGCAAGCCGTCCGCCCTCAAGCCCGCCGTCGACGAGGCGATCGAGCGCGTGGACAACGTCGAGCACGTGCTCGTGGTCCGCCGCACCGGCCAGGAGGTCGCCTGGACCGAGGGCCGGGACGCTTGGTGGCACGAGCTCGTCGAGCGGCAGTCGGCCGAGCACAGCCCGGAGGCGTTCGACGCGGAGCACCCGCTGTTCATCCTCTACACCTCGGGCACCACGGGGAAGCCGAAGGGCATCCTGCACACCTCTGGCGGCTACCTCACGCAGACCGCGTACACGCACTGGGCGGTCTTCGACCTCAAGCCGGAGACCGACGTGTACTGGTGCACCGCCGACGTCGGCTGGGTCACCGGCCACTCGTACATCGTGTACGGGCCGTTGGCCAACGGCGCGACGCAGGTGATGTACGAGGGCACGCCCGACACCCCGCACCAGGGCCGCTTCTGGGAGATCGTGCAGAAGTACGGGGTGACGACCCTGTACACGGCGCCGACCGCCATCCGTACGTTCATGAAGTGGGGCGACGACATCCCCGCGAAGTTCGACCTGTCCTCCCTGCGCGTGCTCGGTTCGGTCGGCGAGCCGATCAACCCGGAGGCGTGGATCTGGTACCGCAAGAACATCGGCGCCGACCGTACGCCGGTCGTCGACACCTGGTGGCAGACCGAGACCGGCGCGATGATGATCTCTCCGCTGCCGGGCGTGACGGAGGCGAAGCCCGGTTCGGCGCAGCGGCCGCTGCCCGGCATCTCCGCCACGGTCGTGGACGACGAGGCGAACGAGGTGCCCAACGGCGGCGGTGGCTACCTGGTGCTCACCGAGCCGTGGCCGTCGATGCTGCGCACCATCTGGGGTGACGACCAGCGGTTCATCGACACGTACTGGTCGCGGTTCGAGGGCAAGTACTTCGCCGGCGACGGCGCGAAGAAGGACGACGACGGCGACATCTGGCTGCTCGGCCGCGTCGACGACGTCATGCTGGTCTCCGGGCACAACATCTCCACCACCGAGGTCGAGTCGGCCCTGGTCTCGCACCCGTCGGTCGCCGAGGCGGCGGTCGTCGGGGCGGTGGACGAGACGACGGGGCAGGCGATCGTCGCCTTCGTGATCCTGCGCGGTACGGCCGCGGAGACCGAGGACCTGGTGGCCGAGCTGCGCAACCACGTCGGGACCGCCCTCGGCCCGATCGCCAAGCCCAGGCGGATCCTGCCGGTGGCGGAGCTGCCGAAGACCCGCTCCGGGAAGATCATGCGCCGTCTGCTGCGCGATGTCGCGGAGAACCGGCAGCTCGGGGACGTCACGACGCTGACCGACTCGACGGTGATGGACCTCATCCAGACCAAGCTCCCGGCGGCGCCGAGCGAGGACTGAGCGGGACCGAGCGGAACCGGACCCTGAGGAGCACCCGGCGCGTGATGCGCCGGGTGCTCCCTGTGCTTGGACCCGCGCGCCGCACATTGGGTAAAATAGGCAAAGCAACACGCAACAGGACACCTCAACAGGACACCGCAACAGGACACCGCAACAGGACACTGAGGCGCGCCGGGAAGTCTGGTCGGCATGTGCTCTGACATGCCCACCGACCGGAGGTTCCGTCGTGACCGCGCCCCGCACCAGCGCCGCCCGCAGGGTTCTCGGACGTCTGTCCCTGCCCGAGCGGACCTTCGTCGCGGACGCGCTGCGCACCGAGACCGTCGGTGGCGTCCTGCTCCTCCTCGCCGCGATCACCGCCCTGACCTGGGCGAACCTTCCCGCGCTGCACACGAGCCACGAGACCGTCGGCCACTTCCGCTTCGGCCCCTCCACACTCGGCCTGCACCTGTCCGTCCAGCACTGGGCCGCCGACGGCCTGCTCGCGGTCTTCTTCTTCGTGGCCGGCATCGAGCTCAAGCGCGAGCTCGTCGCCGGTGACCTGCGCGAGCCCAGGGCCGCCGTCCTGCCGGTGATAGCGGCACTGTGCGGCATGGCGGTGCCCGCCCTCGTCTACACGCTCACCAATGTCACCGGCGGTGGTTCGCTCGGTGGCTGGGCGGTACCGACGGCGACCGACATCGCCTTCGCGCTCGCCGTGCTCGCCGTCATCGGCACCTCGCTGCCCAGCGCCCTGCGTGCCTTCCTGCTGACGCTCGCCGTCGTCGACGACCTGTTCGCCATCCTGATCATCGCGGTCTTCTTCACCCACACCATCGACTTCGCTGCACTCGGCGGGGCGGTGGCCGGCCTCGTCGTGTTCTGGCTGCTGCTGCGCAAGGGCGTACGCGGCTGGTACGTGTACGTCCCGCTCGCCCTGGTGATCTGGGCGCTGACCTACCACAGCGGCGTCCACGCCACCATCGCCGGCGTCGCGATGGGCCTGATGCTGCGCTGCAGCACCCGGGACGGCGAGCAGCACTCCCCCGGCGAACGCGTCGAACACCTCGTACGGCCCCTGTCCGCGGGGCTGGCCGTGCCGCTGTTCGCGTTGTTCAACGCGGGGGTGGCCGTCTCGGGCGGCGCGCTCGCGGACGTGTTCACCAGGCCGGAGACACTCGGAGTGGTGCTGGGCCTGGTCGTCGGCAAGGCGGCCGGCATCTTCGGCGGCACCTGGCTCACGGCCCGCTTCACCCGTGCCACGCTCAGCGAGGGCCTCGCCTGGGCGGACGTGTTCGCCGTGGCCACACTCGCCGGGATCGGCTTCACCGTCTCGCTGCTCATCGGTGAGCTGGCGTTCGCGGGCGACGCGACGCTGACGGACGAGGCCAAGGCCGCGGTCCTGTGCGGCTCGCTCATCGCGGCCGTCCTGGCAACGCTCCTGCTGAAGATGCGCAACGCCAGATACCGCGGGCTGTGCGAGGCCGAGGAACGGGACGACGACCTCGACGGCATCCCGGACGTCTACGAGCAGGACGACCCGGCGTACCACCTCCGCATGGCCGAGATCCTGGAGCGGAAGGCCGCCGAACACCGTCGGCTCGCCGAGGTGAAGGCCGCCGAACACCGTCGGCTCGCCGAGGCCAGGGCCGCCGAGCACCGCCCGCTCGCCGAGGCCGGGGTGCCCGAACGGGAGGAACGGCTTGCCGAAGTGCCGGGCGGGGCAAGCGAGGAGAACGACAGTCCGGCATGATCTGACGGGACGGTACAAAAGACAGGACCGTTCCCAGTCGGGCAGAAGTCAGGCAGCAGTCGAAGCCGGGCGGAAGCAGACACCGGGACAGAAGAGTCCAGGCAGGAGAGGGAGACCGCGATGAGCGCACCCGACGGCAGCCCGGTCGGCGCCGAACGCAGCATCGGCCAGCTGTTCGCCTCGGCGACGACCGAATTGTCGGCGCTGGTGCACGACGAGATCGCGCTGGCCAAGGCCCAGCTCAGGCAGGACGTCAAACGCGGGGCGACCAGCGGCGGCGCGTTCACCGTGGCCGGCGCGGTCCTGGTGTTCTCCCTGCCGATGCTGAACTTCGCGCTGGCCTATGGCATTCGGACCTGGAGCGGCTGGAACCTCGCGGTCTGCTTCCTGCTGTCCTTCGCCGCCAACGTCCTCGTGGCCGGCGGCCTCGCCCTGATCGGCGTGGTCTTCGCGAAGAAGGCCAAGAAGAGCCAGGGGCCGCAGAAGGTCGCCGCGTCGATGAAGGAGACGGCGAACGTGCTGCAGAAGGCCAAGCCGCACCCCCGCCCGGAGACCCCGGCCCTGGAGGAGCGGGCACCCGAGGCCATCGAGGCTGTGGCACGCTCGTCGTCATGACGGACCCCGGCACCCCTTCGGCGCAATCGGCGCAATCGACCTCGGTTGTACGGATCGACGTACCCGGCGGCGGAAAAGTGACGCACCGGGACGTCGCCGCCAACGGCGCCCGCTTCCACATCGCCGAGCTCGGCGACGGCCCGCTGGTCCTGCTGCTGCACGGCTTCCCGCAGTTCTGGTGGACCTGGCGGCACCAGCTGGTGGCACTCGCCGACGCCGGTTTCCGGGCCGTCGCCATGGACCTTCGGGGCGTGGGCGGCAGCGACCGTACGCCCCGCGGCTACGACCCGGCCAACCTCGCGCTCGACATCACCGGCGTGATCCGCTCGCTCGGCGAGCCGGACGCGGCGCTGGTCGGCCACGACCTGGGCGGCTATCTGGCGTGGACGGCGGCCGCCATGCGCCCCAAGCTCGTACGGCGGCTCGCGGTCGCCTCCATGCCGCATCCCCGGCGCTGGCGCTCGGCGATGCTCTCCGACGTCAGGCAGTCGGCCGCGAGCTCGTACATCTGGGGCTTCCAGCGGCCCTGGATTCCCGAACGGCAGCTGACCGCCGACGACGGCGCGCTCGTGGGCCGGCTCGTGCGGGACTGGTCGGGTCCGCGGGTGCCGGACGACGAGGCGGTGGAGATGTACCGCAGGGCCATCTGCATCCCGTCCACCGCGCACTGCGCGATCGAGCCGTACCGGTGGATGGTGCGCTCCCTGGCCCGCCCCGACGGCATCCAGTTCTACCGCCGCATGAAGCGGCCGGTGCGCGTGCCGACCTTGCATCTGCACGGCTCCCTCGACCCCGTACTGCGCACCCGCAGCGCGGCCGGTTCGGGCGAGTACGTCGAGGCGCCGTACCGCTGGCGGCTGTTCGACGGGCTGGGACACTTCCCGCACGAGGAGGACCCGGTGGCGTTCTCCGCCGAGCTCGTCAACTGGCTCAGGGATCCCGAACCGGACCGATGAGACGGGAGCCGCGCCGGTTTCCCGCACCCGCATCGGTGACCGAGCCGATGCGCCCGGCACCCGAGCACGAACACCTGTCCTACGAACGGCCAATTGCCCGGCGCATAGGCCAATTGGGGCGCCGCGGGGCGGTTATCGACCTTGGGGCTGGGGCACACGTCGGGGTATGGGCTGGACGCACGACTTCAGTGACGCAGCAGGCACCCGCCGTTCGGCGAACGGCCTCAACTCCCATCAGCGGGGCACCCCGCAACTGACGGGCTCCGACCCCAGGGTGGGCATTCCGCGCATTCTGCGCCGCCGGGCCCGCTGGGTCTCGGTACGCCTGCGTCACCCCCGCGGCTGACCCCCGTACGGGCTACATCGCGCAGCTCTCGCTGTCCACCTGCTGGTTCGCGGTACGCCCCTTGGCGATGTCCTGCTGGATCTCGTCCGCCGTGAGCGCGTAGCCGGTGTTGGCGTCGTCGAGCGACTTGGCGAACACCACGCCGTAGACCCGGCCGTCGGGCGTGAGCAGCGGCCCGCCGGAGTTGCCCTGACGGACGGTCGCGTAGAGCGAGTAGACGTCACGGCGGACCGTGCCACGGTGGTAGATGTCCGGGCCGCTGGCGGAAATGCGCCCGCGCACGCGTGCGGCACGGACGTCGTACGAGCCGTTCTCCGGGAAGCCGGCGACGATCGCGCTGTCACCGCTGCGCGCGTCACCGCGCGTGAACCTCAGCGCCGGGGCCCGGAGGTCGGGTACGTCGAGCACGGCGATGTCGCGCTCCCAGTCGTAGAGGACGACCTTCGCGTCGTACTTCCGGCCCGTGCCGCCTATCTGGACGGTGGGCTCGTCGACGCCGCCGACCACGTGTGCGTTGGTCATGACCCGGCGGTCGCCGAAGACGAAGCCGCTGCCCTCCAGGACCTTGCCGCAGCTCTGGGCGGTGCCCACCACCTTGACCACGGACCGCTTGGCGACGGTGGCGACGGTGCTGCGCGCCAGGGCCGGGTCCGGCGGACGGACGTCGGTGATCGGCTCGTTGGCGAAGGGACTGAAGACCTGCGGAAAGCCGTTCTGCGCGAGGACCGAAGTGAAGTCCCTGAACCAGTTGTTGGCCTGCGCGGGCAGCACCTGGGAGACCCCGATCAGCACCTTGGAGTTGCGGACCTCCTTGCCGACCGTCGGTATCGTCGTCTGGCCGAGGGCCGACCCGATCAGCCAGGCGACCAGGAGCATGGCGAGGACGTTGACCAGGGCGCCGCCGGTCGCGTCCAGCGCGCGGGCCGGGGACCAGGTGATGTACACCCGCAGCTTGTTGCCGAGGTGGGTGGTCAGGGCCTGGCCGACCGAGGCGCAGACAATGATGACGACGACCGCGACAACGGCCGCGGTGGTGCTCACCGGCGAGTCGTCCGTCAGCGCGTCCCAGATGACCGGAAGCGCGTACACGGCGACCAGGCCGCCGCCCAGGAAGCCGATCACCGACAGGATGCCGACGACGAATCCCTGGCGGTACCCCACCACCGCGAACCACACAGCGGCGACCAGCAGCAGGATGTCCAGCACGTTCACCGCGTCACGCCTCGCCTCATCATCTTCCGATCACCACAGGTCGGCCGGGGACCCGGGGATTGTCTCCCAGGCGGGACGGCACGGAGCCACCCTGTCATGAGCGCCAGTCGAGTGGGACACGCTTGTCGCGGTCCCAGGGCCGCTCCCAGCCCGCGTAGTGCAGCAGGCGATCGATGACTCCGGCGGTGAAGCCCCACACCAGCGCCGATTCGACCAGGAATGCCGGTCCCCGGTGGCCGCTGGGGTGGACGGTGGTCGCGCGGTTCTCCGGGTTCGTGAGATCCGCCACGGGGACCGTGAAGACGCGGGCGGTCTCGGCCGGGTCGACGACCCCGACCGGGCTGGGCTCGCGCCACCAGCCGAGCACGGGCGTGACGACGAAGCCGCTGACCGGGATGTACAGCCGGGGCAGCACGCCGAACAGCTGGACACCGCCCGGATCGAGCCCGGTCTCCTCCTCCGCCTCGCGCAGGGCGGCCCGGAGCGGACCGTCGCCGCCCGGGTCCCCGTCCTCCGGGTCGAGGGCACCGCCCGGGAAGGACGGCTGGCCGGCGTGGGAGCGCAGCGAGCTCGCCCGTTCCATCAGCAGCAGCTCGGGGCCGCGCTCACCCTCGCCGAAGAGGATCAGGACGGCGGACTGCCGGCCCGCGCCGTTCTCCGGGGGCAGGAAGGGGCTCAGCTGGACCGGCTGGACCGTCTCCACGACGCGTGCGACGGGATCCAGCCAGCTCGGCAGCCCATCCTTGCTGAGCGCCACCGGCCCGCCGTGCGTCTCGCTCGCCCGCGTCATCGCCACCCCCGTCGTCCTGTTGCGTCCAACGCCTTGCGGCACCGAGTTCGTTCCACCGGCCCAAAGGTGCGGGCGCGAGCGGACGGCGTGCGCCGCGGTCCGCGCTCCCCCAGTCCCGTCAGTCCCGTCAGTCCCGTCAGCCCTGTCAGTCCCGTCACCCGGCCCCCAGGGGCGGCGCCGGCTTGCCGCCCGCGTCCAGGTACGCCTGCGGGGGCTTGAGGCGCTGGCCCGGGAAGCCGCCCTTCTCGTACTTGAGCAGCTTCCTGGCCTTCTCGGGGTCGGTCTCGCCCTCGCCGTACGCCGGGCAGAGCGGTGCGATGGGGCAGGCACCGCAGGCGGGCTTGCGGGCGTGACAGATGCGGCGGCCGTGGAAGATCACGTGGTGGGAGAGCATCGTCCAGTCGCTCTTGGGGAAGAGCGCGCCCACGGCGGCCTCGATCTTGTCGGGGTCGGTCTCCTCCGTCCACTCCCAGCGCCGCACCAGCCGCTGGAAGTGGGTGTCCACCGTGATGCCCGGGTGGCCGAAGGCGTTGCCCAGGACCACGAAGGCGGTCTTGCGGCCGACGCCCGGCAGCTTGACGAGGTCCTCCAGCCGGCCCGGGACCTCGCCGCCGAACTGCTCCACCAGCGCCCTGGACAGCCCCATGACCGACTTGGTCTTGGCCCGGAAGAAACCGGTGGGCCGGAGGATCTCCTCGACCTCCTCCGGGTTGGCCGCGGCCAGGTCCTCGGGGGTGGGGTACTTGGCGAACAGGCCGGGCGTCGTCTGGTTGACCCTGAGGTCCGTGGTCTGGGCGGACAGGACCGTGGCGATCAGCAGCTGGAAGGGGCTCTCGAAGTCCAGCTCCGGGTGCGCGTACGGGTACACCTCGGCGAGCTCGCGGTTGATCCGGCGGGCACGGCGGACCAGGGCGGTGCGCGACTCGTCCCTCGGCGGCCTCGGGGCGACGGTCTGCGCGGGGGAAGCCTGCCGCACGGCGGCCGTCGCCTTCTTCGGAGCCACGACCACCTTCTTGGGAGGCCTGGCCTTCTTGACGGCGGCCTGCGCGGCGGCGGTGCCCTTCTTGGCGGAAGGCGCTTGCTTGGCCGTGGGCTGCTTGGCTGTGGCCGACTCGGCCGCAGCCGTCTTCTTGGCCGGTGCCGTCTTCTTGGCCGTGGTCCTCTTGGCCGGTGCCGTCTTCTTGGCGGCTGCCACTTCCTTCCCGGTGGCCGCCTTCTTCGTAGGCGCCGCCTTCGCCGCAGAGGGCGCTTTTGCCGTTTTTGCGGTTTTCTTTCCACCCTCGGACTCTTGTTCGCCCACAGCGGAATCCCGACGTACAACCACCCGCCCAGCCCCCTCGGCCTGTGCTCTCACCGGCGATTTGGACACCCGGCCAGCCTAAAGCCCGTCGCCGACATCCGCCCCGGGCCCAGGAGATCAGCGCCCAATTGGACCCCTGCCGCTTACCTCGGGACACCTGTGCGGCATCCTTGTGACAGATCACACTGTTTGGACCGTCCGGCAAAATGGGGAACACGGACCCCTGGCACACGGGGGAGCAAGATCCCCTGAGCAGGTCGACAAGGAGAGAACTCGTGGACGACGTTCTGCGGCGCAATCCGCTCTTCGCGGCGCTCGACGACGAGCAGGCCGCGGAGCTCCGCGCCTCCATGACGGAGGTGACCCTCGCACGGGGTGACTCGCTCTTCCACGAGGGCGACCCGGGCGACCGTCTGTACGTGGTCACCGAGGGCAAGGTCAAGCTGCACCGTACGTCCCCCGACGGCCGCGAGAACATGCTGGCCGTGGTCGGCCCCGGTGAGCTCATCGGCGAACTGTCCCTCTTCGACCCGGGCCCGCGCACCGCGACGGCGACCGCGCTGACCGAGGTGAAGCTGCTGGCCCTGGGACACGGCGACCTCCAGCCCTGGCTGAACGTACGGCCCGAGGTGGCCGGCGCCCTGCTGCGCGCCGTCGCCCGGCGCCTGCGCAAGACCAACGACCAGATGTCCGACCTGGTCTTCTCGGACGTGCCGGGCCGTGTCGCCCGCGCCCTGCTGGACCTCTCCCGCCGCTTCGGCGTGCAGTCGGAGGAGGGCATCCACGTCGTGCACGACCTGACCCAGGAGGAGCTGGCCCAGCTGGTCGGCGCGTCCCGCGAGACCGTGAACAAGGCCCTGGCCGACTTCGCCCAGCGCGGGTGGCTGCGCCTGGAGGCCCGCGCGGTGATCCTGCTGGACGTGGAGAGGCTCGCAAAGCGGTCCCGCTGACACCGGAGCAGCTGACGCCGGAGCGCTGACACCGCGTCCTGGCTCGTACGCCGATGGGCCCCGTCTCGTGTGTGGCGGGGCCTTGTCGGATTTCACGGACTGAACGGTCTCCCGTGCCCGATCCCGTACACAGCAAGGGCCTCGACAGCGAGGGCTACATCGCCCGCGAGGGTTCCCTCGCGCGCGTGCCCGCCGTGTTCCGGCCCGTCGTCTCCGCCGCACGCGAACGGTTGGTGGATGTCTTCGGGGCGCGGATGCACAGCGCGTATCTCTACGGGTCGATCCCCCGGGGCACCGCACGCCCGGGACGCAGCGATCTCGATCTGCTGCTCGCGTTGCGACACGAACCGGGCGACGCCGACCGGCAGGACGCCCGTGCGCTCGGTGCGGCGCTCGACCGGGAGTTCCGGGAGATCGACGGGGTGGGGACGCTGCTCTTCGGCCGGGCCAGGCTGCTCTCCGAGCCGGAGCGGTACGACCTGGGCTGGTTCGTCGCGTGCCTGTGCACGCCGCTGCTCGGGGACGATCTCGCCGAACACCTGCCCCGCTACCGCCCCGACTCGCTGCTCGCGCGCGAGACCAACGGCGACCTGGCCGCGCACCTGCCCCGATGGCGGGAGCGGATCACCGCGACCGGGGACACGGAGGAGGCCCGCAGAACCCTCGTACGGTTCATGTCCCGGCATCTGGTCCGGACCGGGTTCACCCTCGTCATGCCGCGCTGGCGGGGCTGGACCAGCGATCTGTACGAGATGGCGGGCGCCTTCGGCGCCTACTACCCGGCGCGGGCCGCGCAGTTGCGCGCAGCGGCCGGGCACGGGTACGAGCCGGTCGGCGACCTCGCCGTCCTGCGCGGTTACGTCGACGACCTCGGGCCCTGGCTCGCCGAGGAGTACGCGCGCGTGCACGGCGTCAAGGCGCCCCGGCCGGAGTGATCCCGGCTTGATGCCGGAGCGATCCCCGGGTTGATGCCGGAGCGATCCCGGCTTGATGCCGGAGCAATCCCCGGGTTGATGCGGGAGTGCTCCCGGCTTGATGCCGGAGCAATCCCCGGTCAGATGAGCCCATGCTCCCGCAGGTAGTCCAGCTGTGCCCGTACCGACAGCTCCGCGGCCGGCCACAGGGAGCGGTCCACGTCGGCGTACACGTGGGCGACGACCTCGGCCGGGGTGCGGTGGCCGTCCTCGACCGCCGTCTCGACCTGGGCGAGCCGGTGGGCGCGGTGGGCGAGGTAGTACTCGACGACGCCCTGGGCGTCCTCCAGGACCGGGCCGTGACCGGGGAGAACCGTGTGCACCCCGTCGTCGACCGTGAGCGAACGGAGCCGACGCAGAGTGTCCAGGTAGTCGCCGAGGCGGCCGTCCGGGTGCGCCACGACCGTGGTCCCGCGGCCCAGGACGGTGTCGCCGGTGAGGACGGCCCGGTCGGCCGGGACGTGGAAGCAGAGGGAGTCCGCGGTGTGCCCGGGCGCCGGTACGACGCGCAGCTCCAAGCCGCCCACCTTGATCACGTCCCCGGCGCCCAGGCCCTCGTCGCCGAGCCGCAGCGCCGGGTCGAGCGCCCGCACGTCGGTGCCGGTGAGCTCGGCGAAGCGGGCCGCGCCGTCCGCGTGGTCCGGGTGGCCGTGGGTGAGCAGGGTCAGCGCGATGCGTTTGCCGGCCTGCTCGGCGGTGTCGACGACGGCGCGCAGGTGGCCCTCGTCCTGCGGCCCCGGGTCGACCACGACGGCCACGTCGGAGCCGGGCTCCGAGAGGATCCAGGTGTTGGTGCCGTCCAGGGTCATGGCGGAGGGGTTGGGCGCGAGGACGTTGACGGCCCGCGCGGTGGCGGGGCCGGAGAGAACGCCGCCCCGGGGCTGACCGGGAAGCGCTGCTGCGTCCGTCATGCGAGGGGACCTTCCTGGACGTGGTGCGGGCGGGGGCCGTCCTGGACGTGGTGCGGTCGGGGGCCGTTCGGTGTCATGCCGGAGCCGTCCCGGTCGGGATGTGCTTGGTGAACTCCTCATGGCCGGGCCAGGACAGGACGATCTCGCCGTCCACCAGGCGGGCACTCGCGAGCACGGGCGTCAGGTCGCGGGTCCGTGCGGCCACGAGTGCCTCGGCGGCGGTGGCGTACGGGATGAGCTGGCGCAGGGTGGCGATGGTGGGCGGCATCATCAGCAGCTCGCCCCTGTCGTACGAGGCCGCCGCGTCCTTCGGGCGGATCCACACGGTGCGGTCGGCCTCCGTGGAGACGTTCCGGGTGCGCTGTCCCTGGGGGAGGGCGGCCACGAAGAACCAGGTGTCGTAGCGGCGGGGTTCGAACTCCGGAGTGATCCAGCGGGTCCAGGCGCCCAGCAGGTCGGAGCGCAGGGCCAGGCCCCGGCGGTCGAGGAACTCGGCGAAGGACAGTTCGCGGGCGACCAGGGCCGCGCGGTCGGCCTCCCAGTCCGGGCCCGTGGTGTCGCCGACTACGGAGTCCGGCGTGGGCCCCGCGAGGAGCACGCCCGACTCCTCGTACGTCTCCCGGACGGCCGCGCAGACGATCGACTGGGCGGCGTTCTCGTCGACGCCGAGGCGGTCCGCCCACCACGCGCGCGTGGGACCGGCCCAGCGGACCTGGTGGTCGTCGTCGCGGGGATCGACGCCGCCGCCGGGGTACGCGTACGCGCCTCCGGCGAAGGCCATGGAGGCGCGTCTGCGCAGCATGTGCACGGCGGGGCCGGCGCCGTTGTCCCTCAGGAGCATGACGGTGGCCGCGCGCCTGGGCACGACCGGGGTGATCGTGCCGTCCGCGAGCGCGCGGATGCGGTCCGGCCAGTCCGGGGGAAACCACTGCCCATTCGCCATGGGCGGAGGCTATCCCGTGGCGCGCGAATGTTCGAGAGGTACCCGAGGCCGGCGACCTCACGCCCCGTCCCGGGGCGCGCACCGGGACTCATCACGGACGGCCGGGCCGACCAGGGCGGCAAGCGGCCGACACCACCGGACCGCTGAAGGGCCTGGTGCGGCTGGGGCCGATCGCGGGGCGGACGTACACGGCACGGCCGATCGTGGACCGCGGGGTCGTCCGCTAGCCGGGGTCGGCCCCGGACCGGAATCGGCCGCGAACCGGAGTCCGCCCCAGGCCCGCATCAGCCACAGGCCCACCACCACGCCCACCCGAGCACGGCGACGGACCGACAACGGCATCAGCCACCAGCTGCGGCAACGGCCTCCGTCACCAGCTGCGGCAACGGCACCCGCCACCCGCCCCGACGGGCCGGACACCGTGCGGACGTGGTCAGGGAAGCAGCTCGACCTGGATCTCCACCTCGACCGGGGCGTCCAGCGGCAGTACGGCCACACCGACCGCGCTCCGGGCGTGCACGCCCTTCTCGCCGAGGACCTCGCCCAGCAGCTCGCTCGCGCCGTTGACGACACCCGGCTGGCCGGTGAAGTCGGCGGCCGAGGCGACGAAGCCCACGACCTTCACCACGCGCGCGATGCGGTCCAGGTCACCGACGACGGACTTGACGGCCGCGAGGGCGTTCAGCGCGCAGATGCGCGCCAGCTCCTTGGCCTCCTCAGGGGTGACCTCCAGGCCCACCTTGCCGGTGACCGGCAGCTTGCCCTCCACCATGGGCAGCTGGCCGGCGGTGTACACGTACGGGCCGGACTGCACGGCCGGCTGGTAGGCGGCCAGCGGCGGCACGACCTCCGGCAGCGTCAGGCCCAGTTCGGCCAGTCTCGCCTCGACCGCGCTCATGCCTGCTTCTCCCGCTTCAGGTAGGCCACCAGTTGCTCGGGGTTGTTCGGACCGGGCACGACCTGGACGAGCTCCCAGCCGTCCTCGCCCCAGGTGTCCAGAATCTGCTTCGTGGCGTGGACGAGCAGCGGCACGGTTGCGTATTCCCACTTGGTCATGTGGCCGACTGTAGTCGCTGTTATCCACAGCCTCCCGCGTAGCCCGTGCGCGGACTGGTTAGGCTCGAAGGCGTGAGCAGGCTCCAGGTCGTCAGCGGCAAGGGCGGGACCGGCAAGACGACGGTCGCCGCCGCCCTCGCGCTGGCCCTGGCCACGGAGGGGAAGCGGACGCTCCTCGTCGAGGTCGAGGGTC
This sequence comes from Streptomyces sp. NPDC046197, assembly GCF_040646295.1. Taxonomy (NCBI): domain Bacteria; kingdom Bacillati; phylum Actinomycetota; class Actinomycetes; order Kitasatosporales; family Streptomycetaceae; genus Streptomyces; species Streptomyces sp. NPDC046197. The sequence goes on along the minus strand of NZ_JBEYZY010000001.1, from coordinate 447,713 downwards.
GGCAGGGCATCGCACAGCTCTTCGAGACAGAGGCGCTGCCCTATGAGGAGCGGAAAATCGCGGTCGCTCCCGGGGGCGGGGAGGTGTACGCACTGGCCATAGACCCCGAACTGGCCCTGTTGGACTACCTCCAGATGTTCTACAAGCTGGGCAGCGCCGGCCGGGCCCTGAAAAAGCTCGGCGCCATCGACTTCGCCACCACCATCGCGCCCGGCCTCAGGGACGTGCTGCTGACCGGCAAGGCGTGCGAGGCGGTGCGCCGCAAGGACAGGACCGGACGTTTCACGTACGACTATGTCGTCATGGACGCGCCGCCGACCGGACGCATCACCCGCTTCCTGAACGTCAACGACGAGGTGGCCGGGCTCGCCAAGATCGGCCCGATACACAATCAGGCGCAGGCCGTGATGCGAGTGCTGAAGTCGGCCGAGACGGCCGTGCACCTGGTGACGCTGCTGGAGGAGATGCCCGTCCAGGAGACCGTGGACGGCATCGCCGAACTGCGCGCGGCGCGTCTGCCGGTGGGGCGCATCATCGTGAACATGGTGCGGCCGCAGGTGTTGGACGCCACCGACCTGGAACTCGTACGCACTGTTCCGCGTACCACCGTCGCCCGGTCCCTGTCCTCCGCCGGGCTCGGCGGTGCACGGCGCGGCGGGAACGCCGAGCGGCTGGTGGATCCGCTGTTGGTGCAGGCCGAGGAGTACGCCGAGCGGTACTCGCTGGAGCAGGAGCAGCGGTCCGTCCTCGGCGAGCTGGGCCTGCCGCTGCACGAACTGCCGCTGCTCGCCGAGGGCATGGACCTGGCGGGCCTGTACGAACTGGCGACCGAGCTGCGGAAGCAGGGGATGTCATGAGCCCGGACCCGGCCCACGCGCGGGAGACCGCCCCTGCGGCCTCCGCCCACGCGCGGGAGAACGCACCCGCGGCCTCCGCCCGGGCGCAGGAGACCGCGCACACGGCCTCCGCCCCGGGGCAGGAGACCGCGCGTTCCTCCGCTCCCGCCCACGACGGCACCCGGCGACTGGCGCCGACGCGCCTGCTCGACATCGATCCGCTGCTCGACGACCCGAACACCCGGATCGTGGTGTGCTGCGGCTCGGGCGGGGTCGGCAAGACGACGACGGCGGCGGCCCTCGGGCTGCGCGCCGCCGAGCGCGGCCGCAAGGTCGTGGTCCTGACCATCGACCCGGCCCGCCGGCTCGCCCAGTCGATGGGCATCGACTCGCTCGACAATGTTCCGCGCCGGGTGAAGGGCACCGAGGGCGACGGCGAGCTGCACGCCATGATGCTCGACATGAAGCGCACCTTCGACGAGGTCGTCGAGGCGCACGCGGACCCGCAGCGGGCGGCCGCGATCCTGGCCAACCCCTTCTACCAGTCGCTCTCGGCGGGCTTCGCGGGCACGCAGGAGTACATGGCGATGGAGAAGCTCGGGCAGTTGCGGGCCAGGGACGAGTGGGACCTCATCGTCGTCGACACACCGCCGTCCCGCTCGGCCCTGGACTTCCTGGACGCGCCGAAGCGGCTCGGCTCCTTCCTGGACGGCCGGCTGATCCGGCTGCTGACGGCCCCGGCGAAGCTGGGCGGACGTGCCGGGATGAAGTTCCTGAACGTCGGCATGTCGATGATGACCGGCACCCTCGGCAAGCTGCTGGGCGGTCAGCTGCTGAAGGACGTACAGACCTTCGTGGCCGCGATGGACACGACCTTCGGCGGCTTCCGCACGCGCGCGGACGCGACGTACAAGCTGCTCCAGGCGCCAGGGACGGCATTCCTGGTGGTCGCGGCCCCGGAGCGGGACGCGCTGCGCGAGGCCGCCTACTTCGTGGAGCGACTGGCCGCCGAGAGGATGCCGCTCGCCGGTCTGGTGCTCAACCGGGTGCACGGCAGCGGCGCCGACCAGCTGTCGGCCGAACGGGCGCTCGCCGCGGCCGAAAATCTTGAGGAGCCCCGCATTGTGGATCAGGGGGACGGGAAAGCTGGACTTCGTAACTCTCCCGACACGTACGGAAGTTCAGAGACTGGCGCGTCTTCTCTCCCTTCGCCCCCCTCACCCGGTTCTCCCCCGTCCGAGGCACCCACTCCCGACGAGGACTCCCCCACACAGCCGTCCGTCGACGAGCTCACCGCAGGTCTGCTGAGGCTGCACGCCGAACGCATGCAGTTGCTCTCCCGCGAGCAGCGCACACGTGACCGCTTCACCGCACTGCATCCCGAGGTGGCGGTGGCCGAAGTCGCGGCGCTGCCCGGCGATGTGCACGACCTCGCGGGGCTGCGGGACATCGGAGACCGGCTCGCCGAGCACCGGCGCGAGCTGCCCGAGACAACCGTCTGACGTCGGGTGCGGCATCGATGCGCCGTCGGTGCGGCATCCTTGCGTCACCTGACGCAGCGTGAACACCGCCGACCTGCACGGAACGGCCGGCGTACGCACGCCGAACCGCGACGTGCCCGTGCCGTGGCCCTGGCGGGCCACCCACAAAGACGTACGACCCGCCCGCACGATGTACGACCCGCCCGAGGATGCGCGGGGACCGAGGAGGGTTCCCTCGGGTGACCGAGGGGGTGCCCTCAAGCGACCGGAGGGGCCCGCTCAGCTCACGGCCGCGTAGGTCTCGTACACCTGGTCGTCGTCGAGGGAGACCAGGCCCGCCCCGCGCTCGTACTCCAGTCGGGCCGTCTCGAGCAGCCTGCGCCACGAGGTGACGGTCGGCCGCCTGCGCAGCAGTGCGCGGCGCTCGCGCTCCGTCATGCCTCCCCACACGCCGAACTCGACGCGGTTGTCCAGCGCGTCGGCCAGACATTCGGTGCGTACCGGGCATCCGGTGCACACCGCCTTGGCCCTGTTCTGCGCTGCTCCCTGAACGAACAGTTCATCCGGATCGGTAGTGCGGCAGGCAGCCTGCGCACTCCAGTCGGTTACCCAGCCCATACCGGCGCCGTCCTCTCCCGAATCGAGGCTCCCCCACGGCGGCAGCGGCATATTCACCGCCGCCAGTTGAGGACGTTACGGAAGGTGGGCACAGCGCAACACCCCCTTCGGGCCCAATCTTGAATGGCCCGAACGGACTATGGGTAAGCGGCAGATCACCCGCGGGAGTGAGCTGACGACATGCGCGACATTCCCGGCATAACGGGACGTTTCCATTGCGCCACAACGGACGCCAGGTGGCACACGAGGCGAATTCGGGCACGCATCTCAACACATCCTCGCGCCGCCTCACGACGCGCCGGTGACGCATCCTCAACGCGCCCTCGGCACGCATCGACGCGCTCTTCGCGCGCCTCGGCAAAGAAAGTCGTGAAGATCCGGAACGTTTCGAGGTCGCCGGACGTATTGATACGTGGCCGCACAGCTGTGACAGTTGAGAGCAGCTTAGGCCAAGGCATATACGTCTGTCCGGCGAATGAGAACGTAGGCTGCCCTCATGCCAAAGAAGCGCTCGGGCGGAGGTCTGTCGCCAACGCAGCAGGCCGCGAAGTTCCTCGGTGTCAGCGTGCTCGCGGGAGCAGTCCTGGCCGGCATCGCACTGCCCGCGGCCGGCGCACTCGGCCTGGCCGCCAAGGGTTCGGTCGAGGGATTCGACGACATCCCGGCCAACCTCAAGCGCCCGCCGCTCAGCCAACGCACCACAATCCTGGACAACCAGGGCAATCAGATCGCGCAGGTCTACTCCCGCGACCGTACGGTGGTCGACCTCAAGGACATCTCGCCGTACATGCAGAAGGCGATCGTCGCAATCGAGGACTCGCGGTTCTACCAGCACGGCGCGATCGACCTGAAGGGCGTCCTGCGTGCCCTGAACAAGAACGCGCAGAGCGGCGGCGTCGCCCAGGGCGCCTCCACGCTCACCCAGCAGTACGTGAAGAACGTCTTCATCGAGGAGGCCGGCGACGACCCCACGAAGGTCGCGCAGGCCACCCAGCAGACCCTGGGCCGCAAGATCAAGGAACTGAAGTACGCGATCCAGGTCGAAAAGGACCTCGGCAAGAAGAGGATCCTCGAGAACTACCTGAACATCACGTTCTTCGGCGAGCAGTCCTACGGCGTCGAGGCCGCCTCCCAGCGCTACTTCTCCAAGCACGCCAGGGACCTCAACCTGCAGGAGGCGGCTCTGCTGGCCGGCATCGTCCAGTCGCCGAGCCGCTACGACCCGGTCAACGACGAGGCCGAGGCCACCAAGCGGCGCAACATCGTGCTGCAGCGCATGGCCGAGGTCGGCGACATCTCCCAGGCCGAGGCCGACAAGGCCAAGAAGGCGCCACTGGGCCTGAAGGTCACCCAGCCGCGCAACGGCTGCATCACGGCGGTCAAGGGCGCGAGCTTCTTCTGCAAGTACGTCGAGCAGGTCTTCCTCAACGACCCGGTCTTCGGCAAGACCCGTGAGCAGCGGGCCAAGGTCTGGAACGAGGGCGGTCTGACCATCCGCACGACACTGGACCAGCAGTCCCAGGAATCCGTGCAGACCTCCCTGAAGGACCACGTCTACCAGTCGGACAAGGTCGCCGCGGCGGCCGTGCTGGTCCAGCCCGGCACCGGCAAGATCGTCGCGATGGGCCAGTCCAAGCCGTACGGCTACGGGAAGAACGAGACCGAGTACAACTTCGCGGTCGACCGGGACATGGGCGGCTCCAACTTCGGCTTCCCGACGGGTTCTACGTTCAAGCCGTTCGTGGCGGCCGCCGCGCTGGAGCAGGGCAAGCCCCCGACGCAGGAGTACTCGTCGCCGAACAAGATGGAGTACCCGGGCCCGGTCCAGACGTGCGGCAGCCATCCCTGGGTGAACCGCAGCCACGAGGTGGTGCCGAACGAGTCCGCCTCGGAGGTCGGCCCGTACCGCCTCAAGGAGGCGATGGCCAAGTCGGTCAACACCTACTTCGTGCAGATGATCACCGACATCGGCCTGTGCCCGGTGATGAAGATGACCGACGCCCTGCACGTCGTACAGGGCAACGGCGACAAACTGCCCGAGGTCCCCGCGATCGCCCTCGGCGCCAAGGGCATCTCGCCGCTGCGGATGGCGGCGGCGTACGCCACCTTCGCCGACCGCGGCGTGTACTGCACGCCGATCGCCATCGAGGCGATCACACAGAAGGTGGGAAACCGGCAGAAGTCACTCCCGGTGCCCAAGTCGGCGTGCACGCGGGCCATGTCCGAGAAGACCGCGGACACGATCAACACGCTGCTGCAGGGCGTCGTCGACTCCGGTACGGGCCAGCAGGCCGGTCTCACCGACCGTGACAACGCGGGCAAGACGGGTACGACGGACGAGCGCAGGAACGCGTGGTTCGTCGGCTACACGCCGAACATGTCGGGCGCGGTGTGGGTGGGCAGCGCCACCCAGAAGGTGAAGATGTACAACATCGACATCGGCGGTGAGTACCACGACCTGGTCTACGGCGGTCAGGTGCCGGGCCCGATCTGGCGGGACGCGATGACCGGCGCCCTGGAGGGCAAGGACTCGCCGTCCTTCAACCTGGTCGACATCCCGGACGAGGACGCCAAGGGCAAGGACAAGGGGAAGCACGACGGGGACAACGGCGGCCTCATCGGTGGTCTCATCGGCGGCCTGACCGGCGGCGCCAATGGCGGCAAGCACGGCGGCGCCACCAACGGCGGCACTTTCCCCAAGCCGACCTTCTCCTTCCCGGCGGGCTTCATCCAGGGCCCGACCGGCGGGAACACCAACGGAGGCCGCAAGAATTAGCGTCCGGTATCCGCATCGGCCGGGATGGACCTGGCGATGCCGGACACCGGCCGGCGCAGTCCGGGCGCCGATCTGACGCATTTACGCCAATCCCCCGAAATGGGCATTCTCCCCAGCGGGATCCGTGGAGCATTCATCCGCGGCTCCTCCAGGGAGGTGCCCATTTCCATTTGCCGCTTCACGTGGAGGGGAACATGAAACTCCGAACCCGCATCGGCACTGCCCTGGGCACGCTGGTCAGTTCCCTCGCGCTCGTCGCCGGTGGCGCGAACGCCGCCTCGGCCACCGCGCCGGCCTGCGACAACTTCGGATGCGACGGCCACGATCCGAACATCCAGACCTGGCAGACCGGCCCCTTCAGCCCGTACGGCCCCTATGACCTCGGCGGCTCGTTCTCGTACGAGCTGCGCTGGGGGAAGACGGACGGGGACCAGTACAGCTGGGGCCGCCTCGAATTCTTCAGCGGCTCGGACGAAGGCAAGTGGAACGTCTACGTCCAGCGCTGCACCAAGGACCACTCCACCTGCTACTGGCGACTGGGCCTGAAGAAGGGCGGTGCGTCGGGCTGGACCTCGAAGGTGCCGGGCGCGGCGAACCTCTACTACACGCGCACCCCCATGTACTACAACCCGTCGGGCTACGAGATGCGCGCCTGCGTCGAGGACGCGTCGGGCACCCAGCACTGCGCTCCGTGGTACTAGTGCCCCGGCAGGCGACCGACCGCCGAGTGCGGTAACCGTCGGCCGGTGAGCGCACCGGAGGCGCAATAACGCCACCCCGTAGACCCCCTTTGCCGTTGTTTGTCGCCATTGATTCAGCTGTCCGGGACGGCAAACGCTTCCTAAAATGGGCGGCAAAAAGGCAGCAATCGACTGCGACGGGGGTAGGCGAATTGACCACAACGCCTGAATCTGACACCGGTGCGCCTCACATAGACGCCGATGACCGGGAAATCCTGAACCTGTTGTACGCCGGGTTGAACGACGCGTCCATTGCCCGGCAGTTCGGCCTGGGACACCGAACGATCCAGCGCAAGGTACAGCGGCTCATGGAACGACTGCAGGCCAACGGCCGCGTGGCCCTGGGTGCCCGCGCCCAGGAACTGGGCCTGCTGCACCACCCGCACAGACCGCCCCGAACCCGGGGGATACCGCCGTGCGGCACTCCACGGTGACGTGCAGCGGGGCCGACCGTGACGGGGGCCGGCCTCAAGCCGGACCACCCGGGGGGCTGGTGAACGGGAACGCATCGGCGTCGGGCGGGCGGACGGGATGCGGTCGGACCGCACGCCGTCCGCCCGTCCGCCCGGGCCACGCATCCGCGCATCCCGCTTATGCAGTACGCCGGCCGGCGCGGCCCGCAGGGAGCACGGGGCCGCGCCCGGGCTGCTCCCCAGCCTCAGTCTCAGCCTCCGCCGCGCCCTCAGTCTCAGCCTCAGCCGCGTCAGTCTCAGCCTCAGCCATTTGCCTCAGCCGGCGAGGATCCGCTTGACGATCGCGGCGACGCGCCCGCCCTCGGCCAGCCCGGCCACCTTCGGGTTCACGATCTTCATGACCGCACCCATGGCCCGCGGCCCCTCCGCACCGGCCGCCCGGGCCTCCGCGACGGCCTGCGTGACGATCTCGCTCAGCTCCTCGTCGGTCAGCTGCTTGGGCAGGTACGCGGCAAGGACCTCACCCTCGGCCTTCTCCCGTTCGGCCTGCTCTGCCCGACCGCCCTGAGCGAAGGCCTCGGCCGCCTCGCGGCGCTTCTTGGACTCCTTGGTGATCACCTTGAGGACCTCGTCGTCGGAGAGCTCACGCTTCTCCTTGCCGGCGACCTCCTCCTTGGTGATCGCGGCGAGCGTCAGCCGGAGCGTCGAGGAGCGGAGCTCGTCGCGCTCCTTGATCGCGGCATTGAGGTCTGCGTGCAGCTTGGACTTGAGCGTGGTCATGGGTTTGATTGTCGCAGGTACGGTGAGGAGGCCGCGCGCCGATTTCGTGGCCCCCGCCAGTGTGTTGGCCCTTCCGCGATCCGGCGGATGATTTCCGCTGCACTGCATGCGCCTGACACGATGGAGTCATGCGCGCGCGATACGGAGTACCCCTGGGCATCACTGCGGCAGCGACCGCCGGTCTTCTCTACTCGGCGGGGATCGAGGTCCGCTCGTTCCGGCTGCGCCGGGTCACCGTGCCGGTCCTGCCCTCGGGCATGCGCCCCCTGCGCATCCTTCAGGTCTCCGACATCCACATGGTCGGCGGTCAGCGCAAGAAGCAGCGCTGGCTGCGTTCGCTGGCCGGGCTGCGCCCGGACTTCGTGATCAACACGGGCGACAACCTCTCGGACCCGGAGGGCGTACCTGAGGTCCTGGACGCGCTCGGCCCGCTGATGGATTTCCCCGGGGCCTATGTCTTCGGGTCCAACGACTACTACGGCCCCAAGCTGCGCAACCCCGCCCGTTACCTGTTGGAGAAGACCAGCGGCCGGCACGGCCTGAACGGCAACCCTCCCGCGGTAGGGGTGATCCACAACCCGTGGGAGGACCTGCGCGACGGCTTCGACGCGGCGGGCTGGCTCAATCTCACCAACACGCGCGGCACCCTGAAGGTCGAGGGCGTTTCGGTGGAGCTGACGGGCCTGGACGACCCCCACATCAAGCGGGACCGCTACGCCCGGGTGGCGGGCGGCCCCTCGGGCGAGGCGGACTTCTCGATGGGCGTGGTCCACGCCCCGTACCTGCGCGTACTCGACGCCTTCGCGGCCGACGACTACCCCCTGGTCCTGGCCGGTCACACGCACGGCGGCCAGCTCTGCATCCCCTTCTACGGCGCGCTGGTCACCAACTGCGACCTGGACACGGACCGCGTGAAGGGCCTGTCCACCCACACGGCCGAGGGCCGCACGTCCTACCTGCACGTATCGGCCGGCTGCGGCACCAACCGCTACACCCCGGTCCGCTTCGCCTGCCCCCCGGAGGCGACGCTGCTGACGCTGGTGGGGCGGGAGTAGCCGACGCCGGTGGGGCGGGAGCAGGGGCACGTCCCCGATCCCCAAACCCATCTCCCGACGCGTCGCCCGAAGCATCGCCCGAACAGACTGCCCGAATCGCCCGATTTGCCCCACGCTCCCTAGCGTGAGGGCATGACCGCCCCGATACCCAGGGACATACCGGATCTCCCCGCGATACCGGGCATGTCCCCCCTCCTGCCGTCTGCCGTCCCCGCCACCGCCGTCGTGGCGCCCCTACGCCGCCCCTGGACAGGGATCTACCGCCTGCTGGTCGCCCTGGCTGCCGCGGCGGCGGTGACCGTCGAAGCGCTCCTCGGCACTCCGGCCCACGTCCTGAGCCACTTCGCGATCCAGAGCAACATCCTGCTGGCCATGGTCCTCGCCCTCTCCGCCCGCCGGGCATGGACCGCGCGCCGCCCGCTGCCGCCGGCACTGACCGGCGCGACTGTGCTCTACGTCACGATCGCGAGCCTGGTCTATCACCTGCTCCTGGTACAGACGTCCCCGCCGTTCTCCCTCACGGACGCGCCCGGCGTCCACACGGTCTGGCAGGCACTGGCGACCCAGATCCTGCACACGGTGACACCGATCGCCGCACTGCTGGACTGGCTCCTGCTGACGGCTCCCGGCGGCCTGCACCTGCGCCAGGCCGCGCCGTGGCTGCTCTACCCCATGGCCTACCTGGCCTACTGCCTGACCCGCGGCGAACTGCTCCCCCCAGGCACGCCGGGCCGCTACCTCTACCCCTTCCTGGACGTCGACCAGCACGGCTACAAGCACGTCCTGGGCAACGCCCTCCTACTCGGCCTCTCCTTCTACGCCCTGGCCGTCCTGCTGGTCGCCCTCGACCACGCCCGCCCGAACCCCATCCGCCGCCGCTCCAAAACCGGATTTCGTCTCCAGCCACCGGTGGGCTAAAGTAAACGACGTCGCCGCGACAGCAGCGGCATCGGGGTGTAGCGCAGCTTGGCAGCGCGCTTCGTTCGGGACGAAGAGGCCGTGGGTTCAAATCCCGCCACCCCGACAGTGAAGTACCAGGTCAGGGGCCTGATCCGCGAAAGTGGGTCGGGCCCCTGAGTGGTTCCTGAAGATCGTTTGGGACAGGCTGGGAGAAGATCTTGGTCGGGTTCTCCCGGGCGGTGGCCGCTGGGACTGTGTGCGGTGCGACTGAGGGCAACCGGACCTGCGCGTTCGCGAATCCAGCTCCGTAGCTGACCACGAAAACCATGGCCGGCCGACTCAACGGCCTTTAGATCACGACACATGGCAGGCCATCACTCAGCGCGCCCCCCACGGCCACGCGCACGCCCTTGCACAGCGGGTGCGAGAGTCACTCGCGGCCTCTGGTCCGCTGGGCACGAGGGCCGGCACATCGGCTCCTTCGTCGCCTCCCTCCTTGACAGCCGTATTGATGTCCTGGCGGACGTACGACTCGCGCCAATCAGCCGCAAGAAGTGCTTCGGCGAGGCCCGCCCCGCGGAGGCACTTGCCGAGGCGGGCATCGAGTACACGCGCCTGCGTGGCCTGGGGAACCCAAGTACAACCGGGCACCCTTCCTCATCGTCCGACCAGCGCCAGCAGATGGCGCGGCAGGCCCGGTCTCCGGGGCGGCCGGATGCCGCCGACCGCATGACGGATGTCCTGCTGCGCGCTGATGTCTGACGAAAGCTGCACACGGAGCAGCGGTGCAGTAGACGTTCAGTTGGTTCCGCTCGGCGAGGCAGAAGGGATCGGGGTGGTTGACGACCAGAAGTCAGACCGGACGTTCGGATCGGGGATAGAACCTCCCGCGTAATTGGGGCCGACCGTCTCAGCTGTCGGCGGCGACACAGAGGACTTGGTGACGCAGGGGGTAGCCACCTCGAAGAAGGCTTGGCCATTTCCGCCGATGAGAAGACGCACGTGGAACTGGTCGGGCGTCTCGAAGTAGGTCGCGGGGCTCTTGGCGCTCCGGTTGACGCCAAGCTGTCTGTACCCTTCGGCCTTCCAATAGCGTTCCACCACTCCCAGGAAACTCCCCCTGCGTTCCGGGGAGATGATGGTCATCACTGCTCGCCGCCGCGACACGTCACAGCTGCCCTCGGTGGACTCCCCGTGCGTCCAGTGGACGGCGGGCTGGATGGCAGCGAACGTCCCGTCAAGGATCTTGTCGGCGCGTTCCGCCGCTTCTTGCATGTTCATCTTCGGCTTCCCTCCAGCCGCCTGTTCCGAAGTACCGCATCCGGCCAAAAGCAGCAGTACTCCCAGGAGTGCGACCCTGACGCTCCTCATCGCGGCTGCTCCAAAACGATTTCGTCCGATTTCCCAACCACGATTTTGGCAATGTTATCGGCTGACATTTGATCCTTTGTTGGGGTGAAATAGTGCGAGTGCGCGTCAAACCCGCCCTCAGTCACGGGAGGGCCGTCGTCGACCAAGAAGCGTGTGGCGCCAAACGCCTTGTTCGCCGGATCGGTCCCGAACCAGATCTGGCTGGGATCGGTCTGCTGATCCTGAGCCATATAGCCGCCGATGCCCCCCACGACAGCACCGGCCGCACCACCAACGACTCCGCCCACCGGACCGCCCTGTAATCCGCTTCGGCAGTGCCCACGGCCCTGACGTCGGCGGCAGCATCGGCCCACGTCTTCGCGTCGACCCCCTGTGTGGCTGGCCTGCAGGGTCTTCTTCGAGGAATCGGTACTGATCCTCAGGTCGTCCGCCGTGCCGGCAGCGCTGGTCCACGGACCGTGGGACACGAGCTGACCGGTGAGGAGATCCCCGGTGGTACGGTCGTCGGCAACAAAATGGTCGTCACCAAGCTCCCCAACCACAACGAGGCCAGTGGCATGGGAGCCGGTGCTGCTGGTGGCGGGTCAGCGGGCACGCGGCCTCGTCATGCCGTCCCGGACGCGGCTGCGGCGCGCTGTCGATCACCGGTTGGCACGACGCCGGGCAACCGGCCGGAGCTGCTGTCGGCGGTGGAGGCCCGGATCGAGGCCGCGCTCGTCCTGGGACTCGACGCCCAGGCGGCCGTCGAACTGGAGGCCGCCCTGGACCACGACCGGCGCTCACCCTTCCGCCGGTCGCCCCTGCACAGCCCCGTGGCCGACTGTTGACGACGGTTCTCGAGCCGCGGTGGCCGCCGGGGCGCGGACGATGCGCCGCACCCCGACGGCCGGTCGGCGCCGTTCAGGAAACGACGATGTGCACGAAGGCGTTCACGGAATTCCGGCACTGGCCTCCGGTACCGTCGTCGTGCGCGTAGTAGCCGTTGTCGGAGTAACCGTCGTCCTCGTAACCCAGCTTCAGGCTGCCGCCGCGGCCGCCGACCACGTACTGCCGTCCGACCACGTTCACCAGTCGTTCCAGGTTGCCCGTCGCCCCCGGGATGGTGATCAGGCCGTGGTAGAGGTCGTTGTCCGAGGCCGGATCGACGTAACGCCTCCAGGTCTGTCCGTGACCGCCGGTCTGCACACAGCCTCCGGCGTTCACCATGACGTGGTCACCCGGGAGGAACGAGAAGTCGTACGTCGTCTCGTGCTGGGTAACGACAGGCTCGCTGATCGTGCAGTCGATCGGCAGCGTCGTGCTCCTGCAGCCCTCGCTGTACTTCACGTCCGCCGCCGACAGCACTACCGGTACCCGCCTGACGTTGCGGTTGACGGACGACGCCTGATGCGGAGCCCGCTTCGCGGCAGCCGTCGCCCGGCCGGTGCCCGCGGCCGAAGCGATGGGAGCTGTGCTCGCCACGGCGCCCGCGGCCAGGGCGGCGGCGACAACGGTCATCATGCGCTTTCTCATGCTGGGTTACTCCTCGCGGAATAGGGGTGTCGCGCCGGAGTCGGCGCCATGAGACGCAAGAGCGATACCCGGCCGTCCGACGGTGAGAAGTCCGACCGGCCCGGACTTCGCCCAGTCTGGCAACGGCCGTCCACAATCGTTTGCACCTCGTCGATACTCCATCGACAGCACGGCCCGGCATCGCGGCTTCCGCCTCACATGTGGCCGGGCTCGGCAGCGATCACATCGGTATGACGCCGCGCCGGAATTCGTTTGCCCCGGATCACCCTTCGCCCGCCGACGCTGTCGGCGAGGCCGAGGCGATCGGGGTACGCGCCGACCAGAAATCGGAGTGAACGTACGGGAGTCCCTTGGCTTCCGGGGAGTTCGGATCAAGGGGCTTCCTGGGCGCCTCGGTGACCTTCGACTCGTCGACGCACGGGGAGGTCACGTGGAAACCGGCCTGGCCCTTGTACCCGAACTCCAGGCTGACCTCGAAGCCGTCTGGCGCGGTCGCGAAGATCGCCGGCATGTCGGCACTGTTTCGCACTGACGTGATCTTGTAACCCTCCTTCTTCCAGTAGCGCTCAACGACACCGAGAAAGCCGCCACGCCGCTCGGCCGAGATGATCGTCATCACATACCGTCGACGGGTCACCGACCCGGTACCGGTGCCGTCGTTCTTGAAGTCGGTGCAGCTAGAGTCGCTCGACGGCCCCCGCATGACCTCGACCGACGGACTGATCGACTGGACGGTCGCATCGATGATCCCCTCTGCGTGATCGGCCGCTTCCTGCATGTTCATGTTCGTCTCCTGCGCCGCGCCTGCTTTCCTTCCCTCGCTTCCGCTGCTGCCGATGAGGCCACAGCCGGACACGATGAGAATGGACGCCACGAGGGCCACAGCACGAGTTTTCATCGGTATTTGTCCCAGGTCACGAGGTCAGGACGGTCCGCGACGATGGCCGCGATGTTGGCAGCGGATTCAGGGTCCTTGTCCCTGGCCGGGTTGAAGTAGTTGGAATGGGCCGGAGTCAGCCCCTGCCCGTCGACCACCGGCATCGGGCCGTCCAACACCTTGAAGCGTCTGGCACCAAACGCCTCGCTGGCCGGGTCCTTGCCGAACCAGAGGTCGTCATCGCCCTGGTCCGCGAGGTCTCCGAGGAGGTACGCACCGGCCGGGCCGCCGCCGAAGAAGCCGACGGTGCCGGCCACGGCTTCCTTCTTCGATGGCAGGTGGCTGACCGGGTCGTTCGCAGCCGCGCCCACGAACACATGGTCCTTTCCGACCCCAAGATCTTCCGCCTTGTTGACGCCGGTGCCCGGGCTCCCGACAAGGATGATGTCATCGGCTCCGGGGATTCCCCCTGGCTCCTGTGTTGCCGCGCCCACGAGGCGAGAACCGTAGCTGTGCCCGATCGCGACCAGGTGCGGATCCTTGTGATCGTTCGTCGCGGCGAGTCCGCCCATGAACGAGTTGTACGCCGGCGCGCCCTTCTCCGCGTCATGTGCGGACATGACATCCGTGTCGGACACCAGGGTGGCAGGGTCCAGGGGAGCGTCGAGCTGCGGTGCGTCGTAACCCAGCCACACGATGGATGCGCTGGACGGGTCGATGTCCCGGGCGTCGACCGCAGTGTCATAGGCGCGCTTCACATCGCCCCCGGCGAAGTCCGTGTCCAAGGCGGTACCGAGACCGGGAACATAGGCCGACACGTTCTTCGACTTGTCGGGGTTCCCGAAGGCGACGATCGCCCGACCAAGTCCCTCGTCGCCGACCCCCAACAGGTACATGGGCGGCTCTTTGGGGTCCACCAGCTGCTTCGTGGCGTTGTCCTGCAGCTGCTGCTGGATGCTCTTGAGAGCGTCCAGCTGAGTCTTGGCCTTGTCACCGTCCTCACCGGAGAGCTTGCCGATCAGGATGTCCAGGTTCTCGCGGTTGACCTCGTCCCGGACCACGGACGGAATGCCGTCCAGGTTGCCGATGATCTCCGGAAAGGCCCTCTTGTACTCGTCGCGCTGCTCATCGCTGAGGCTGTCCCACCACTTCTTGCAGTCGGCAGGCGACTTGTCCAGCGGAATGTGATCCTTGATGTACTCGCTCGCGGCCGAGCTGAGTGCGTCGGCATCGGCAGCCACGTCCGTCCACGTCTTGGTGTTGACCGTCAGCCCCGGGGCCGCCTTGAGCTTCCCTAACGCCCTGCTGTAACGGTCGTCGATCTCTGTGGCTTCCCGCACAGCATGGGCGATGCGGTCGGCGATGTCCTGGGCCTTCGCGCGGTGAGGGTTGGGGCTGCGCAGACCGGACATGTCCGGGCCGGGTCCGCGGCTGTAGATACCGTTGAACCCGGTGACTGTTCCGCCGGCGATCTTCTCTCCGCTCAGTTCGTTCTCGCCACCGGCGGGGTAGGCGACGCTGCCGGTGGCGTTCACCGTGTACGACAGCGCCTTCGCGTCCTCAAGTGCCTCGAGCAGGCGGCGACGTGGGGCGGCGATCTCGGACGAGAAACCGGTGAGTGCTCCGCTGATCAGACCGCATTCGACCTGGGTGTAGTGGAAGTTCTGCGACAGCTTGGCCAGCTGCTTCTGCGCCGCGTCCGCCGCCTCGCCCTCGTTGGCCTTCTGCAGGGCCTTGTTGATCTGCTTGTCGATGCTGTCCTTGGCCGCATCGGCCATGTCGCTGATCGCGCGATATCCGTCCGCTGCGTTCGCGTACTCGGAGGGGTTGATGGTCTGGAGTTTCTTGAGGTCCATGCGTCCGGGTCACCGGCCCTTGCCCGTGCCGCCGACGGCCGACCTTCAGCCCGGCGATCTCGGCCTTGATGGCCTCATCGGTCCTGAGCTGGTCATGCCCCACTTTTTCCAGCACGCCGGCGAGGCCGTGGCACAGCTCGCTGATGTCTTTCACGCGGCGTTCCCAGGAGTCGTGCAGCCGGAACCCTTGCCGAGCCCTGTCTGGCCGTCCTCCAGCTTCTTCAGCGCCTTGCCGATGTTGTCGCGCAGCTCGCCCACGCCTTCGCCGGCCGCGGACCACGCCTTCTTGTCGGACCGGAGCCTGCCGGAAGCGCCGCTACCGCTCGCACTCGTGCCGCCCTGGTCGCCGGGCAACTGGTTGAGCCGCATCCGTGCGGAGTGCCGTTCGGCCGCTGCGGCCTTGAGCTGTTCCCACTCCTGCCACGCCACGCGTGGTTCCCCTCCCCCATGTCGTGCGCCGCCGATTCGTTGTAAACGTGCGACCGCAACGCTGTGGTAAATCGAGAAATACGTTACAGACCGTTCATGATCTGTCCTATCCGTACCGGTCACCACGAGTGTCTGAGTATCCGTACTCAGACGGGACCAGGTCCTGGATCGGGCGGTGGGACACGGCGCCAAGCGCCCGGGTGCGCCCCGAGGGAAGAGGGAACCCGCGTGTGGCGTAGGGGTGTTGGCCCGGGGCAGATGCGAAACGTGAGAAGTGGCTTTACGGATGTTCATCCAGGCTCCGAAGACCACGACACCGCCGACGCCCAGCACGGCCCAGCGATCAGGACCGTTTGCTCACTGAACGAAACAGCGCACGACAGGCTGCCCGCACAAAGGCACCGGTCGCGGTGCGGCCGACGGCTGCCGAGTCGCCCTGGCGGACGCGGTCAGCAGGGGATGTCGAGCGTGACCTTGGCGCCGTGCCCGGTGTTGGCCGCGTGTGCGGTGCCGTCGTGGGAGGCGGCGACCGCCGCGACCAGGGCCAGGCCCAGTCCGGAGCCGGGGCTGGTGCGGCTGGCCTCGGCACGGGCGAACCGGTCGAAGGCCTTGGACAGGAACGTGGGCGGAAAGCCGGGGCCCTGGTCCGTCACGGACAATCGGAGCCGGCCCTCGGTGGCCTCGGCCTGGACCCGTACCTCGCCGTGGCCGTGGCGCAGAGCGTTGTCGACCAGGTTGGCGATGGCAGGCTCCACCCAGCGTGGGTCCACCCGCACCGCCGCCGGGACCACGGCCAGGAGGAGGGCACGGCCGTCGCGGGCGGCGGCCTTGCGGTGCCGGTCGGTTGCCGTGTGCACCAGGTCGGCCACGTCGACCGACGTGCGGCGGATCTGCTCACCGCTGCCCAGCTGCTCCAGGTCGAGCAGGGCGTTGGACAGGTCGATCAGGCGGTGCACCTCGGTGTCGACCGCACGCAGGGTCGCGGTGAGTTCCTCGCTGGTGCGGGGGCGGTGCAGGGCGAGGTCGAGTTCGGCGCGCAGCAGGGTGAGGGGGGTGCGCAGTTCGTGGCTGGCGTCGGCGATGAACCGTCGCTCGCGTTCGGTGGACGCCTCGAGGTGGTCCAGCATCCGGTTGAGGGTGTGGCCGAGGCGGGTGAGTTCATCGTCCCGGTCGGCGGGGACCGGCAGCCGGAGGCCCTGGGCGCCGTCGGCGAGGGTCGCCGCCCCGTGGCGGTAGCGCTCGACGGGGCCGAGGGCGGCGCGGGCGGTGCGGTAGCCGACGTACGAGGCGGCCAGCAGGGTGAGCCCGGAGGCGAGGCCCAGTTGTCCAAGCAGTTCACGCAGGGCCTCGTCACGATGGCCGCGTGCGACCGCGGCCACGGCGACCACGGTGGTGCCCCGCCGCCGGACGCGGGTGGCCTCCAGACGCAGCGGGTCCGGGCTGATCGGCAGCAGGGCGCCCTGGTCGCGCCGTACGGTGCGGCCGGCGGTGACGTCCTCGAACTCGGCCGCGGTGAGCAGCTGCCGGCCGCGGGCGGCCTCCCCTGCCTGCAGTACTCGCCCACCGGCGTCCAGTATCTGGTAGGTGCTGCCTGTCGGAGCGGCCGGGAGCTGTCCGCCCGTGCGCACGGCCATGGCCAGGCTGTGCTGGTAGGCCGTCAGGTCCTCGTCCAGCTGCCGGTCGAGGGCGTACTGGACGCGCCAGTAGACGAGCGCGGCGGCGCCGCAGAGGACGACCGACATGGCCAGTGCGACGGTGAGCACCAGCCGCAGCACGATCGGCATCCGCCGCATCCGGGCACGCAGGCCGCCGCCCGGCGCCACGGGCGTGCTGCCGCCCGGAGTCATGCGCCGTTCTCCAGGCGGTAGCCCTCGCCGCGCAGGGTGGTGATGCTCGCGCGGCCGAAGGCCCGGTCGACCTTGGCGCGAACCTTGGAGACATGGACGTCTATCGCGTTGCTGCGCAGGTCGGTCTCGCCGTCCCACACCTCGTCCAGCAGCCGCAGCCGGCTGACCACCTTCCCGGCGTTGCGCATCAGTACGTGCAGCACCGCGAACTCGCGCCGGGAGAGCTGTAGCTCGGTACCGGACCGCCAGGCGCGCCGGCGCTCGGGATCCAGCACCAGATCACCGACCTCCAGCCGGCCCTCGCTGTCGGTACGGCGGCGCGAGATCGCCCGCAGTCGGGCGTGCAGCTCCTCCAGCGCGAACGGCTTGACCACGTAGTCGTCGGCGCCCGCGTCCAGCCCCGCGACCCGCTCGCTGACCGCGCCTCGCGCGGTCAGCAGGATCACCGGCACGTCGATGCCCTCGCGGCGCAGGGTACGGCAGACCTCGATGCCGTCCATGCCGGGGAGCATGACGTCCAATACGACCGCGTCCACCCGCGGGTCGCGGGCGGCCTCCAGCCCCGAGGGCCCGTCGTGGCGGCCCTCCGCGCTGTGGTCGGACTCCTGCAGATAGCGGACGACCAGCTCGACCAGGCGTGTCTCGTCGTCGACAACCAGGAAGTGCACGCCGGACAGCGTAATCGGACGGGTTCGCGAAGCCGGACGCCCCGGCCCCCGGCCAATGGCCCCGATCGCTTGGCGTCGGGGTCTTCGGCCTCAGTCCGGTT
>NZ_JBEYZY010000001.1:429251-429354 GCF_040646295.1 Streptomyces sp. NPDC046197 | reverse complement strand
TGTCGACGGACGCCGGGACGCCACGGGTCCCGGTTGTCGACGGACGCCGGGACGCCACGGGTCCCGGTTGTCGACGGACGCCGGGACGCCACGGGTCCCGGTA
>NZ_JBEYZY010000001.1:348762-429155 GCF_040646295.1 Streptomyces sp. NPDC046197 | reverse complement strand
GGTTGTCGACGGACGCCGGGACGCCACGGGTTCCCGTTGTCGACGGACGCCGGGACGCCACGGGTTCCCGTTGTCGACGGACGCCGGGACGCCACGGGTTCCCGTTGTCGACGGACGCCGGGACGCCACGGGCTCCCGTTGCCGACGGACACCGGGACGCTACGGGTGGTCCGGGTCGAGCGTGCCGTCGAACTCGAACACCGGGTTGGGGACGTCCTTTCCGGTCTTCTTGTCGGTGATGGTCGCCGTGCCGATGAGCTTGGAGGGGCCTCCGCCGACGTAGGTGGAGTCGGCCCTGATCTGCAGTTCGAACTTCCCGGTCTGCACCTGGTGGGCGGTGTCGTGGAAGGTGACCTTGCAGATCCAGTCGGTTCCGGAGCCGACATCGGCGACCTTCGGGCCGCCGCGGTCACATTTCGCTGAGGCGTCGATTCCGGCGACGGTGATGCCGGGGATCCCGAGGATGGCTGCCCGCTGGACGTACAGGTTCGCGAACGTCGGCGCCAGTGCCTCTTCTACGCGGTGCTTGGTGATGTCGGGTGTGCTGAAGGCGGTGGAGGCGGCCACGGCGGCGACCGCCGCAGCGACGGCCAGGCCACGGGTGAGGAGTCGGGTGGGGATCACGGTTCAGCCTCCGGTGATGTCGCGGCGGCACAGCGAGACGTGGGCGCTTGCCAGGCAGACGGCGGTCCAGGCGGCGCTGACCGCCAGTCCGAATGTGAGCGGGCCGTGGAAGGGGTGCTCGGCGAGCAGTCCGTGCCACGAATCCAGCGGTGTGGTCAGCAGGAACCGGCGGGTGAGGTCGATGCCGCCGAGGGTGCCGATCAGCTGCATGACCAGTCCGAGGGCGACCGGCACAGCGACTCCCGCGGCCGGGTTGCGCGTCTTGACCGACAGCAGGATGGCCAGGGCGGTGAACCCGATCTGCGGCGCCAGGGCGGTTGCCCAGCAGGCGATGACCAGCGGAAGCGCCGTGCCGGAGGGAATGAGCTGGCCTCCGAGTCCGATCAGGGGCTGGGTGCCGATGATCAGCAGGCTGGAGCCGATGGTGCTCGCTTCCAGAACGGCCAGCGAGACGACGGTGAACAGGGTCGCGGCGAGCGTCTTCGCCCAGAAGATCTGGCTGCGGGTGACCGACCGGGTCAGGATGGTCTTCCAGGTGCCGTGCTGGTCCTCGTTGGCGAAGATGTCGCCGGCCACGAGGGCTGCCAGCATCGGGAAGATCCACTGAGAGCCGAAGGCGAGGATGAACAGCGGCGCCGCGTATCCGCTGGTGTGGATCTGCCGGCCGTAGATCGTGTCGCTGGGCGACTGCTGCTGCCCGTTGAACACGAGCACGATGGCGATCGGCGCGATGAGGCAGACCAGCAGCGCGTAGCGGGTGCGGGCCTGCGCGACGAGCTTGGCGACCTCCCAGCGCAGGACGGTTCCGGTGCCGGGGCGACGGGTGGTGCGCTCCGGCGCTGTGGAAGCGGTCGGGGTGGGGGTGCGGGGAACGCCGGTGGTGGTCGTGGTCATCGGTGCGCTCCGCTGGTCACTGGGGTGTCGATCTCGGGGGTGGGTGCATCCGGCGTGGATGCATCGGGCGTGGGCTCGGTGAGCATGAAGAACAGCGATTCCAGGGGCGTCTTGTCGAGGCCCAGTCCGCGCAGGGCGATGCCGGCTCCGACGATGTCGGTGATCAGAGCGTCGATGTCCCCCCGCGATCCGTGGACGGCGAGGCCGTCGCCGGTGCGGGCGACCTCGAGTCCGCGCTCGCGGACGAGTTTCTCGGTGGCGGCGTCGTCGGTGGTGGTGATGCGATGGGCCTGCGCGGGGGCCTGCTCGCGCAGGGCGTCGATCGACCCGTGGTAGGCGACCGTCCCGGTGCGCATGATCGTGACGTCGTCGCAGATCTGCTCGACCTCGCCCATGTCGTGGCTGCTGAGCAGCACGGTCAGGCCGCTCGAGGCGAGGCGTTTGACCAGGGCACGCATGTCGCGGATACCGGCCGGGTCCAGCCCGTTGGCGGGTTCGTCGAGGATGAGGAGTCTCGGGTCGCGCACCAGGGACGCGGCGACGCCCAGGCGCTGGCGCATGCCGAAGGAGTAGCCGCCCACCTTGTCGTGCTGCCGGTCGGTGAGGTCGACGATGTCGAGGACTTCGTCGATACGGTCGGGTGCGACCCCGCCGTCGAATCCGGCGAGGAGTTGCAGGTTCCGCCGGCCGCTGAGGCCGGGATAGAACTTCGGGCTCTCGACGAAGCCGGCCACTCCCTCGAGCACTGCGACACCGTGCTTGTCCCACGAGCGGCCGAAGACTTCCAAGGTGCCGCTGTCTGGGCGGATGAGTCCGAACAGCATCCGCAGGAACGTCGTCTTGCCTGCGCCGTTGGGGCCGAGAAGACCGTAGACCTCGCCTTCGGCAACCTTGATGGAGACCCGGTCCAGCGCGGTCAAGGTGCCGTAGGTCTTGGTGAGTTCGGCGGCATCTACCGCCAGCACTTCGCTCATGGACCCGGACCATAGAGACGGCGCATGAAGCGACCATGAAGCCTGGTGCCTGCGCTGACGGAAGAGGCTCTGCGGGTGACGTCGAAGGAGGGAAACCCTGACGGCTGCCCGGAGCACCTCGCGGGCCTGCGTGACGGCCGTGCTGCTCAGGCGCCGTCGTGCTGCCGAACTTGGGGGCCGCTTGCGGCAGTTGAGCGGACCGGGATCAGTCCGCTCCCGGCCCAGGCCTCGTTCGCCTTCTCGAAACGGGCCTTGGCGAGCACGGTTCCGTCGGAGGCGGTGATGCGGGCGCCGGTGAGCTCCGCCGGATTCACCGGGGCCGGGCCGCCCCAGAAGCCGCGGCCCTGCCGCAGGGTGAAGGCGCCGACGGGGATCGTGCTGCCGTCCGTGCGCTCGAGCAGGCAGGAGACCTGTCCACTGTGGGGGGTTCCGGCCGCGGCCAGGTCGACGGACATGTAGACCCAGCCCGGGGACCCGGGATGGGCGTAGATCTCCCCGGCCGCCCGGCCGAGGGCGTGGGTCGAGGTCAGCCCGCCTTCCAGCATGCCGTTGCGGTCCCCGGCGATCGAGGCCCGCCCGCCCGCGACGTCCTGGATCGCCGTACCGACCGCCCATCCGCCGAACCCGAGGGCGAGGGCCAGTGCGGCCGCGGCGGCCGCGATCCGCAGCCGCGCCCGGCGGCGAAGATCGTGCAGCAGGGTACGGGCCGGCGCCTGAGGTGGTGCGGCGGACTCCCGGGCGGACTCGCGGGCGGACTCGCGGGCGGACTCGCGGGTCCGCGAGTGCTCCTCTTGCGCCGACGCGCCCCGTTTCAGGGCCTGCGCCACCCGGGTCTCGAACCCGACCGGCGGCTCGCTGCCCGGCAGCAGCCCGATGATCCGGTCGCCCACGAGGGTCAGCTGTTCGACGTACTCCCTGCAGTCCGCGCACCGGTCGAGGTGGGCGACCGCCCCGGCCCGCTCACGGCCGGGCAGGACACCAAGGGCGAGCTCGGCACCGATCGCCCTCAGTTCCTCGCAGGTGACGTCACTGGACATGGTCTCCCCGCTTCGGAGACGCAAGCGTGTTTCTCAGCTTCCCCATCCCCGCCCTGATGCGCGTCTTCGCGGTGCCCAGAGGGATGTGCTCCCAGTCGGCGACCTGCTGGGCGGTCATTCCGTAGATGCCCGCCATCACCAGGGCGCGTCCCTGCTCGCGGGGCAGCTCCGCCACTGCTGCCCGCAGGTGGGACGACGCCTCGTCGGCGAGCGCGTGCTGCTCGGGTGTGTCGCTCACGACGCCGAGGATCGCGTCGAGGTCCTCGGGCGCCACCGGCTCAGGACGCCGCGAGCGGACGGCGTCGATGGCAAGGTTGTGCGCGATGGTGGTCAGCCAGGTCGCGACCGACCCACGGCGCGAGTCGTAGATCTGGGCATGCCGCCACGCGCGCTCGAATGTCTGCTGGGCGATGTCCTCGGCGAGCTGCGGATCCCCGGTGACGGCTATGGCGACACCGAAGACCGTGTGCTGGAACCTTCGTACGAATGTGACGGCGAGCTCCGGATCGCCGGTGGCCAGCCCGGACAGCAGAGCCTCGTCCGGGAGACGGCCCGCGGAGAACCAGAACCTCGACACATCCGTATATACGGTCCACCCGCACCGGGGGATTGCCCGACCGTTGCGGAAGCGCATACTTCAATTCTCCGCGCCCCGGCCCATTCCCGCTCCTCGCGACGAAGGACGGCCCTGGTCACTGGTTCCACGTCTCGTCGTACGGGTCGTGCGGCGTCGGCACCGGCTTTGCCTCGGTGACGTTCAGGAAGGGGATCGGGCCGTTGTTGACCGGGTCCCTGGTCCGGCGGGCGGTGTACGTGCCGGTGACCTGGAGCCAGGTGTCGGGTTGCAGCACCGGGGGGATCCGGCCGGTCAGCGCGATCTTGACGGGCTGGGCGTCGGCGGCACAGCAGCTCAGGGCCATGCGGACGAGATACGGCGCGCCGGTGCGGTCCAGCGCGACGAAGCCGGTGATCTGGACCGGACGGCCGGCGAGGGAGCGGCCGTGGTCGTAGACCGCGCGGCCGGCGTAGTCGACGACGCTCAGCCGGAGCGGGTTGCCGGCCGGGAGCGCCGTGTAGCCGTAGGGCCGCTGCAGGGCCGTGCCCGTGCGGACGGCGGTGTACGAGCCCAGGGCGGGCGGAGCGACCAGGATCAGGGCGAAGAGGGGGAGGACGAGGAGCCAGGAGATGCGGGGCTCTCGGTGGCCGTGACCGTGATCGTCCGAGTGACCGTGGGCATCGGCGGGACCGTGATCGTATGCGTGACCGCGATCACCGGCGGTCCCGTGGGTGTCACCGGAGCCATGGCCGTCGCCGTGGCCATCGCCGTCACCGTGGCCACGGACGAAGCCGTGACCGCGGACGTCGCCGTGGTCATGGCCGTCGCCGTGGCCGCGCCTTCCCTTTCGCTCGTACCACACCGTCGCGAGCGCCGTGACGATCAGTACCGCGCCCGACGCCAGCAGCAACGGCTGCAGGCCCGCCTTGACGTAGCGCAGGTAGAGGCCGGTGAGGCCCGCGTGCAGCAGGGCCGCGCCCACCAGGAACATCACCGCCGCTTGGGCTTGCCGGTTCACAGGAGCACCGTCCCGGTCAGTACGGACACCACTACGGCGAGGACGAAGGTGGCGGGGGCGAAGCGCAGGGCGAAGCCGCGGCCGAACGTGCCCGCCTGCATCGCGAACAGCTTGAGATCGATCATGGGCCCCACGACCAGGAACGTCAGCCGCGCCGTGAGCGAGAACTGCGACAGCGACGACGCCACGAAGGCGTCCGCCTCGGAGCAGATCGACAGCAGCACGGCCAGGACCGCCAGTGCCAGCACCGCGACGACGGGGTTGCCGGCCGCCGTGCGCAACCAGCTCGCCGGGGCGACGGCCTTCAGCGTGGCGGCCGCCATCGCGCCGACGACCAGGAAGCCCCCGGCGTGCATCACATCGTGCCGGACCGAACCCCAGAACGCCGCGCCCCTGCTCCCGCCCTCGTGGGCCGAGCGTGCGGGCGGGCGCAGCCAGTCGGTACGGCCGAGTCGCTGCCACAGCCAGCCCATCGCACACGCCACCAGCAGGCTCGCGCCGAAGCGGGCGAGGACCATCTCGGGATTGCGGGGGAAGGCGACGGCCGTCGCGGTCAGGACGATCGGGTTGATCGCGGGAGCGGAGAGGAGGAATGCGAGCGCCGCGGCCGGGGTGACGCCCCTCCGGACCAGGGCTCCGGCCACCGGGACGGACGCGCACTCGCAGCCGGGGAGCACCGCGCCCGCCACCCCGGCGACGGGGACGGCCAGGGCGGGGCGGTTCGGCAGGGCGCGGGCGAAGAACGACGGCGGGACGAACACCGCGATGGCCGCCGACAGCAGCACGCCGAGCACCAGGAAGGGCAGGGCCTGCACGACCACGGCCACGAACACCGTCATCCAGCTCTGCATCACCGGCGCGGCCAGGGCCCTGCGTATGGGTCCCTGGGCCACCACGACGGCGAGCAGCAGCACGGTCAGGGCGACCGGCGAGGTGATGTGCCATCCGTCCCGCTCCGGCCGGTCCGACGCGGCCGACCGGTCCGACGGGGCCGACCGGTCATGCCCGTCGTGCTGGTCGCGCTCGCCCTGCGGCCGCTCCCCCTGCGGCTCCTCGCCCTGCGGCTCCTCGCCCTCCCCGTACAGCCGCTCGTCGTGCCGGTCGCCCTCGCCCTGCGGCCGGTCGCGCATGCCGGTGGGCGTCGCCTCCGCGTCGCGGGGTTCCGGCCCGGGCGGGGCTGGTCTGGTGATGGCCACGGATGCGGTACCTCCGGCGCGCTGCACGACTTGATCTGCCTCCCCTTCAGTACGGCGGTCCGGGCGCGCCCGTTCAGCGGCCACGGCCGCTGCCGCGAGCGCGTTTTGGAACCACGCGTCCCGGTGCGGCAGTCTCTTCCCTCGTGGGGAGCGTTCCGTATCAGGGTGGTGCGCCGGGTGACACGGGCGCGCACATGGTGGTGTGCGGCGACGACGGGCTCGCGCACCGGTTGGCCGCCGAACTGCGCGGCGTGTACGGGGAGCAGGTCACGCTGGTCGTGCCGCCCTCCGAGCGTGTGGTACGGCCACCCGTGGTCGGGCGGGCGCGCGCGGCGTCGGCGCTGCTGGACCGGGTGGTGAGCGCGGCCGTGGGACGGGCCGGGGGCAACGGCGGAAGCGGCGCGGCCGGGGGCAACGGCGGAAGCGGCGGCACCGGAGGTGGCGGCGGCAACGGGGGCGGGGGCGGTCAGACCGCCGGGCCGGACCGGGTGTTGGAGGCCGCCGAACTGACCGAGACCGTCCTCGCGGACGCGGGCGTGGAGCGGGCCGCCGCGCTGGCCCTCGTGTACGACGACGACGAGACCAACATCCGCGCCGCCCTCACCGCCCGCCGGCTCAACCCGAGGCTGCGGCTCGTCCTGCGGCTGTACAACCGGCGGTTGGGCGTGCACATCGAGGAACTGCTCGACCAGGCCGCCGCGTTGGCCGTCGGAGAGGATGACGTCTCCGGGCTCGACACCTCGACGACCGTGCTGTCCGACGCCGACACGGCCGCTCCGGCCCTGGCCGCCAGCGCCGTCGCCGGCACCGGCAAGGTCGTACAGACCGACGGGCTGCTGCTGCGCGCGGTGGAACGGCCGCCGCCCGCGCCCGGGCAGGTCGCCGACCCCGGGCTGTGCACCCTGGCGCTGCTGTCGGCGACGAGCAGCGACCCGGCCGGGGCGGACGGGTCCGAGGGCAGCGGGGAGCACCGGCCCCGGCTGCTGCCGGACGAGGCCGCCGTACGGGCGGCCACCGGGCGCGGGACCGTGGTGCTGGAGCAGGTGTCGTTCTCGGGACCGCCGTTGTCGGCGGGGCGCGGGGTCGCCTTCGTACCGCCGCTGACGTCGCTGTTCTCACGGCGGCTGCGGTGGTCGCTGGCGGGTCTGACGGGGTGTGTGTTCGCGCTCGCGGTGGCGCTGTGGCTGGTGACGGGGGTGCATCCGCTGGGCGCCCTCTACCTGACGCTGCTCGATCTCTTCGCGATCGACAACCCCGCCCTCGGGGATTCGGTCGGCCGGCAGGTGCTCCAACTGCTGTCCGGACTGGTGGGGTTGCTGCTGCTGCCGGTACTGCTGGCGGCGGTGCTGGAGGCACTGGGCACGTTCCGGTCGGCGTCCGGGCTGCGCAAGCCGCCGCGCGGGCTGAGCGGGCACGTCGTGCTGCTGGGGCTGGGCAAGATCGGTACGCGGGTGCTGACGCGGCTGCGGGAGCTGCACATACCGGTGGTGTGCGTGGAGTCCGATCCCGAGGCGCGCGGTCTGGCCACGGCGCGGCGGCTGCGCGTGCCGGTGGTGCTGGGGGACGTCACGCAGGAAGGCGTGCTGGAGGCCGCGAAGGTCCAGCGGGCGCATGCGCTGCTCGCGGTGACCAGCGCGGACACGACCAATCTGGAGGCCGTGCTGTACGCCAGGTCGGTGCGGCCGGACCTGCGGGTGGTGCTGCGTCTGTACGACGACGACTTCGCGACCGCCGTGTACCGGACCCTGCGGGCCACGCACCCGCAGGCCCTGACGCGCAGCCGGAGCGTGTCGCACCTGGCGGCGCCCGCCTTCGCCGGGGCGATGTTCGGGCGGCAGATTCTGGGCGCGATCCCGGTCGAGCGGCGGGTGCTGCTGTTCGCGGCCGTGGAAGTGGGCGGGCATCCACAGCTGGAGGGCAGGACGGTGGCGGAGGCCTTCCGGGCGGGGTACTGGCGGGTGCTGGCGCTGGACACGGGGGCGACGGGACAGGAGCGGCGGGAGCCGACTGCCGGCCAGGGGCCGGCCGAGGACGCGGGGCGGGCCTCGGGACTGGTGTGGAATCTGCCCGGCACGTATGTCCTGCGGCGCGAGGACCGGGTGGTGCTGGCGGCTACGCGGCGGGGCTTGGCGGAGCTGCTGGGCCGCCGAGGCCGCACGGCGTCGCCCACCCACGCACCCGACTCGCTCGCTTGAGACGGACCCCTCCCCGGGGGCTCCGCCCCGGTGCGCTTTCCTAGGTGTGGTTAGCCTCTGACCTGCGGAAACCGGCCGACTCCGAGAGTACGGAGAGCACCTGGGCGCCCGAAATCAAGACGCAGGTTTGGCCCTGCTGGGACCGTGCCGCGACCGTGAGACCCGGTCCAGCCACACATGGAGGCGCCCCCGACAGGGCCCGTGGTCGCCTGTCGGGGGCGCAGGCCCGCCCAGGTCGGGGGTCGCCTGGGCGGGGGTCTGGCATTACTGCCCTTGCGCCTCGCAGCGCCCCGGAAGCGGCAGCCATCGGGTGTGGTGCTGCGGGTACTAGGCGCCCTGGTCGCCGTTCTCGCGATAGGGGTTGTTCTCGGCCGGAGTCATCCGCCAATAGGTTTCCACCATGGACTTGAATTGCCGATGGACGGGATTCAGGCCCGTGTGTTTCAGCGCCCAGACCTCAACCGGCAGCGGCTCACTGTCCGTTGGCTTCGCTTCCGCACGGCACTCCATGCACACTGCGGAATAGATGGCCAGCGGGGCACCCTCGGCGGTTACCGGCCCGAGCGTCCATTCAGCGTCTTTGATGATTGAGCGGGTCACTGCGCCCCCTCGGTCGGCTGGTCGGCTTTCCTGGTCCGGCACCGCGGACAGATGCACGGCGGGTATTTCTTGCCCACTTCTGGCACTTCCACCGGTCGCACTACGCGCTTCCTGCGCACGCAGGTACGGGCGCCCGTTCCCGGATTGATCCGGTACACAGCAAGGGTCATGCCCACGGATCAGGCACCCCCGTCCGTGCTTGCTCCGATGCGCGCGAGGCGGTACGCGCCCCACAGGTCTTTGCCTCGGTCGCAACCGGCGCCCGGTTTCTCGGCCGCCCTGCATTCGTCGCACTGTTCGGCGTGCAGCAGCCAATTGCCGTAGGCCTGTTGCTGGGCGCTTGCAGCGGGGGCGCCGGGCGATACCTGGGCGCTCACGAGGCAGCCCCCCACGGGTCGAGCTGGGCGCCTGTGCGGGTAGTTCGCAACATCACGTCCAGGCGGGCGACGTAGGGCCGGACGAGGGCGCCGGGATGCTCCCACGGTTCGAACGGCCTGGGACGCAGGCTGCGCACTCCCACCAGGCGTGCGCCGTACACGTGCGGGGAGGGCGGCGTACAGGCCGCCTGGGGGCGCCCAGGGGTGCGTGCGTACCTGCCTGGCGTGCGTCGCCCGAGCAGGACCGCTCTCATCCATTCGAGGGCAGTTCGGATAAGGTCTGTCACGTCATCGCTCCCATCAGCGGTGGCCATAGCCCCCGGGCCGTTCCAGCGGTCGCGGGGGTCCTTGTCGTCCGGCCATGCTGACGCTCCCTCAAGGAGGTTTCGGAGCACGTCTGGCGACACCTGGGACGTCTCGGCGATAGCGTGGAAGAACGCCCAAACGTCCCCGGGGGGAGTCTTGAACAGCGCACTGAGATCGGCTATGCAGTCGGCCAACCTGTCGCCCAGGCAGTTAGCGGCACGGGTAGGCGTTTCTGGCAAGACCGTGGAACGGTGAGTAGCGGACGCCGAATTAATCCCGCACGCCAGAAACCGGGAAGACGCCTGCAAGGCGTTGGGAGTTGACGAAGAGATGCTGTGGCCGAAAGCGGTAAAGGACCGGATCAAGACAGGTGGAGACCGGGAGATTATCCGCTCCTACCCCTATCGATCCTCCTGTCCATCGACGGTTTGGGCCGAACTCATCGAAAAGTCCAAAACGGATATCCTCTTCGCCGGATACACGAACTACTTTCTCTGGATTGATCAGCCGGCTTTCGTCTCCACACTGCGTCAGAAACTTGACAGCGGGTGCCGCGTGCGTTTTCTGCTGGGCGATCCAGACGGCGAGATAACGCGCCACCGCGAACAGATCGAAGATGTGGCACTCACGGTGTCCACACGCATCCGGATCACGCTTGAGCACCTGGGAAAGCTCGGTGCACATGAGGGTCTGGAGGCCCGTTTCTCCGCAGTGAGCGACGCCACGAATCACGTATCGCTGTCAGTGTTCCGATTCGACGACCAGGCGCTGGTTACGCCCCATCTCGCGCGCTTGGTCGGGCACGACTCCCCGCTACTGCACCTGCGAAAGTACGGCGATAGCGGCATGTTCGCTCGATTCGCCGACCACGCCGAAGAATTGTGGTCGAGGAGCGTAGCGGTAGCCCCTGAAGCCTAGAAACGCAGAAAAGGGCCCCCTCTCGTCCCGCATGATGCGAGATCGGCCGGACCAGGGCGCCCGTGCCGGCTCTTACAGGTGCAGCCACTGCCAATCGCACCCCAGTGCACCCCCAGCAAGGCCCCACCCGGCCCCCGCCCCCCGCTCAGCAAGGGACCGGGCGGGCACCCGCGGCTTCACTTCGGCAAGTGCCGCTCCACGAAGTCGAGTTCCAGGCGGACCTGTTTGATGCGCTCGTCGACCACCAGGGAGCCGTGGCCGGCGTCGTAGCGGTAGACCTCGTGGACGGCGCCGCGGGCTTCGAGACGCTTGACGTAGTTGTCGATCTGGCGGATGGGGCAGCGTGGGTCGTTGACTCCGGCGGAGATGTAGACGGGGGCCCTGACCTGGTCGACGTAGGTCAGCGGGGAGGAGGCCTCGAAGCGCTCCGGCACCTCCTCCGGTGTGCCGCCGAGCAGTGTGCGGTCCATGGCCTTCAGCGCTTCCATCTCGTCGTGGTACGCGGTGACGTAGTCGGCGACCGGGACCGCCGCGACGCCCAGCGTCCACGCCTGCGGCTGGGTGCCCAGACCGAGCAGGGTGAGGTAGCCGCCCCAGGAACCGCCGGTGAGGATCAGCCGGCCGGGGTCGGCCAGCCCCGAGCTGATCGCCCACTCACGGACCGCGGCGATGTCCTCCAGCTCGATCAGGCCGACCCGGTGCTTGAGCGCGTCGGTCCAGGCGCGGCCGTACCCCGTGGAACCGCGGTAGTTCACCCGGACCACGGCGTATCCGTGGTCGACCCAGGCCGCCGGGCCCGCGGCGAAGGCGTCGCTGTCGTGCCAGGTGGGGCCGCCGTGGATGTCGAAGACCGTGGGCAGCGGGCCGGTCGCCCCGGCCGGCTTCTGGACCAGGGCGTGGATGCGGCCGCCCGGGCCCTCCACCCACACGTCCTGCACCGGGACCGACCCCGGTGACCTCATGCCGGGCGGGTCGAGGACCACTCCGCCCGCCGTCGAGCGCACGGCGGACGGCTCGGCGGCCGAGGACCAGAGGTACTCCACGCTGCCGTCCGGCCGGGCCGTCGCCCCCGAGACCGTGCCCTGCGGAGTGGGGACCTCCGTCAGTGCACGGGTCGCCAGGTCGAAGCGGAACAGCTCGCTGCGGGCCTCGAAGCTGTGGGCGATCAGCAGGCCGCTGCCGTCCGGATACCACTCGGCGCTGACGTCGCCCGGCAGGTCCAGCGCCAGGTCCGTCTCCTCGCCCGTCGCGACGTCCCACACCAGCGGCTCCCAGCGGCCCCGCCGCTGGTGCCCGATGAGCAGCCGCGTGTCGCCGTCGACCGGGGCGAAGCCCAGCACCTCCAGGCCCAGCTCGACCGTGCCGCCCTTGGTGTCGTCCAGCTCGGCGACCGCCGTGCCGTCGGGGCGCAGGACGCGCAGGGCCGAGTGCATGGCGTCACCGTGCTCGGTGTGCTCGATGGCGATGAGCGAGCCGTCGTGGGACAGGTCGCCGACGCCCGCCGACTCCCGGTGCCGGTAGATCTCTACCGAGCCCTCGCCGACGCGCGCGAGGTGGATCGTCGTCCCGTCCTCGTCCGTCGAGCGGCCCACGACCGCCGTGTGCCCGTCCCGGCCCAGCGCGAGGCCCGCCGGGTACGACGGGTCCAGGCCGGGCACGGCCGCCTCGTCGGGGCCGCCGGTGAACGGCTGGCGCCGCCAGACGCCGAACTCGTCGCCGTCCTTGTCGTCGAACCACCAGACCCACCGGCCGTCCGGGGAGAGCACGCCGTCGGTCGTGCCGTTGGGCCGGTCCGTCACCTGGCGCTGCTCGCCCGTCGCGCGGTTCCAGGCGTACAGCTCGTACGTCCCCGTGGCGTTCGACACGAACAAGGAGTGGTCCGGTGCGTCCTCGGCCCAGTCGGGCAGCGACACCCGGGGTGCCCGGAAGCGCTTCTCCCAGTCCGGCATCTGCTCGCCGCGCTCGCGCTGGTCCCGCGGATCGCGCGGGTCGGACCCGTTGCTGCTCTCAGTCATGGCCCCATACTGCCTGGCCGGACCGGAAATTCGCTGGCGAGGCCCCCAGCCTGTGGATAACTTCGACCGCACTGTTCCGATCTCCTTACTTTTCCCAGCCGTTCTCCTCACCGGCAAGTCACCCGGCAAGCGCTTCCACCGCCCGCGACACACAAGATCAGGACCCCGCCATGTACTCCCCCACACCCGCCGACTGGCGCGAGGCCAACCGCACCCTCTGGGACGAGCGCGCACCCCTGCACGCCGTCGGGCACTTCTACGACCTCGACGGTTTCCGCGCCGGCCGGGATCCCCTGCGCGCCTTCGAACTCGCCGAGGTCGGGGACGTCACCGGCAGGACGCTGCTGCATCTGCAGTGCCACATCGGCACGGACACCCTGTCCTGGGCCCGGCACGGCGCCGCCCGGGTCGTCGGGCTCGACTTCTCCGCTCCCGCCGTCGACGTGGCCCGTGGCCTCGCCGCCGACCTCGGTCTCGACGGCGACCGGGCGGCCTTCGTCACCTCCGACGTGTACGACGCGGCCCAGGCGGTGCCCGAGCGGTCGTACGACGTCGTCTACACCGGCGGCGGCGCGCTGTGCTGGCTGCCCGACGTCCGGCGCTGGGCGCGGACCGCCGCGTCGCTCGTGGCTCCCGGCGGATTCCTGTACCTCGCCGAGTTCCACCCGCTCACCGACGTGCTCGACGACGAGACCGGCTCGCGGATCGTGCACGACTACTTCGCGCGCGAGGCCTGGGTGGAGGAGGCGCCGGGCACCTACGGGGCGGAGGGCGCCGACACCGTGCACAACCGCAGCGTCGAGTGGCAGCACCCGCTCGGCGAGGTCGTCTCCGCGATCGCGGAGACCGGACTGCGCATCGAGTTCCTGCACGAGCACGATGTCTCGCTCTTCCGGCGTTTCGCGGACTTCGAGCAGCACGACGGCCTCTTCCGCTTCCCGGCCGGCCGGCCGCGGGTCCCGCTCATGTACTCGATCAAGGCCACCAGGGTCTGACGCCGTCACCTCACCGCGTACGGGCCTCCACGCGCCGGAGCCCGAGGCCATGGGCCCCGGCGCTCCGAGCCTCTCGGCCCCCGGCTCCGAGCCTCTCGGCCCCCCGACCCCGCGGCCGGGGAACGCCCCGGCGCCCCGTACCGTGGAAGGCGTGTACCGGTTTCTGCTGACGCCACGCTGGTGGGGCATCAACGTCTTCGTGCTGCTTGCCATCCCCTTCTGCATCTTCATGGGGTCGTGGCAGCTGGGCCGGTTCGAGGCGCGCGTGCAGGACCACCGCAGCGCGGTCGCGCAGGCCGCGTCGGACCGCACGGAGCCGGCGCGTCCGCTGGAGCGGCTGCTGCCCGTCGACAAGCAGACGTCCGGCAAGCAGGCCACCGCGACCGGGCGGTACGGCAAGCAGCTGCTGGTCCCGGGCCGCGAGCTCGACGGCAAGCAGGGGTACTACGTGCTGACGCTGCTGCGCACCGGCACCGGCAAGGCGCTGCCGGTGGTGCGCGGCTGGCTGCCGGGGAACGCGGATCCGGCGAAGGCCCCGGCTCCGCCCGCCGGCGAGGTCACGGTGACCGGCGCCCTGCAGGCGTCCGAGACGCCGGGGGACAACGGGGTCGGTGCCCGGGGCGGACTGCCGGCCGGGCAGACCGCGGCGATCAGCGCGGCGTCGCTGGTCAACCTCGTGCCCTACGACGTGTACCCCGCGTGGATCACGCTCGACAAGGGCGACTCCGGGATGAAGGCCGTACCGGCGACGGCGCCGGACAACACCGGGCTGGACCTGAAGGCGTTCCAGAACCTCGGCTACACCGGGGAGTGGTTCGTCTTCGCCGGGTTCGTGGTCTTCATGTGGTTCCGGCTGGTACGACGCGAGGTGGAGTACGCCAGGGACGCCGAGCTGGGGCTGGTGCCGGACGAGGCGGCCGGGCCCGCACCGGCGCAGGCCGGCCGGGCTGCGCGGGACGGCTACGAGGCCGACAGCACTCCCGTACGGTAGATCGTCCCCGCGCACGCGTGGGACACCGTCGTCGAGACCGTCGGTGAGCCCGCCTCCGGCGTGTGGGAG
This sequence comes from Streptomyces sp. NPDC046197, assembly GCF_040646295.1. Taxonomy (NCBI): domain Bacteria; kingdom Bacillati; phylum Actinomycetota; class Actinomycetes; order Kitasatosporales; family Streptomycetaceae; genus Streptomyces; species Streptomyces sp. NPDC046197. The sequence goes on along the minus strand of NZ_JBEYZY010000001.1, from coordinate 414,390 downwards.
ACCACCACGCTGCCGTCGGACGTACCGTCCTTCGTCATCAGCTGGGGAGAGGAACCGGTGCCGGTCCCGGTGGTCGTGGTGCCTGACGTCGCGCCCGCGTCCTGGCTGGGCGACGGGTCGGGGGACGGACCGCCGGTGCCGGTGCCGCCGTTGTTGCCGCCGGTGGTGGGGCAGGTCTCCGAGGGCACCCAGGCGAACTTCACCTCGTAGGCGGAGCCCGGCAGAAGGACCAGTCCCGCCACCTCGGTGGAGGGATCGGGCAGGCCGGCCGCCGGGTCTCCCTGGGTGTGGTTCACGACGCTGATCTTGGCGGCGTCGGCCGCGCCCTGTGCCAGCGGGGTCACGGTGCCGGAGCCGCCGACGGTACAGCCGGCGGAGGAGACGTTGGTGACACGGAAGGTGCCGTAGACGACGCCCGCGGAGTCGGGGGCGGCGACCGTCGCGGTGGCGGAGCCGAGCTGGGCGGCCGTGCAGACGGCCGCGCCGGTGCCGGTAGTGGTCGAGGGGCCGGGTGTCCCGCCGGTGGATCCGCTGCCGGTGCCGGTGCCCTTGCCGCCCTTCGGGTCGTCCTTCCTGCCGCCCGTGTCCTTGCCGGTGACCTTGCCGGAGGAACCGCCGGCCGTGGTCTCCCCGCCCTCCGGGTCCTTGCCCTGGCCGGTGCCGCCCTGGGCCTGCGAGGCCTGGCCGGCGATGGCCGGGTTGGCGTCGGACCCGGCGGAAGCGGAGACGTGCACCAGGGCCGGGATGGCGGTGCCGAGGAACAGGGCTGCGGCCGCCATGCCGACGGCGGCCTGCCGCTTGCGGGCCCGGCGCGCCGGGACCGCCCGTCGCAGGCGGTCCAGCGTGCCGTCGCGCGGCTCGATGTCCTGGACCGCCTGGTGCAGCATCCTGCGCAGTGCCAGCTCGTCCGAGTCGAACCCCTCGGGGCCCTTTTCGTCGGGGCTGTGGTTCACGTTTCCGTTCCCAGCGTGCGATTGCCTGTGCTCTTGCTCGTGTGGCCGCGTCGGCTCGTGCCACTCGTAGGGGACGTGGGGCTCGTGACGCTCATCGGCGTCACGTCCCTCGTGGTTCTCGCTCATGCGGGCGCCTCCATGGCGAGCCGGAGCGCCGCGATGCCGCGGGACCCGTACGCCTTGACCGAGCCGAGCGAGATCCCGAGGGTCTCGGCCACCTGGGCCTCGGTCATGTCGGCGAAGTAGCGCAGCACCAGCACCTCGCGCTGGCGGCGCTGCAGGCCCTTCATGGCCTTGATCAGGGAGTCGCGCTCCAGTTGGTCGTAGGCGCCCTCCTCGGCGCTCGCCATGTCCGGCATCGGCTTGGACAGCAGCTTCAGGCCGAGGATGCGGCGGCGCAGGGCCGAGCGGGAGAGATTGACGACCGTCTGCCGCAGGTAGGCGAGCGTCTTCTCCGGGTCGCGGACGCGTTTGCGGGCCGAGTGGACACGGATGAACGCCTCCTGCACCACGTCCTCGCAGGAGGCGGTGTCGTCGAGGAGGAGCGCCGCGAGGCCCAGCAGCGAGCGGTAGTGGGCGCGGTAGGTCTCGGTGAGGTGGTCGACGGTGGTGCCGGCGGCGACGGTCTCCTCGGCGCCGTCACGCTGGTTCGGTATGCGGGCGGGCCGCGCGGCGGGCATGGGCGCGATCACCGGCATGCCGCCGGGCACGCGCGGCCGGGGCGGCCGCAAGGCCGTGCCGCGGGCCGCCGCTGGGTGTACCCCGGGCTGGAAGAGCTTGGGGGAGAAGTCGAGTACCTCTGCCACGCCAGTTGGACACGTCTGCCCCCATAGGGGTTGTACGCGCCGGGTACTTTTGCGCCGGGCGGCGCGGCCGACAACGTTCTCGCGTCAGGCAGCACGACGAACGGTGCCTCATATGCCCTCATGCGTCCCGCACTTCCCCTGTATCTGAATGTTCGGGACGCCCCCACGTCCCGCCGCGCCCCCACGCCCCCGAAGGGCGACCGCAAAGACGCTCCCCGCCCTTTGCGCGGTTGCGCGGGGCGAAAAAGGAAATCTTCGGACGCCGAGGCAGCACGGATCAAGAGGACCCGGACCATTGAACCGACCATATTTCTTACGGAGATCCTACAAACCGATCCGGCCGCGCCCAGGGCTTTCCCGGCGGTAACACCCGCCCACGACGACAGGCGCGAGCAACCTCACACCCCCGCGGTCGGCCGGCTCACCCCCCTCGGTCGGCCGGCTCATCCCCCCGCGGTCGGCCGGCTCACCCCGGCTCCGCCGCCACCAGCTCCGCGATCTGGGCGGTGTTGAGCGCGGCGCCCTTGCGCAGGTTGTCACCGCAGACGAAGAGTTCGAGCGCCGTGGGGTCGTCGAGCGCCCGCCGCAGCCGGCCGACCCAGGTGGGATCGGTGCCCACCACGTCGGCGGGCGTGGGGAACTCACCGGCGGCCGGGTCGTCGCACAGCACCACTCCCGGTGCCGTGGCGAGGATCTCGCGGGCCTTGTCCACGGTGACCTCGCCCTCGAAGCGGGCGTGCACCGTGAGCGAGTGGGAGGTGATCACGGGGACGCGGACGCAGGTCACCGCGACCGGCAGCTGGGGCAGCCCGAGGATCTTGCGGGACTCGTCCCGCACCTTCATCTCCTCCGAGGACCAGCCGTCCTCGCACAGCGATCCGGCCCACGGCACCACGTTCAGCGCCACCGGCTCGGGGAAGGGCCCGGTGTCGTCGCCGACGGCCCGCCGTACGTCACCGGGGCTGGTCCCCAGCTCCGTCCCGGCGACCAGGGACAGCTGCCGGCGCAGCGTCTCGACACCGGCGTGACCGGCCCCGCTCACGGCCTGGTACGAGGAGACGACGAGCTCGCGCAGCCCGAACTCGGCGTGCAGCGCGCCCAGCGCAACGATCATGGACAGCGTCGTGCAGTTGGGGCTGGCGATGATGCCGCGTGGGCGCAGGCGGGCCGCATGCGCATTGACCTCGGGCACGACGAGCGGGACGTCGGGGTCCCTGCGGAAGGCGGCGGAGTTGTCGACCACCACCGCGCCCTTGGCGGCGGCGACCGGCACCCACTGCGCGGCGACCTCGTCGGGCACGTCGAACAGGGCGATGTCGACGCCGTCGAGGGCCTCCTCGGTGAGCGCGACCACCTCGACCTCCTCGCCGCGTACGGCCAGCTTGCGGCCGGCCGAACGCGGCGAGGCGAGCAGGCGGATCTCGCCCCAGACGTCCGCGCGCTGGGACAGGATCCGGAGCAGCACCGTGCCGACGGCTCCGGTCGCTCCCACGACCGCGAGCGTCGGTCGCACGGTCATCGTCGTACGCCTCCGTACGAGGGGGCGGTCGCCGCCCGGTGCGGACGGGCGGTCATCGCCCGGTGCCTCCGTAGACGACGGCCTCGTCGCTGTCGGAGTCGAGCCCGAAGGCGGTGTGCACGGCGCGGACCGCCTCCGGCACGTCGTCCTTGCGGGTGACGACCGAGATGCGGATCTCGGAGGTCGAGATCAGCTCGATGTTCACGCCCGCGTCGGACAGCGCGGTGAAGAAGTCGGCCGTGACGCCCGGGTTCGTCTTCATGCCCGCGCCGACCAGGGAGATCTTGCCGATCTGGTCGTCGTAGCGCAGGGAGTCGAAGCCGATGCCCGCGCGGTTCTTCTCCAGGGCGTCGATGGCCTTGCGGCCCTCGGTCTTCGGCAGGGTGAAGGAGATGTCCGTCAGGCCGGTGGAGGCGGCGGACACGTTCTGCACGACCATGTCGATGTTGATCTCGGCATCGGCGATGGTGCGGAAGATCGCGGCGGCCTCGCCCGGCTTGTCCGGCACGCCGACGACCGTGATCTTGGCCTCGGAGGTGTCGTGCGCGACACCGGAGATGATGGCCTGCTCCACCTTCTTGTCCCCTTGCTCGATCGGCTTGCTGCTGACCCACGTGCCCTGCAGCCCGCTGAAGGAGGAGCGTACGTGGATCGGGATGTTGTACCGGCGGGCGTACTCCACACAGCGGTGGAGCAGCACCTTGGAGCCGGACGCGGCCAGCTCCAGCATGTCCTCGAAGGAGATCCAGTCGATCTTCCGGGCCTTCTTCACCACACGCGGGTCGGCGGTGAACACGCCGTCGACGTCGGTGTAGATCTCGCAGACCTCGGCGTCGAGGGCGGCTGCGAGGGCCACGGCGGTCGTGTCGGAGCCACCGCGACCCAGGGTCGTGATGTCCTTCTTGTCCTGGCTCACGCCCTGGAAGCCGGCCACGATGGCGATGTTGCCCTCGTCCAGCGCGGTCCGGATGCGGCCCGGTGTGACATCGATGATCCGGGCTTTGTTGTGGACCGAGTCGGTGATGACACCTGCCTGGCTGCCGGTGAACGACTGGGCCTTGTGGCCCAGGTTTTTGATCGCCATGGCCAGCAGCGCCATGGAGATCCGCTCCCCGGAAGTCAGCAGCATGTCGAGCTCGCGCCCGGCAGGCATCGGGGAAACCTGCTCGGCGAGATCGATCAGCTCGTCCGTCGTGTCGCCCATCGCGGAAACCACGACAACCACATCGTTGCCGTTCTTCTTCGCTTCCACGATCCGCTTGGCGACGCGCTTGATGCCCTCGGCATCGGCTACGGAGGAGCCTCCGTACTTCTGCACGACAAGGCCCACGTGCGCTCCTCGCTCAGTCCGTCTCTATCGCACATACGCAGATGCAGTGCGGTCGGCTCAGTCTATCGAGCGTCCGAAACTCCCCTCCGCGGTATCGCATGCTGAGATCCCGGACGCCCGCCTCTCAGGACGGCTCATGCCCAGGTGGCAGGACGCCACTCGGAAAGTGGGCGGGGTCACAGCAGGTCACCGGGGCGGCCCCGCGGTTTCACGTCATGGGGGCGCGGGCAAGGGGCGACGGACGCACAAGGTGAGCGGGGGCGCACGGTGGGCGATGTGCTGCTGCTGGTCCTGCTGCTGGCGCTGACCGGCGGTGTCACCGCGATCGGCAAGGGGTTGTGGGCTCAGGCCTCGGGCTGAACCGCGGAGACGAAAACGGTCCAGGCGGGGGCGGGCGGGGCTTCGTGGAGCTGACGGGACTCCCGTGAAGCCGACGGGGCTCGTGTGGAGCTACTGAGCCCCGCGCAGCCCCAGCGGTGCCCCGATCTCCTGCGCCATGACCTTGCCTGCCTCGAATTCCAGGGTCTCGTCGCCCATGCCCGGCTGGTCCGTGTCCAGGCCGTCCAGCTCCTCCAGGGGCTGGTTGAGGCGGACGTGGGCGACCAGGGACTGCAGGGCGCGCAGGGTCGCCGATGCCGTGGAGCCCCAGTTGGCGAAGTACGAGAACTGCCACCACCACAGGGCCTCGGTGGTGCGGCCCGCGCGGTAGTGGACCATGCCGTGGCGCAGGTCGGCCACGACGTCCGCCAGGTCGTCGGAGATGCGGGCGGGGACGGGGGCCCGGCGGGGCTCGTACGGGTCGAACACCTCGGAGTAGACATCGATCGGCTCCAGCAGGCGTCCGAGGTTCTCGCGGAGCTGGTCCACGTCCTGCTCCGGGCCGGGGTCGGGCTCGTAGCGCTCGTCGGGCACGATGTCCTCGTGCGCGCCGAGGCGACCGCCGGCCAGCAGCAGCTGGGACACCTCCAGGAGGAGGAAGGGGATCGCCGAGTCCGGCTCGGCGCCCTTCGCGACCTCCGTGACGGCGACCAGGAAGCTCTCGATCTGGTCCGCGATCTGGACCGCGAAGTCGTCCGGGTTCTGGCCGGTCGCGTGCAGCGTGGCGTCAGACATCTAGGAGTCGTCTCCCCTCGAAGGCGCGGCCGAGGGTGACCTCGTCCGCGTATTCCAGGTCGCCACCCACCGGGAGGCCGCTGGCCAGGCGGGTGACCTTCAGGCCCATGGGCTTGATCATGCGGGCGAGGTACGTCGCCGTCGCCTCGCCCTCGAGATTCGGGTCCGTGGCCAGGATCAGCTCGGTGACCGTGCCGTCCGCCAGCCGGGCCAGGAGTTCCCGTATGCGCAGATCGTCCGGGCCGACGCCCTCGATCGGGCTGATCGCGCCGCCGAGGACGTGGTAGCGGCCGCGGAACTCGCGCGTGCGCTCGATGGCGACGACGTCCTTCGGCTCCTCGACCACGCAGATGACCGACAGGTCGCGGCGGGCGTCGCGGCAGATGGAGCACAGCTCCTCCTGCGCCACGTTGCCGCAGGTCGCGCAGAAGCGGACCTTCGCCTTCACCTCGAGCAGGGCCTGGGCCAGCCGCCGTACGTCCGTCGGTTCCGCCTGCAGGATGTGGAAGGCGATCCGCTGGGCGCTCTTGGGACCGACACCGGGCAGCCGCCCCAGCTCGTCGATGAGGTCCTGGACCACGCCTTCGTACAACGGACTGCCTTCCTGGGTTCGGGTGCGTGCGGGTGGTTTCCCTCACGCACCGCTTGTCAGTACGTACGGTAGTTGGCCGCCGCCCGTCCGAGGAAGGCGGTGCGGGGGACCCGCTCGGAGAGCGTCAGAACGGCAGGCCCGGGATGCCCCCGCCGCCCAGACCCTGGGCCAGCGGGCCGAGCTTCTGCTGCTGGAGGGCCTGTGCGTTCTCGTTGGCCGCCTGGACGGCCGCGACGATCAGGTCGGCGAGCGTCTCGGTGTCCTCCGGATCCACCGCCTTCGGGTCGATCTTCAGCGCGCGCAGCTCACCGGCGCCGGTGACGGTGGCCCGTACCAGACCGCCGCCCGCCTGCCCGTCGACCTCGGTCTGCGCCAGTTCCTCCTGGGCCCGCTGCAGGTCCTGCTGCATCTTCTGGGCCTGCTGGAGCAGCTGCTGCATGTTGGGCTGGCCACCACCGGGAATCACGATCAGCTCCTGCTTTCGTACGGCTGTCAGGGCTCGGAGGCCCTGGGGCCTCCCCGTTGTGGATGAGCCTACGTGTTCCGGGCAGGCAGCGCCCCGCCACTCTTTCGAGTGAGTCATGCATGCGCCCTATACCCGATCAAGGCCCCCTTCCGGGCGGAAAAGCGACGCAACCGGTCTCTTCGCCACCCATTGGGCGGTAGGAAGAGTCCGGCGCATCGGCACCAGGTGTGACAGCGGTGTCGCGTCGGCGCCGTACATCCGTACGAGCGTCTGCCAGCGTCACGCAGCGTGATCAGTAGGGAGTGCCGGGTGGGTCAGCCGGAGATGCAACCCGAGGGTCCGCCTCAGGACGGGCGGGGCGAGGGGGCGGCCGGGATGCGGCCGGGCGACCTGGCCGGGCGGCCGTTTCCGCTCGGTGACTGGGGCGAGCCGGCGGAGCGGCTGGACGAGCTGTACCGGTGGGTGGAGAACGGGGCGCTGCAGACGGCGGCCTGGTACCTCGCCGACCGGGTGTGGAAGCGGCGGGGTGCGCGGGTACTGCGGTGCGGGGCCGCGGCGGGGGCGGTCGTCGGGGCGGCACTGCCGCTGTTCGATCTCACCGGGGTCATGGGCGGGGTGGCGCCCTGGGGATATCTCGCGCTGCTGCTGTCCGTGGCGTGCGTCGGGGTCGACCGGTACTTCGGCGTGACGTCCGGATGGATAAGGGACGTGGCCACCGCGCAGGCCGTGCAGCGGCGGCTCCAGGTCCTGCAGTTCGACTGGGCCTCCGAGAACGTGCGGGAGGTGCTGGGACCGGCGGAGGGAACGGCCGGGGAGGCCGCCGAGCGGTGCCTCGGGGTGCTGCGGCGGTTCTCGGAGGACGTGACCGAGCTGGTGCGGGCGGAGACGGCCGACTGGATGGTCGAGTTCCGGATCGGCTCGGTGCCGATGGGGACGCAGTCGGCGGTCGGCGGGGGCGGTCGGTCGGAGGCGGGGGGCGGCCACGGGAGGTCCCCGCTGCCGCCGGCCACGTCCCGGCCGAACATGCCCAGGCAGCGGCCGCCCGAGCCGAGATGACCCGGGGCAGGCACCGCCGGGGGCACGCGCACCGCCGGCCTCACTTGCAGAGCTTCATTCCCTCCGGCGTCCAGCACGGGACGTGGCCGTGGGTGCGGATGACGTCCTGGCCGTTTCCCCGGGTGAGGTAGGTGAGGAAGCTGGAGGCCAGGGAGTCGGCCGGGGGCTGGCCGTAGGTGTAGGCGTACTCGATCTCGCGGTACGGGTACGCGCTCGTACCACCCGCCGCTCGTACCACAGCATCACCACCGAGGCCGCGATACCGAGGACCGCGGTCCCCACCGCCACGACGTTCTCTGCGCTCAGCCACCGCACTGTGGTGCCCCCGCCACTCCTGAGCCGGATCGTGGGGTCACCGTACGGGTGTCCGCCCGGGCCTTCCGGTCGCGTCGCGTGAAATTCGTGCGACGTTCAACAGGCCAGCGGATGACGGGAGTTCGTCACTGCCTGGTGTAAATCAGCTGCTCCCCGCTGCTGGTGTTCACCCGCCGGAGGCTGCCGTCCGGCAACAGGGTGACCTCCGTGGCGGCGCCCGGGGTGCACGCCGAACTCGGCGCGCCGGAGGTGACCGTGGACGGACCGATCTCCAGTGCACCGCTGCCGCCGGGCTGTTGGGTGAGCTGCGCGGAGAACACACAGTGGTAACTGCCGCCGCCGGCCGGCCCGTCGGCCACCAGGGTGAGGACGCTGTCGCCCACCTGCCCCTGGGTGATGGTGAGTCGACGGGTGTTCGCGCCGAAGGCGTTGTTGATCGTCGACGTCCAGGTGCCGAGGTACGCGGTGGGGACGACTCCGCCGGCGGGCGACGGGGACTCGGACTGCGTGGGCGGCGGGGACTGTTCGGGTGTGGCCGGCCCCGGGGTCGTGGGCGCGTTCGTGGTCCGCGAGGGGCCGGGCCCGCTGCCCTTGTCGTCGCTGCCGCCGCCCCGCATCAGGGCGTACACCGAACCGCCCGCGCCCAGGGCGACGATCAGCGCCACCGCGACCAGCGCCGCCGTGGAGCGGCCGCTTCGGCGCGGGGTTTCGGGCACCGGGAGGGTGGCCGGCCCGTAGGGCGGGGTCGAGCCGGCCGGCGGCGGGCCGTAGGGCGGGGTGGAGCCGAGGCCGCCGTACGCGTGCGGCGGCGGCGAACCGGGCGGCACGGACCAGGCGCCGGGCTGCTGCGGGTGGCCGTGGGCGGCGGGCTGCGGGTGCTGCTGCGGATAGCCGTACGCCGGGTGGGCGGGAGCGGGTCCGGGCGGGGGTGTCTGGCCCGCGACCATGGTGGGGAGGTGGTTCAGCGGGGTGTGCGCGCTGCCGCCCGGCTGCCCGGGCGGCGGTACGGCCGGGGCGGAGGCGTCGGCGGTGGGTGCGTGCTCGGGCGAGGCGTACGGAGCGGCGGGCGTCCCGGCACCCGCGACGGGCGTGCCCGATGCGGCGGGCGTGCCCGATGCGGGGGCAGGGTGCTGCCCACCGGCGACGGGAGCGGCGCCGGGCCCCTCCACGGCGGGAGCGGCCACCGGGGGCTGCCCCGGCGCACCGGGAGCTGCGGGGGCGGACGGAGCGGCCGCGGGCACACCGGAGCCAGCCGCACCCTGGGCGCCGGGAGCACCGGCACCGTGAGCCCCGGGAGCACCCGCACCATGGACCCCATGGGCACCCGCACCCTGGGCCCCGGAGGCACCCGCACCGTACGCACCGGGGACACCGGCACCATGGACCCCGGGAGTACCCGCATCGTGGACCCCATGGGCACCCGCACCCTGGGCGCCGGGAGCACCGGCATCGTGAACCCCATGGGCCCCGGGAGCACCCGCACCATAGGAACCGGCTGCCCCAGGAGTCCCTCCAGCGACTCCGAAACCGGCCCCGGCCCCCCGCGAGGCGCCCGCTGCCGCGTCCGGCGCGTCCCCGGGCCGTCCGGCCGGGCCGCCGGCCTCCGGCGCCGCGCCCTCCCCCGGCTCCTCCGGGTTCTCCGCGTCCAGCAACTGCACGGCGTGACGGCCGAGTTGGGCGACCAGCGCACTCGGCAGCCAGGGGTCGCGCGACCGCCCGCCGGCGACCGTGTCCTCGGCGCCGCTGCGCCGCAGGATGTGGTCCAGGGTCGGGCGCTTCGCCGGGTCCTTCTTCAGACAGGCGCGGACGAGGTCGGCGATCCCCTCGGGCAGCGCCTCCAGGTCGGGCTCCTCCTCGGCGATGCGGAACATCAGCGCGTGCACCCCGCTGTCGGCGCCGCCGAAGGGCAGGGCGCCGGTCGCCGCGTAGGCCAGCACGGAGCCCAGGCAGAAGACGTCGCACGCCGGGGTGACCCGGTCGCCCCGCACCTGCTCGGGCGCCATGAACCCGGGCGACCCGACGAGCGCACCGGTGCGGGTGAGGCCGCCGTCCGTGACGGTCTCCAGCGCCCGCGCGATACCGAAGTCGATGACGCGCGGCCCGTCGATCGTCACCAGGACGTTGGAGGGCTTCAGGTCGCGGTGGATGAGTCCGGCGGCGTGGATGTCCTTCAGCGCGCCGGCCAGCCCGGCCGCGAGGATCCGCACCGAGCGCTCCGGCAGCGCGCCGTGGTCGTGTCCGACGACCTGCTGCAGGGTGGGCCCGGCGACATACCCGGTGGCGACCCACGGCACGGCGGCCTCGGTGTCCGCGTCCAGCACGGGCGCCGTCCAGTGGCCACCGACCCGCCGCGCGGCCTGCACCTCCTGCCGGAACCGCGCCCGGAACTCCTCCTGCTCGGCGAGCTCCCGCCGCACCAGCTTCACGGCGACCGTGCGGCCCCGGCCCGAGCGGGCCAGATACACCTGCCCCATGCCGCCGGCCCCGAGCCGCGCCAGCAGCCGGTAGGCCCCGATACGCTGCGGATCCCCAGGCCCCAGCTTCTCCATGGCCGCGCCGCCTCCCCCCGATATCCCCCGATACGCCCCTGTGCAACAGACCGAGGATAGTGCGGGGGATCCGGGAGACGTGCGGGCCTGTGTCTACGGTTCCGTAACGGCCGAAGCCACTCCCACCGCGCCGAGCGCCTCCCCTGGGCCCGGCCGGGGCACCCGGTCTGTCGACAACCTGTCGTGGAAACCCCCGTACCGCAGACAGGACGCCGATGTCGCGTCCGCATCCCGGACATTTACGCTCCGGGACATGACCCCTCAGCCGAATCCCGAAGCCGGCGCCGCCGTCAGGGCCGCCGACCGTGCGCACGTGTTCCACTCCTGGTCCGCGCAGGAGCTCATTGACCCGCTCGCCGTGGCCGGCGCCGAAGGGTCGTACTTCTGGGGCTACGACGGCAGGCGCTACCTGGACTTCACCAGCGGACTCGTCTTCACCAACATCGGCTACCAGCACCCCAAGGTCGTCGCCGCGATCCAGGAACAGGCCGCGACCCTGTCCACCTTCGCGCCCGCGTTCGCCGTCGAGGCGCGGTCGGAGGCGGCGCGGCTGATCGCCGAGCGCACGCCGGGCGACCTGGACAAGATCTTCTTCACCAACGGCGGGGCGGACGCCGTCGAGCACGCGGTGCGGATGGCCCGGCTGCACACCGGTCGCCCGAAGGTGCTGTCGGCGTACCGGTCGTACCACGGCGGGACCCAGCAGGCCGTCAACATCACCGGTGACCCGCGGCGCTGGCCGTCGGACAACGGGTCGGCCGGGGTCGTGCACTTCTGGGCCCCCTTCCTCTACCGGTCCCGCTTCTACGCCGAGACCGAGGAGCAGGAGTGCGCGCGGGCTCTGGAGCACCTGGAGACGACGATCGCCTTCGAAGGGCCCTCGACGATCGCCGCGATCATCCTGGAGACGATCCCCGGCACGGCGGGGATCATGGTGCCGCCGGCCGGCTATCTGGCCGGGGTGCGGGAGATCTGCGACAAGTACGGGATCGTCTTCGTCCTGGACGAGGTCATGGCCGGGTTCGGGCGGACCGGTGAGTGGTTCGCGGCGGATCTCTTCGGTGTCGTGCCGGACCTGATGACCTTCGCCAAGGGCGTGAACTCCGGGTACGTGCCCCTGGGCGGTGTGGCCATCTCCGGGAAGATCGCCGAGACCTTCGGCAAGCGGGCCTACCCCGGCGGGCTGACGTACTCCGGGCACCCGCTGGCGTGCGCGGCCGCCGTCGCGACGATCAACGTGATGGCCGAGGAGGGCATCGTCGAGAACGCCAGGCGGCTCGGCGCCGAGGTCGTGGAGCCGGGGCTGCGGGAACTGGCCGAGCGGCACCCCTCGGTCGGGGACGTGCGCGGTGTCGGCATGTTCTGGGCGGTCGAGCTGGTGAGGAACCGGGAGACCCGCGAGCCGCTGGTCCCGTACAACGCGGCGGGCGAAGCCAATGCCGCCATGGCGGCCTTCGGCGCCGCCGCCAAGGCCAACGGCCTGTGGCCCTTCATCAACATGAACCGCACACACGTCGTCCCGCCCTGCAACGCGACCGAGGCCGAGCTGAAGGAAGGGCTGGTCACCCTGGACAAGGCGCTGTCCGTGGCGGACGAGTACACCGAGTAGCGAGCGGCCGGATCGGCCGGTCACCTCGGGAACCCGAACGCGTAAGGTGGCGTGCTCGTAGACATATACGTACGAGCACGCCCCCCGCACGCGCAAGGAGACGCCCCGACCATGCCCGGCATCAGCGGCACCGGCGCCGTGACGCGCAGCACCCTGCGCCAGCAGATCGCGGACGCGCTGCGGGACGAGGTGCTGGCCGGGCGACTCCAGCCCGGGCAGGAGTTCACGGTCAAGGAGATCGCCGAGCAGTACGGGGTGTCCGCGACCCCCGTCCGGGAGGCGCTCGTCGATCTGTCCGCGCAGGGCCTGCTGGAGGCCGACCAGCACCGCGGCTTCCGCGTGCACGAGTACTCCCTGGACGACTTCCGCGAGATGGTCGAGGCCCGCAGCCTGGTCACCGACGGCATGTTCCAGGCCGTCGCCGAGGGCCGCGGAGCCTTCCACGACCCTGCGGAACCGCGCACCGCGGCCACCCTCGCCGGGGTCCGCCGGCGCGGCGAGGAGGCGCAGCGCGCGGCCGCGGCCGGCGACCTGACCGTCCTGATCGGCTACGACCTGCGCTTCTGGCGGGAGCTGAGCGCTCTGTTCGGCAACCCCTACCTCTCCGACTTCCTGCACCGGCTGCGGGTGCAGTCCTGGGCGTGCGCGGTGCAGCACCTGCGCCGCCTGGGCGACCTGCGCGGTGTGCTGTGGACCGGCCACACCGAGATCGTCGACGCCCTGACGAAGAACGACACGGCTGCCGCCCGGGCGACCGTGGCCGCCTACAACGCGCGCTCCCTCGCCGTCATCGAGCGGCTGGCCGCCGGATGAGCGCAACCGTCATCCGGTTCGTGGACCTGTCCGTCGTCATACCGGCCTACAACGAGGAACAGCGGCTCGGCCCCACGCTCGACGCCGTCACCGAGTACCTGACCGACAACGAGAGCCGCTTCGGCGAGTGGGAGATCGTCGTCGCCGACGACGGCTCCACCGACGGCACCCCGGACCTCGTCACGGCCCGCCGGGACCCCCGCGTCCAGCTCGTCACCGCCCCCCGCAACCGCGGCAAGGGCCATGCCCTGCGCCTGGGCGTCGCCGCCACGCGCGGGCAGCGGGTGCTGGTCACCGACGCCGACCTCGCCGCCCCGATCGAGGAGCTGGAGCGGCTGGACAAGGCGCTCAGCGAGGGCAACGCGGGCGCGATCGGCTCCCGCTCCGTGCCCGGCGCCACGATAGAGAGCCGCCAGCACCGGGTGCGCGAGCTGCTCGGCCGCGCCGGGAACCTGCTGATACGGCGGCTCGCGGTGCCCGGCATACGCGACACCCAGTGCGGCTTCAAACTCTTCGAGGGCGACCGGGCCCGTGCGGCGTTCGCCGCCTCCCGGCTCAACGGCTGGGGCATCGACGTGGAGGTGCTTCAGTACTTCCACCGCTCCGGCTGGCCGGTCGCCGAGGTCCCGGTGCGCTGGTCCCACCAGGCCGGCTCGAAGGTCGGCCCGCTCGACTACGGCCGGGTGCTCGCCGAACTCGGCCGCCTCAAGGCACGCTCCGTCCGGCCGGCCGACCTCCTCGCCACGGTCCTCTTCCTGCTGATGGCGGTGGCGCTGTACTCGGGCCGCTTCTTCGACCCCGGACACCGCTACCTGCCGGACTCCCTCCAGGACCAGAACCAGTGGGAGTGGTTCTTCGCCGTCACCGCCGACAGCGCAGCCCACCTGCACAACCTCTTCTTCACCGACCTCCAGGGCTTTCCCGACGGCGTCAACCTCATGGCCAACACGGTCATGCTGGGGCTGTCCGTCCCCTTCGCCCCGATCACGCTGGCGTTCGGCCCGGCCCTCTCGCTGAGCCTGTGCATGACCCTGGGCCTGGCCGGCACCGCGGCGGCCTGGTACTGGCTGATCGTGAAACGGGTCGTGAGGCGGCGCGCGGCGGCCTTCGTCGGCGCCTCGCTCGCCGCCTTCGCCCCACCGATGGTCAGCCACGCCAACGCGCACCCGAACTTCGTGATCCTGTTCATGATCCCGCTGATCATCGACCGCGCCCTGCGGTTGTGCACGGGTGTCCGGGTGGCGCGGGACGGGGCCGTGCTGGGGCTGATGGCGGCGTACCAGATCTTCCTCGGCGAGGAGCCGTTACTGCTCGCCTCGATCGGCATGACGCTGTTCTGCGCCGCGTACGGGCTCGTGCGGCGGGACGTGGCGAAGGCCGCCTGGCGGCCGCTGACCAAGGGGCTGCTCGTCGGCGGGGCGGTCTGCCTGCCGATCGTCGCCTACCCCCTCTACTGGCAGTTCACGGGCCCGCAGAGCTACCAGAGCGTCCTGCACGGCGACAACGCGGGCAACAGCCCGCTGGCCCTGATCGCCTTCGCCGGGCGCTCCCTGTTCTCGGGGTTCTCGGGCAGCGCGCAGAAGGCGAGTTCGCTCTCCCTCAACCCGACGGAGCAGAACGCCTTCTACGGCTGGCCGCTGGTCGCGCTCGCCTTCGCGATCGTCGTACGGCTGTGGGAGAAGGCACTGGTCAAGGCACTGGCGGTGACCGCGGTCGGCGCGGCCCTGCTCTCCCTCGGCCCGAAGTTCCGCATCCCGCTGACCGACACCGTCTACCCCGGGCCATGGGCCCTGCTCGCCCACAAGCCGCTGTTCGAGTCGGTCATCGAGGGCCGGCTGGCGATGATCTGCGCCCCCGCGCTCGGCATGCTGCTCGCCCTCGCCCTCGACGGACTGGCGGCCACCCGCAGGATCGGCACGCTCTACGGCGGCCTGCTGGCCGTGTCCCTCGCCCTGCTCCCGGTGATCCCGGCGCCGCTGAGGGCGGTGGACCGGGCGCCGGTGCCGGAGTTCATCGCGGACGGCATGTGGAAGTCGTACGTGCGCGACGGCGAGTCCCTGGTGCCGGTGCCGCTGCCCGACCCCGGCGCGGCGGAGGCCCTGCACTGGCAGACGGTGGCCCACCTGGGCTTCAAGCTGCCCGGCGGATACTTCAACGGCCCCTGGGGCCCGGACCGCATCGGCATCTACGGCGCCGCCCCGCGCTACACCTCCGACATGCTCAGGGACGTGCGCTACACCGGTGTCGTCCCCACCATCGGCAAGAACTGGCGGGCGCAGGCCCGCCAGGACTTCGCGTACTGGCACGCGGGTGTGCTGGTGCTGGCACCCCAGCCGAACGACGACCGGCTGCGCGAGGCCGTCTCCGAGCTGGTGGGCCGTCCCGGGAAGTGGACCGGCGGGGTATGGGTATGGGACCTGCACGAGGGAGGCTGACCAGGACCGCACCGACTACGCTGCTACTCCCCCACGACCGACGACACTGTCTGCTCTGCCCTATGCGAGGAGCCTTCTTTGGCCTGTGACCTGTGGCTGGTACCGCTTGTCGACGTGTTGTGCCACACCCCCGACAACCCGTTCGCCGAGGAACTCTCGCAGTACAACAAGGTGCTCGCCGAGAACGGGCTCCCAGCGGTGCCGGTGTACCAGTACATGCCGGGGCTGTCCGGCGAGGTCGCCCCGGTGGCCGGCTTCGACTACGACGCGCTGCACTTCCTGCGCCGCGCCTACCTCCTGCAGGTGTGCGGGCTGCCGCTGACCCCGGTGGACGAACTGGGCGGGGACTACGAGCAGTTGCTGGAGATGTTCGAGAGCACGGCCCAGCAGTCGCACCTGGTCTGGCACTACGACCACGCGGGCGCGTACGTCCCGCTGGACTTCGGGCAGCCGCTGTCCAACGACGAACTGCTCGCCGGTGGCGGTCCGCTGGGCTCCTCCCAGGCCCTGTTGCGGGAACTGGAGTACGTCGCCCCGGCCATCGGCATCGACCCGGCCAACCCGCCGGCGGCGCCCGAGCCCCCGGTCGCCCCCACGGAACTGGAGCAGCCGGCCGCGCCGGCGCCGTACGACCCGAGCCCCTTCGCCCGCGAACGGCACGTCTGGCTGGGCCTGCACGCGGCGGCGACCCGCAGCCTGGCCCAGGGATCGATGATCGTCTTCAGCTGATCGGCGCCGGACGCCCCATGAGGTGATCCCCGCGGCGCCGGGGACCGGCGCCGCGGGCCCGAGCGTCAGAACACCGGCGTGCCGTTCTGCGTCAGCTTCCAGTTGGTGACCGCGAAGTCGGCCGGGTTCAGGGTGCCCTTGGACGTCACGTAGTCGATCATCAGCTGGCGGATCTCGTTGGTGGAGCTGTAGGCGATGCCGGCGGAGGCGATGTGCGGATACCCGCTGCCGCCGTTGGCGCGGTAGTTGTTGACGGCGACCACGAAGACCTGGTCGTCGGCGACGGGCGCGCCCTTGTAGGTCAGGTTCTTGATCCTCGACCCCTCGGGCTGGGCGATGTCGATGTCGTAGTCGACCCCGGCCGCGGTGTCGTACATGTAGTCCCAGAAGTTGTTGGCGTTGGTGAGGGTCGCGGTGTCGACCTTCGTACCGGCCGGGACCTGGTGGTAGTACCTCGCCGCGTACTCCAGGTAGTCCTTGAGCTGGGCACCCGTCAGTTTCTTGCCGTACAGGGTGTTGTCGTAGATGTAGAGCCCGGCGATGTCCTTGATGGTCACGCTTCCGGCCGGGATGTCGGCGGTGCGGCTGAAGGGCGCGGCCACCGAGATGAGCGGGAGGGCGGCGTCGGCGGACGACAGCCCGGTGGCGACGGTCGCCATCTGGACCTGGTGGATGAAGTCCATGATGGGGACGTCCTTCCAGCAGGACTCGGCCGCCGAGAGGTCCTGCGTGCAGGTGCCCACGGCCGTGTTGACGTACTTCACGACGAGTTCGTGGTCGGCCTTGAGGAGCCGGGTGATCTCCGGGTCCTCCTCGACGTCCTTCGGGTTCAGCGTCTGGGCCTTCTTGCCGGTCACCTTCCACTGCCCGCAGTGGAGTTCGAGCTCGAAGTCGAACACGGTCAGGCGGTAGCCCCAGCAGTACGGCTCGGACAGCAGCACGTCCTTGCCGGTCTCCTTGTTCTTGACCGTGTACGACGGCACCTCGACGTGGGTGTGGCCGACGAGGATGGCGTCGATGCCGGGGACCTGCTCGGCGACGAGGTTGGAGGCGTTCTCGACGTAGGGCAGCGAGTCGCCGTACGAGGAGGACCCGTCCATTCCGGAGTGGTCGGTGAGGAAGACGACGTCGCAGCCGAGGGCACGCAGCCGGGGCACGTACTTCTTCGCCTGCTCGACCAGGCCCGGGAACACCATCTTCCCGGAGACGTTGTCCTTGTCCCACAGCGCGATGCCGGGGTTGGTGAGACCCAGGATGCCGACCTTGATGTCGGGCGCGCCCGGCACGCAGATCCGCTTCACGGTGTACGGCCGGAAGGCGGGCCGGAGGGTCTTGGCGTCCAGGGCGTTGGCGCCGAGCAGCGGGAAGCGGCACTGGCTCTCGAACTTGCGCAGCACGTCGATGCCGTAGTTGAACTCGTGGTTGCCGAGCGCGGCGGCGTCGTAGCGCATGGCGTTCATGGCCACCGCCATGGGGTGCTTGGGGCCCCTCCTGCCGTCCTTGCCGGTGATCGGGTCGACGCGGGCGTAGTAGTAGGCCAGCGAGGTGCCCTGGATGATGTCGCCCGCGTCGACGAGGAGGACCCGGTCCTCGCCCTTGGCCTCCCGCTGCTGCCTGATGAGGGTGGCGACCCGCGCGACACCGACGGAGTTGCCCGCCTTGTCGCTGTAGGCGGCGTCCTTGTAGTAATCCCAGTCGAAGACGTGGCTGTGCAGGTCGGTCGTGCCCAGGATGGAGAACGACCAGGTACGGCGCGTGTGTTCGGGCTTCTGGTCGGCCGCCTGGGCGGGAGCGGCGGCGACACTCCCCGCCGCGGCCACGGCCGCACCGGTGACGGCCGACTTCTGCATGAACTCCCGGCGTTTCATGGGGCTGACAGGCATTCGGGTCTCCTGGGACACACGCGAGTTGACGGATGACTGAGCCGTGCGGGGACTACACGCGTAGAGCGTGACGCCCCGACAGCCAACCGGAAACCACGAGCAAGCCATGTCCAGGTCAAGGAAGGGCATGCCCACGCCAACGCCCCCGGGAGGCACGAGCCTCGCCGGGGGCGTCGAGTACGACGTCCGCAAGGGACCGCGGTCCTGATCACAGTCCGGATCGCGGTCCTGATCACAGTCCTAGAGGAACGAGTTGATCTCGATCGTCTCGTCGCGGCCCGGGCCCACGCCGATCGCGGAGATCGGGGCGCCGGACATCTCCTCCAGCGCCTTGACGTAGTTCTGGGCGTTCTTCGGCAGGTCGGAGAAGGACTTCGCCTTGGTGATGTCCTCGGACCAGCCGGGCAGGGTCTCGTAGACCGGCTTCGCGTGGTGGAAGTCGGTCTGGGAGTACGGGAGCTCCTCGACACGCCTGCCGTCGATCTCGTACGCGACACAGACCGGGATCTGCTCCCAGCCCGTCAGCACGTCGAGCTTGGTGAGGAAGAAGTCCGTCAGGCCGTTGACCCGGGTGGCGTACCGGGCGATCACCGCGTCGAACCAGCCGCAGCGGCGGTCGCGGCCGGTCGTCACGCCCCGCTCGCCGCCGATCCGGCGCAGCGCCTCGCCGTCCTCGTCGAACAGCTCGGTCGGGAACGGACCCGAGCCGACGCGGGTGGTGTAGGCCTTGAGGATGCCGATGACCCGGCTGATCTTCGTGGGGCCGACGCCGGCACCGGTGCAGGCACCGCCCGCGGTCGGGTTCGAGGAGGTCACGAAGGGGTACGTGCCGTGGTCGATGTCGAGCAGCGTGCCCTGACCGCCCTCGAACAGCACGACCTTGTCCTCGTCCAGCGCCTGGTTGAGGATCAGGACCGTGTCGGCGACGTACGGCTCGATCTGCTCCGCGTAGCCGAGCAGTTCCTCGACCACCTGGTTCACCGCGATCGCGCGCCGGTTGTACAGCTTGGTCAGGATCTGGTTCTTGGCGTCGAGCGCCGCCTCCACCTTCTGGGTGAGGATCGACTCGTCGTAGAGGTCCTGGACCCGGATGCCGACGCGGTTGATCTTGTCCGCGTAGGTCGGACCGATGCCGCGGCCGGTGGTACCGATCTTGCGCTTTCCGAGGAAGCGCTCCGTCACCTTGTCGATGGTCACGTTGTACGGCGTGATGACATGCGCGTTGCCGCTGATCAGCAGCTTGGACGTGTCCACGCCTCGCTCGTTCAGACCGCTCAGCTCGGAGAGCAGGACCGACGGGTCGACGACGACACCGTTGCCGATGACCGGCGTACAACCGGGCGACAGGATTCCGGAAGGGAGGAGGTGCAGTGCATACTTCTGGTCGCCGACGACGACCGTGTGGCCGGCGTTGTTGCCACCCTGGTAACGCACCACATAGTCCACCGAGCCACCGAGCAGGTCGGTGGCCTTTCCCTTGCCTTCGTCACCCCACTGAGCACCGAGCAGCACAAGTGCGGGCACGCGCGTACACCCCTTCCGGGCGGGGCATGTCCAAGGTCAGGGGCGTACACGGAGGGTTCACCGCCGTGTGCACCGCGACCGTCGTTGGCCGCACAACCGTCGGACCGGATGCCCCGGAATAGACGAGGCCCCTGGCGCAATAGCGCAAGGGGCTCTTGCACAAAGATGCTACCCGAGGAAGCGAGGCAGGACCGAGGTGGCGACTTCCGCGAGGTCCGATCAGCTGCTGGTGGTCATCGACCCGGTTGCCCGGCGGACCGACGGGGAGTCCGTGCGGATCGCGAAAGACGTGCTCAGCGCGGGTGCCACCACGAAGGTGTGCCTGCCGGAGGGGCCCGAGGAGTTCGCCCGCGCGCTGGCTCGGCGCGGCTCGCGGCGGCCCGTGGTGGTCGGCGACGACCGGGCGCTGATGCGGGCGGTGTCCCTGCTGCACCGGCAGCGCGAGCTGGCCGACTGCGCGCTGTCGGTGGTGCCGGTCGGGGCCATGGCCCTCGCCCGTTCGCTGGGCGTGCCGACGGGTGCGGTGGCGGCGGCACGGGCGGTGCTGGACGGTGCCGAACGGCGCCTCGACCTGCTCGTCGACGACAGCGACGGGGTGGTGCTGGGGGCACTGCGCATTCCGCCGGTCTCCGGCCGTGAGGCCCCTCGGGGCGCTACGGCGGTCTCCACGGGCGCCGGTCACCCGTGGCTGCGGACCTGCCAGTCCCTCGTGCGGACGCTGGTGGCCCGTCCGCCCCGGACGACGACCGTCACCGGCCACGGACCCTCGCGACTACGGGTGGAGGTCGACGGGGAGACGGTCGTGGACCTGGACCAGCCGGTGGATGCGGTGTCGGTCATGCCCGGGGGCTCGGGTGTCGCCGAGGTACGGGTCCGTCCACTGTCGGTGGGCGCGGAGGCCTCGCCGGTACTGGCCGAGGGCCGCACGGTGACCGTCTCGGGAGCGGACTTCCGCTACCGCGCGGACGCGGTGGTGTCGGGACCGGTACGGAGACGCACGTGGGTGGTGCGGGAGGGGGCGTGGGGGCTCACTCTGCCGGGGACGGGGTGAGTCAGGCCTGGTCGTCGCCCTGCGGTGCCTGAAAGCCGTCTGTGTCGAGCGTGCAGCCGAGGGGCTCGGGGATGGGGAGCTTCTCGCCGAACGGCTTGGAGAAACGAACTTCGTACCCCTTGGGTGACGGGGATCCGTAGACGATGGCCTGCTGTTCCTGCATGTCGAGGATCAGGTAGACGGGAATGCCGGCCTTGCCGTACGTCTCGACCTTCTCCGTCAGGTCCCCGTCCCTGGTGGCGGTCGAGGTCACCTCGGCGACGAAGGAGAGGCCTTCCCCGTCCAGGTGGTTGCTCTGTGTTTCATACGTCTGCTCGTGCGCGGCGTGGATGTCCGGCCCGTACGCGCGTTCAACCCCCGGGAAGACGAACAGCTGAGGGGTTCGCTCGATGATGTGGCCTTCGGGAAGGTACGACTCCAGTTGGTTGCAGACCAACCTCATGACGCGGGTGTAGTACCCCTTCGACCACGGCGACACGACGACGCTCCCCCTGATGATCTCGGCCTTGTAGCCGTCTGGCACGCTCAGCTCGTCGAGGAGGTCGAGAAGCTCCTCGAAAGTGCTGCGGGGTTCGGCCTCGTTTATCACCGGTCGCTCTGCCATCAACGTCATGATGCGCCCTCCCTCTGATGCAGACCAACCCACACCGAGCGTAGCGGATCAAGTACGCATTCGTACTCAGATCCTTCCACGCGAGCGCCCCAATGGTCTGGTGACAAATATTTAACGACCCCGACCCCTTGAGGCACCCCCGCGCCGTCCACCATCCTGCTCCATCAGAACCCACACGGCGGACACGGAAGGGGCCACCCGATGGCAGTGGACGAGGGCGTCGCCCCGGCGGCGAAGGCGGATGAGGAAGGAACGCTTCACCGGCTGAAACCCAACGCTGTTGGGCTACTGGGCGTGGTCTTCATGGCGATCGCGACCGCTGCCCCGATCACCGCGATGACCGGCAACGTGCCCTTCATGGTGTCGTCCGGCAACGGCGTCGGCGCCCCGGCGAGCTACCTCGTCGCAATGGTCGTCCTGGCAATCTTTTCGGTCGGCTTCACCTCGATGGCGAAGCACATCACCTCCACCGGCGCCTTCTACGGCTTCATCTCCTACGGTCTCGGCCGCACCGTCGGCCTCGCCGCCGGGCTGCTCGCCACCTTCGCGTACGTCGTCTTCGAGCCGGCCCTGATCGGCATCTTCTCGACCTTCGCCACCACCACGCTCGGGGACCAGACCGGAGTACACGTGCCGTGGTGGGTCTTCGCGCTGGTGATGCTGGCGATCAACGCGACGGGAACCTGGTTCGGGGTGTCCGTCGCCGAGAAGCTGCTCGTGGCGCTGCTCGCCACGGAGGTGACGGTGCTGGCGGCCATGGCGGTGTCCGTGGCCCTGCACGGTGGCGGCCCGCACGGTTTCACCCTCGCCCCGGTCAACCCCGTCAACGCCTTCAGGGGCACGTCGGCCGGGCTCGGCCTCTTCTTCGCCTTCTGGTCCTGGGTGGGCTTCGAGTCCACCGCGATGTACGGCGAGGAGTCCCGCGACCCGAAGAGGATCATCCCCAGGGCCACGATGATCAGCGTCCTCGGCGTAGGTGTCTTCTACGTCTTCGTCTCCTGGATGGCCATCACCGGCAACGGCGAGGCGGAGGCCGTGAAGG
The DNA here is from genome assembly GCF_040646295.1 of Streptomyces sp. NPDC046197. NCBI lineage: Bacteria > Bacillati > Actinomycetota > Actinomycetes > Kitasatosporales > Streptomycetaceae > Streptomyces > Streptomyces sp. NPDC046197. The sequence continues at coordinate 391,992 of NZ_JBEYZY010000001.1, read as the reverse complement.
CGGCGTCGTCGGCGAACCCGCTCGCCCTCTTCTTCGACCCCACCGAGCACTACGTCGGCCACTGGGCGGTGGTCGTGATGCAGTGGCTGATGATCACCGGCTCACTCGCCTGCGGCATGGCCTTCCACAACTGCGCCGCCCGCTATATGTACGCCCTCGGCCGCGAAGGCGTACTGCCCGCCCTGAAGAACACCGTCGGCCGCACCCACGCCCGGCACCGCTCCCCGCACATCGCGGGCCTGGTGCAGACGGTGGTGAGCGGGGTGCTGATCGCCGCGTTCTGGATCGCGGGCAAGGACCCGTACACCGGGACCTACGTCCTGCTCGCCATCCTCGGCACGATGGCGATCCTGCTGGTGCAGGCGGTGTGTTCCTTCGCGGTGCTCGTGTACTTCCGCTCGCACCACCCCGAGAGCCGTCACTGGTTCCGGACCACCGCCGCACCGCTCGCCGGAGGCGTGGCGATGCTGGCCGTGGTCGTGCTGCTGGCGTCCAACATGGGCGTCGCGGCCGGTCCCGAGTCCGGCTCCCTGGTGCTGAAGGCGACACCGTGGCTGGTCGCGCTGGTCGCCGCGGTGGGCGTCGGCTATGCGCAGTACCTCAAGCGGACGTCACCCGAGCGGTACGCGCTCCTCGGGCGGACGGTGCTGGAGGAGACGAAGGAGCGGTAGCCCCCTGCGGGGGGTTCCGGAGGGCTCAGCCCCCGGCGAGGGCGCAGCACCTCGCCCGAGGGCGCAGCACCTCGTCCGAGGGCTCAGCACCTCGTCCCAGGGCTCAGCCCTCGCCGAAGAGCTCCGCGCGGTGCACGCGCCAGCGCTCCATCATGGCCGCGATCTCGCCGTCGACGAACTCGAAGAAGGCGAGCGTCTCGGCCATGCGGCGTCCCGCCGGCGTGTCGGCGCCGAGACTGGTGACCCCCTCCCGCAGGGCCCCTTCCCACCTCTTGATCACCGCTTCGCGGTTGGTGAGCGCCTCGTACCACTGGTTGCTGTGCACCCGGTAACGCTCCCGCCGCGAACCGGGTTCGCGCTCCCGCGCGACCATGTGCTGCTGGGCGAGATAGCGCACGGCGCCGGACACCGCGGCCGGGCTGACCCGGAGCTGCTCACCCAGCTCCGCCGAGGTCAGTGAACCCGAGTCGGAGGAGAGCAGCGCGGCGAAGATCCGAGCCGGCATCCGCTGCATACCGGCCTCGACGAGCTGCGCCGCGAAGCTCTCCACGAACGTCGAGACCGCCTCCGGGTCCCGTGCCGCCTCATTCGTCATCTCACCACCCTATCCGTGATTCACAGCCTTCCTTAACTTCACAAATTTCTGAAAATAGCGTACGTTCCGAACCATGACGAAGGCAATCACGGCCTCCGGCCTCCACAAGTCCTTCGGGCGGACACAGGCCCTGGACGGCCTCGACCTGGAGGTCGAGACCGGCGAGGTCCACGGCTTCCTCGGCCCGAACGGCGCCGGCAAGTCCACCACCATCCGCGTGCTGCTCGGCCTGCTGCGCGCCGACTCCGGGGCCACGCAGGTGCTGGGACGCGACCCGTGGACCGAGGCGGTCGAGGTGCACCGCCGGATCGCCTACGTCCCCGGCGACGTCACGCTGTGGCGCAACCTCTCCGGCGGCGAGGTCATCGACCTCTACGGCCGACTGCGCGGAGGGCTCGACAAGCGGCGCCGGGCGGAGCTGATCGAGCGGTTCGAGCTGGACCCGACGAAGAAGGGCCGGACGTACTCCAAGGGCAACCGGCAGAAGGTCGCCCTGGTCGCCGCCCTCGCCTCGGACGTCGACCTGCTGATCCTCGACGAGCCGACCTCGGGCCTCGATCCGCTGATGGAGGAGGTGTTCCAGCGGTGCGTGGAGGAGGAACAGGACCGCGGGCGGACCGTTCTGCTCTCCTCCCACATCCTCAGTGAGGTCGAGGAACTCTGCGACCGGGTGAGCATCATCCGCAAGGGGCGGACCGTGGAGAGCGGTTCGCTGGCCGACCTGCGCCACCTCACCCGTACCAGCGTCACGGCCGAACTCGCCGGTCCGCCCAACGGCCTGTCCGCCCTGCCCGGCGTGCACGACCTGGACGTACAGGGCCGCCGGGTCCGCCTCCAGGTGGAGACCGACAAGCTGAACGAAGTGCTCCGGTCGCTCAGCGAGTCGGGCGTACGGTCCTTGACCTCGACCCCGCCGACGCTGGAGGAGCTGTTTCTGCGGCACTACCAGGACAAGTCGGGCCAGGACGAATCGGGCGAGGACAAGTCGGGCCAGGGCGAGTCGGGCCAGGGCAACGAGGCGGTGGCCCGATGACCGCCGCGGCCGCCCCGGCCGTCACCGTACGGGCCCGGGGCTCCCGTCAACTCGCCGGCACCGCGACCCTGTTGCGGTTCGCCCTGCGCCGCGACCGCGTGATGATGCCGGTCTGGGTCGCGGTGAACGCGCTGATGGTCCTCTCCATGCCCAAGACCCTGCGGAGCCTGTACGGCACCGCGGCCCAACGCGCCGACCTGATGCACCAGATGGCCACCAACAGCTCCCTGCGCGCCGTGGTCGGCCCGGTCTTCGACGACTCGCTGGGTGCGCTGACGGCCTGGCGGGTTGGCGTGTACGCGGGCGCGCTCGCGGCCGTGACCAGCCTGCTCGTCGTCGTACGGCACACCCGGGACGAGGAGGAGAGCGGGCGCCAGGAGCTGGTGTCGTCCGGAGCGGTGGGCCGCCGGGCGCCACTGACGGCCGCACTGCTGGCGGCGGCGGTCGCCAACGCGGCGACCGCCCTGGTGGTCACCGTCGGCCTGGCCGGCCAGGGCATTTCCGGCGCGGTGGCCTTCGGACCGGGTATCGCGGGCGCGGGCATGGTCTTCGCCACCATGGCGGCGATCCTCGCGCAGCTGACGGAGAGCGCGCGGCTGGCCCGGGGACTGACGGCGGCCGTACTGGGAGCGGCCTTCGTGCTGCGCGCGGCGGGCGACTCGGCGCGTACCGACGGCTCCTCGGTACTGACCTGGCTGTCACCGCTGGGCTGGCTGGAGAACCTGCGGCCCTTCGCGGCCGAACGCTGGTGGCTGCTGCTCCTGTTCGCCGCGGCGACGGCCGTCCAGGCCGCAGTCGCCTACCGGTTGGCGGGGCGCCGGGACGTGGGCACGAGCTTCCTGCCCACCCTCCCCCGAGTTCTCGGCTTCGCTCGGGCAGGGGGGACTCCCATCGGCCCGGCGGAGGGCGGGCTCGCGAGCGCGGGCGCGCTGGCCTGGCGACTGCAGCGGGGCAGCATCGCCGGCTGGAGCATCGGCTTCTTCCTCGCGGGAGTCGTCTACGGAGGCATGACGGACGGCGCGGCCAAGCTGGTCGGCAACAACGACAAGGCGCGGGAGATCTTCCGGAGGATGGGCGGCCAGTCGGGTCTGACAGACGCGTTTCTCGCCTCCATGGTCGGGATGCTCGGCCTGATCGCCGCGCTGTACGTGGTCTCCTCCGTGCTGCGGCTGCACGGGGAGGAGACCTCCGGTCGCGCGGAACCGGTGCTGGCAGGCGCGGTGGGCAGGCTGCGCTGGGCCGCCGGTCACCTGGTGATCGCCTTCGGCGGTTCGGTCCTCATCATGCTGCTGGCGGGGCTGGGCCTCGCCGTCGGCCACGGCAGGGAGGTGGGCCCGGTGCTGGGCGCATGCCTGGTGCAGGCGGCGGCGGTGTGGGTGATCGGTGGGATCGCGGTCCTGCTCCACGGCCTCCTGCCGCGGGGTGCGATGGCCGCGTGGGGGGTGGCCGGGGCGGTCCTGCTGCTCGGCTGGGTCGGGCCGGCGCTGGACGTTCCGCAGGCGGTGCTGGACCTGTCGCCGTTCGGGCACCTGCCCAAGCTGCCGGGGGGCCGGATGCAGTGGGGGCCGGTGGGCGTGCTCGTGGGGCTCGCACTCGCGCTGGTGGCCGGAGGGCTCGCCGGGCTGCGACGGCGGGACCTGACCACCTGACACCGCCCCTCGGCACACCCCGCACCCTTCAGGTGAGCTCCACGCTCAGTCCCTTCAGGCCCCGGATCACGAAGTTCGGCTTCCGCTCCGGCTCCGCCGCCAGGCCGAGCGTCGGGGCCCGCTCCAGCAGGGCCGTCATCGAGGCGGCCAGCTCGATACGGGCCAGGGGAGCGCCGATGCAGTAGTGGATGCCCGCGCTGAAGGAGATGTGGGGGTTGTCCCCGCGGGCGAGGTTCAGGCGCTCGGGGTCGGAGAAGACCGCCGGGTCGTGGTTGGCCGAGCCGAACAGCATCGCGATCTCCGCTCCCCTCGGGATCGTCGTGCCGTCGATCTCCACCTCGTCCAGCACCCAGCGCTCGAAGAGCTGGAGGGGTGTGTCGTAACGCATCAGCTCTTCGACGGCGGACGGGATCAGCGAGTGGTCCGCACGCAGGGCCGCCAGCTGACCGGGGTTGCGGAACAGTGCCCACCAGCCGTTGACGGTGGCGTTCACCGTGGCCTCGTGCCCGGCGTTCAGCAGGAGCACCGCCGTGGAGACCATCTCCTGCTCCGTCAGGCGGTCGCCCTCGTCGTGCGCGGCGATCAGCCCCGAGATCAGGTCGTCGCCCGGTTCCTTACGGCGATCCGCGATCAGCTCCCCGAGGTAGTCCGAGAACTCCACCGACGCCCGCACCGCCCTGGCCGCCGTCTCCTGCGACGGGTTCAGCTCGTACATGCCGCAGATGTCCGCCGACCAGGGCCGCAACTGGGCGCGGTCCGACTCGGGGATGCCGAGCATCTCGGCGATCACGGCGACCGGCAGCGGTTCGGCGACGTCCGCGAGCAGGTCGCCGCCGCCCGCCTCCACCAGGGCGGAGACCAGCTCGTTCGCCAGGCCGTGGACGTACGGCTTGAGCCGCTCCACCGTCCGCGGCGTGAACGCCTTCGACACCAGGCGCCGGATGCGGGTGTGGTCCGGCGGCTCCAGGTCGAGCATCCCGTGGTCGTTGAGCACGTGGAACGGTTCGTGCTCGGGCGGGGGCGGTGTACGGCCGAAGTCCTCGTGCGAGAAGCGGTGCTGGTACGTCCGGCCGAGCCGTCGGTCCCGCAGCAGCGCCGAGACGTCCGCGTGGTGCGGGACCAGCCACTGGTCGGTGGGCTCGTAGTACAGAACGCGCCCCCGGGCCCGCAGCTCGGCGTAGGCGGAGTAGGGGTCGGCCACGAACGCCGGGTCCCAGGGGTCGAAAGCGAGGTCCGAAACAGCTGCCATGGACGGACGCTAGCCCGGCCTCCCCCGGTCTGACCAGGGGTCTCCCGGCTGCGGGCGTTACTGCCGGGGCCCTGCGCTTCACCCCGGTGTGACCAGGCGCGCCTCGTAGGCGAACACGGCGGCCTGGGTCCGGTCCCGCAGGCCCAGCTTCACCAGGATCCGGCTCACATGGGTCTTGATCGTCGACTCTGCGACCACCAGCCGTCCGGCGATCTCCGCGTTCGACAGCCCCTGTGCGATCAGAACCAGCACCTCCGTCTCCCGATCGGTCAGGTCTCCGTACGCCGCCTGTGCGGTGGGCACCAGGCGTGGGGTCTCGGACAGCTTCGAGAACTCCGTGATCAGCCGCTTGGTGACGGAGGGCGCCAGCAGTGCCTCGCCGGCCGCCACCACCCGGACCCCGTCGGCCAGTTGGCGCGCCGAGGCATCCTTCAGCAGAAAACCGGAGGCTCCCGCCCGCAGCGCCTGATAGACGTACTCGTCGAGGTCGAACGTGGTCAGCACCAGCACCTTGGCGGCGCTGTCCGCGGCGACGATCTCCCGGGTCGCCTCGATGCCGTTCATCTCCGGCATGCGGATGTCCATCAGCACCACGTCGGGGGCGAGTTCCCGCACCCGCTCCACGGCCTGCCGCCCGTTGACGGCCTCGCCGACGACCTCCATGTCCGGCATCGCGTTCAGCAGGACCGAGAAGCCCTCTCGCACCATCATCTGGTCGTCCGCGATCAGTACGCGGATGGTGCCCGTCGTCATGCACCGGCCTCGTCGTCGTCCGCGCGCTCGATCACCGTGGCGACCGGCAGGAACACGGCCACCTCGTAGCCCCCGTCGTTCGCCGGGCCCGCCGTCATCTCGCCGCTCAGCATCGAGACGCGCTCGCGCATGCCGGTGATGCCGTGCCCGGCTCCGGGCGAGGGTCTGAGCAGGGAGGGCTCGGGCGGCGGGCCGTTGACTATGCGCAGGCCGAGCCCGCCGAGCACATAGCCGATCTCGACCCGTGCGCTCGCGCCGGGCGCGTGCCGCAGGGTGTTGCTCAGCGCCTCCTGCACGATCCGGTACGCCGACAGCTCAACTCCCTGCGGGAGTTCACGCACCGCGCCCGTCACCACCTTCTCCACGCTCAGCCCGGCCTCCCGCACGTTGGCCAGCAGAGCGTCGAGGTCGGCGAGTGTGGGCTGCGGGGCCTCCGGGGCCTCGTAGTCCTCGGCGCGAACCACGCCGAGGACACGGCGCAGCTCGGTGAGCGCCGCCACCGCGTTCTCCCGGATCGTGGCGAAGGCCTTCTCCAGCTCCGGCGGTGGGTTCTCCACCCGGTAGGGGGCGGCCTCGGCCTGGATGGCGACCACGGACATGTGGTGGGCCACGACGTCGTGCAGCTCGCGGGCGATGGTGGTGCGCTCCTCCAGCAGGGTGCGGCGGGACCGCTCGTGCGCGGTCACCGTCTGCTGGGCGGTCACCTCCTGCTCGGCGTGGCGGCGTATGTGCCAGATGGTGACGGCCAGCAGCGCAAGGGCGGAAAGGACCAGCATCGGCCCCGAGTTGTTGCTCAGTCGGTAGCCGAAGACGGCCTCGACGGCGACGGCGTAGGCCGCGGTGAGCAGCCACATCCACGCTGCCGCGCGCGGCCGGGTGCGTATGGCCACCACCGTGAGCACCGTCAGGTGCGAGACGAAGCTGCCCGGCTGCCAGGGCCAGTCGCCGAAGGTGCCGGCGACCACCGACGAGGCCGTGGTCGCCAGCAGGGACAGCCAGAAGGCTCCGACCGGGCGGACCAGGGTGAGCAGCACCGGGACCAGGGCCAGCAGGGCGGACACCGGGGCCGCCGGGCTGTCGTCGGCGGCCGCCCAGGCGACGGCCATCGCCAGCAGTCCGGCTCCGACCACCAGGGCGTGCCGCGTCCAGGCCGTGTACCCCCGCAAGCGGCCGGACAGCCGCATGCTCAGCGGGCCGGGGGCGCTCCTGCGGGGCAGTGGGCGGTAGGCGAACGCCTCGTGGAACAGGTCCTGCCGCAGCCCACGCAGGGCGTCCATCGCAGCCCGTGCCTCCGGGCTGCGCGGCGTGTGCGGGCTGAACGCACCGTCCGGCGTCGTCTGCGTCTGCGTCGTCTCGGTCACGGTGAAAACGGTAGGCGCAGGCGGGGGTCGCGGTCGTCACCAGTGAGAGGGGTACTTGGGAATCCGTCTCAGGTACTACGGGTACGCCGTGCGTCCGCCGCCGCCCGCCGCCGCCCGCCGGTAGCCGCCGGCGCCCGCCGGCATCCCTCGCGCGCGTCATTACCCGTCGTGCCGTCGGCACCCACCCGCAACCGTCGCATCCGTCGGCACCCACCTGCACCCGTCGTGTCGTCGGCACCCACCCGCGCCCGTCGCGCCCGTCGGCGCCGCACCTCGGCGAGGGGCCTCGTATCGTGGTCGCGCAACAGGAGCAGCCACGCGTCGAACGCGCCCGGGACGGCGACGGTGAACGGCCCCGGCGGCCGGCGAGGTGCGGGCCCGCAACCGTCGCGGCCGTCGGCGCCACCCGCACCCGTCGTGCCGTCGGCGCCGCCCGCGCCCGAAGCGCCGTTGCGCCCGTCGCGTCCGCGCTCAGTACCCGGAAGGCCGCACCAGCCCGCACTCGTAGGCGAACACCGCCGCCTGTGTGCGGTCTCGCAGGCCCAGCTTGACCAGGATCCGGCCGACGTGGGTCTTCACGGTCTGCTCGGCCACCACGAGGTACTCGGCGATCTCCGCGTTCGACAGGCCCTGGGCGATCAGGGTGAGCACCTCCGTCTCCCGTTCGGTCAGGTCGCCGACCCGCTCCTTCAACGGGGCGCGGGGCGTGCCGTTCAGCCGGGAGAACTCGGCGATCAGCCGGCGCGTGACCCCCGGGGCCAGCAGCGCGTCGCCCGCCGCCACCACCCGGACCGCCTCGGCGAGCTTGTCCGCGGAGGCGTCCTTCAGCAGAAAGCCGGACGCGCCCGCGCGCAGCGCGTCGTACACGTACTCGTCGAGGTCGAAGGTGGTGAGCACCAGCACCTTTATGGCCGGGGTCTTCTCGGTGATGCGGCGGGTGGCCTCGATGCCACCGAGCTCGGGCATGCGGATGTCCATGAGGACGACGTCCGGGAGGAGCTCCGCGACCTTGGCGACCGCGTCCAGACCGTCCACCGCCTGGCCGACCACCTCGATGTCCGGCTGGGTGTTGAGCAGCACGGTGAAGCCCTGACGGACCATCTGCTGGTCGTCGGCGATGAGTACGCGGATGCTGCCGCTGGTCATGGAGTCTCTTCTCCTGTCCGGGGTGAGGTGCTGGTGGCGGGCCCGGCCGGCGGGCCGGGCCGCTCGACGTATACAACGGGCAGACCGGCCGGGTGGTCGTAGACCACGGGCACCTCCGGAGGATCGAGCTCGTCGGCGGGTGTGCTGCCGTCCCGGGGCAGGAAGGCCGAGACGGCGAACCCGCCGTGCAGCGTCCTCGTCGCCGTCACGTGGCCGCCCAGCATCGCCGCCCGCTCGCGCATGCCCAGCAGACCGTGCCCGGCGCCCGGGGAGGGCGGAACGTGTTGCAGGGGGCGGGAGTTGACGACGCCCAGGTACAGGCCTTTGGGAAAGTGGGTGACTTCGACCCGTACCGTCGAGCCCGGCGCGTGCCGCAACGCGTTGCTGAGGGCCTCCTGGATGATCCGGTACGCCGACAGTTCCACGCCGGGTGGGTAGGGCTGCTCCTCGCGCCGCATGTCCCTGATGTCCGCGGCGACCGTCAGCCCGGCGGCGCGGGTGTTGTCGATGAGGGCGTCGAGACGGCGCAGAGTGGGCTGGGGGGCGTCCGGGGCGGCTCCGGTGGCCGGTCCGCCGAGGCCGTAGGGGTCCTCGGGGTTCTCCGAGCGCAGCACGCCGAGCACCCTGCGCAGTTCGGCGAGTGCCTCCAGGGCGTTCTGCCGGATGCCGGCGAGGTTCTCCCTCAGCTCCTCCGAGGGGTTCTCGACCAGGTGGGGGGCGACCTGGGCCTGGATGGAGATCACCGACATGTGGTGGGCGACGACGTCGTGCAGTTCGCGGGCGATGCGGCTGCGTTCTTCGAGCAGCGTGCGGCGGGCCCGTTCCTCGGCGGTGATCGTCGTCTGCTTCACCAGCTGGGAGCGGGCCTCGCGGCGGCCGCGCAGAGCGCTGCCGACGAGGACGGCCACGGCGAAGAGGGCGACCGCCACGGTGCCGGTCGGCGTGTAATTCTGGGCGCTCACGACTCCTTGCAGGACGTACGTCGTCAGCCCCGAGGCGGCCAGGGCCGCGATCGCCCGGCGGGTGGGCAGGCGCAGCGCGAGGAGGAGGAACACGGCGGTGTGGGCCAGTACCTCCGGCGTGGTCCAGGGCCAGTTGGGCGCCGACCCCGGCCCCGGCCCCGGCCCCGGTACGGGCGACGGGGTCGGCATGAGAGATGCCCGCGCCGCCAGGGCGGTGACCACCGTGGCGGTCAGTGACAACGTCCAGGCGTAGGCGGGCCGCCAGAGTGCCAGGACCACGGACGTGCCCTGGGCGAAGCCGGCCAGCAGGCCCACACCGAGGCCGAGTTGGTAGTCGTCTCTGATCTCGTTGCCGCCGGCCAGGGCCACGCCGAGGCCGATCCAGCAAGCCACGAGGTAGGTCAGACCGCGCAGCCAGCGGTACTTCGACAGGGGTGGGGAGAGCGGGGAGGGGGACTCGCCGAGGGTCGTGCGCAGGCGGTGAAGCACACCGCCAACCCTAGGCACGGTGGGTCGTCCCCGTGGTCGTCGGCCGCTTGCCGCTGTGGGCGCGGATCACTCGGGACGGGCGGTTCCCGGGTCGGCGGGGGCCCTGTTCGTAGGTGCGGAACGCCGTCCAGCACACCGCCAGGGTCAGGGCGAAGACCGGGAGCCAGGCCAGGCGGACCGCCACCCAGCCCAGACCGTCGGGGGCGGTGTGCAGACCTGGCAGGTGGCCGGCGAGGAGGCCGGCGGCGGTGGTCGCCATCAGTGCCGTCTGGTGCCAGAGGAAGATCGTCATCGCGGAGAGGTTCACCAGGGCCACGGCCGCCCAGGCCAGGGGACGGCGCATCGCGCGCCGCAGCCGGTCGCGCAGCAGCAGCGCCAGACCGCACTGGGCCAGCCCGAAGGTGACGGCGGCCAGGGTCGGCGGGTTGAGGTTGGAGATCGACGCGCCCGGAACGCCGACCATCGACGCCGGGTAACCCGCCCACGCGACCAGGACCGTGGTCGCCGCCGCGCCGCCGGTCAGCAGGATCCAGCCCGCGCGTCGGCCCTCCAGCTCGCCGCGGGTCCAGGCCGCGCCGAGGGTGTACGGCACCAGCCAGCCGGCCGCGAGGTTCAGCCAGCCGAGCCAGGAGGGGGCGCCGAGGCCGAAGCGCAGGAGGTCCACGTGGAGAACGACGGCCAGGGGCCACAGCGGGTTGAGCCGGGCCAGGAGCGGGGTGGCGGCGGTCAGGGCGGCGAAGACCAGGAGGAACCACAAGGGGGACAGGGCCAGTTTGACCAGAGCGCGAACCGTGTCGGGGTCGGCGCCGGTGAGGAGGAGGGCGACGGCGGTGATCGTCCAGAGGGTCAGCACGGCGGCGACCGGCTTGAACAGACGGGACAGACGGGTGCGCAGCCACTGGGGATAGCGGATGCCGCGGGCTTGCGCCGAGGCGTGGCTGCGGGTGGCGACATGCCCGCCGACCAGGAAGAACACGGCGAGGGTCTGGAAGGCCCAGGAGATGGGGGCGAGCCAGGGCATGTAGTGCAGGGGGCTCACGGTGTGGAGGGTGGGGCGGGCCCGGGTGTCCGTGTCCGCCATGAGGGCGGTGACCAGCCAGTGACCCAGGACGACGCCGAGGATGGCCACGGCCCGGAGGGCGTCCACCGCCCGGTCCCGGTGGGTGGGGGTGGCTTCCTCGATGCGGAGAGCCGCGGTGCGGAGGTCAGCCACGGCGCACCCCCTTCGTGTCACCCAGGACGATGTGGGCCAGGTTGGTGAGGGACGGTGAGCCGGGGAGGAAGTAGGCGCTGTGGCCTCCGCGGCCGGCCGTGAAGACGCGGGCGCCGAAGGAGGGCGACACGGGGTCGGCGCCCAGGCCGACGGTCGTGCCGAAGACGTCGGCGCTGACATGCGGGACGTTCGCCACCCAGTCGTCGGCACCCCTGGCCGCCCACACCCGGGCGCTTGTGTGCAGCGCGGAGACGGAGTCGGCGCCCGTGCCGGGGCTGCCGAGCAGGGCGATGTCGTTCACGTCCAGACCGGCGGCGGCACGGCCGCACACCACGGAGCCGTACGAGTGGCACACCAGGGTGATGTGCGCTCCGCGGCCCGTCACGGCACGCAGGTCGCGTATCAACCGCCGCAGGTGCGGGGCGGCTTGTCCGGCGCGGCCCGGGGTGATGACCGTGGAGCTGACGGTGCCCGGTGTCTCGTAGCCGAGCCAGGCCACGACCGCGGCGCGGCTTCCCGTACGGGCTCCGGCCTCCTCCAGGGTGAGCTCCTGGTCCAGGGCGGTGGCGTCGGCGCGGAACCGGCCGTAGGTGTCGAGCGAGGTGTCGGAGCCGGGGACCAGGACCGCGATGCGGTCGGCGCGCGCCAGGTCGCCGACGACCTCCGTCACCCGGCCGGAGCCGCGGCCGTCGAAGGAGAGCAGCCGACGGGACGGTGCCGCCAGGGCCCGGTCGACGGCCGCGCGATGCGTGTCGCCGTGCGCGGCGGCCATGCGGGATGCCTGCGCGGCGTTGGCGCGGTTCGCGTCGTAGGCCGCCGTGAGGGTGGTCCGGGTCGGGGGAGCGAGGGTCGCCGGAGCGGGGGCGGGGATGCGGGGCCGGGTCGCGGCGGACAGGGGGACCACGACGGCCGCGGTGATCAGGACGGCGAGGAGGGCTCGGCGCCATCTCCGTGCGTGCCGGGGCGGTTCGGGTCGCGTGTGTGCCGGGTCGTCCGGCGTCGGGTGCTTCGCCGGGCTGCCGCCCCGGCTCCTCGGCTCGTCGAGCGCCATGGCTCCCCCCTCCGGTCCGCCCGGCCATCGGGCTTGCCTGGAAGGGAAATTACGGATCCGGGTCTGTCGCTCGCGTCCCGCCGGGGAGGTGTTCCGGGCCGTAGCTCTCAGGTATTACGGGTATGACGGGGGTCCTGACCGGACCGGCGGTCCCCAGCGAATCGGCCGCGCCCCGAGCCCCCGGAGCCCGGCCGACCTCTCCCCCAAGTCCCGTTCTCACCAAGCCAGTTGGGCGATCTCCTCCACCACCACCGCGCACGCGTCCGCCGCCGGGTCGATCAGGGGGAAGTGGCCGACGTCCTCCAGGAGGGTCAGGCCCACCACCTCGCCCGCCTTCGCGGCCGCCTCCGTGTACGACTCCGCGACCGCCTGCGGTACGACCACGTCCGTACGTCCCTGAACCACGGTCGTCGCGATGCCCGTCGGCAGCAGCAGCGCGGGATCGGTGTACGGCCGACGCTCCGCGAACGCGTCCTTGCCGCCGAGGAGTTGGCGAGCCGCGCCCGCGCACACGTCCAGCTTCTCGGCGACGGAGAAGTCCGCGATCGGGGCGAGGGCGACCACGCCCCGCAGGGGCGCGGGGCGGTCGGTGCGCCAGACCGCGTCCGTGGGCAGGACGTGCCGGGCCGCCGCCCACAGGGCCAGGTGCCCGCCTGCCGAATGGCCGGTGATCACCGTGCGGCGCGGGTCGGCCTGCGGGAGCGCCTCCCGTACCAGCGCGGGCAGGGCGTCGAACGCGGCCGCGACGTCGTCGAACGTGTCGGGCCAGCGGCCCGCGACGTGCGCCCCGCCGGGCTGGGCCGGGGTGGCGCTGCCGCGCCGGTACTCGACGTTGGCCACGGCGAAGCCGTGCCGGGCGAGGAAGTCCGCGAACGGGGTGATGTGCCGGCGATCATAGGGAGAGCGCCAGGCGCCGCCGTGCAGGACCACGACGAGCGGGGCCCCGGAGGAGGGCACCGGGGCGCCGGTGGTGCGCGGCGCGTAGAAGTCGACGACCTGGTCGGGGTGGTCGCCGTACGCGGCCGTGGTGTCGGGGTCCACGGGGGCGTGCGAGAAGGCCGACTCCTCCTCCGCGGCGGCGCGCGCCGCCGCGTCACGGCCGGCGCTCCCCCGACCCGGCCCAGGCGTCCGTCCCTGCCCGCCCGGTTCTGCGGCATCGCGGGGTGCGGCGGCGTCCGGCATGTTCCAACCTCTCAGCGACGTGACGGAATTGCGGACCAGGAGTGAATTCGGCCGATGGCGGGGACGGTATCAGGCCAGTGACGCGCGCGGACATGGGGTTGTCACGCACGGTGAGGGTTGAACGGGGGCTCCCCGTTCGGCTCTTGGAGCAGCAGCCCAGGCACGACCGTCCGCACCCGACGGTCCGCGTACGACCATCCGTACCTGGGCACCCTGCGGCTACACCGCCAGCGTCTCCGCCAGCACCCGCGCCGCCCGTTCGGTGTCACCGAATCCGACGTAGAGCGGTGTGAAGCCGAAGCGCAGCACGTCCGGGTGGCGGAAGTCGCCGACCACCCCCCGTTCGATCAGCCGCTTCATCACGTCCCCGGCGTCGGCGCAGCGCAGGGCCACCTGACTTCCCCGCTCCGCGTGGGCCCGCGGGGTCAGCGACTCCACGCGCCCGGCGGGGACGTACTCGGCGACGCACTCCAGGAAGAAGTCCGTCAGCGCCAGGGACTTGGCCCGTACGGCCTCGATCGTCACGCCGTCCCACACCTCCAGCGCCGCCTCCAGGGCGAGCATGGACAGGATGTCGGGGGTGCCGACCCGGCCGCGCAGGGCGCCCGGCGCCGGCTCGTACTCCGGGTGCATCCCGAAGGGTTCGGCGTGCGAGTTCCAGCCGGGCAGCGGAGAGTCGAAACGGTCCTGGAGCTCCTTGCGGACGTACAGGTAAGCCGGTGAACCGGGGCCGCCGTTGAGGTACTTGTACGTGCAGCCGACCGCCAGGTCGACCCCGTGCTCGTCCAGCCCGACCGGCAGCGCGCCCGCGCTGTGGCACAGGTCCCAGACGGCGTGGGCGCCCGCCTCGTGCACCGCGGCCGTCAGCGACGGCAGGTCGTGCAGGCGGCCGGTGCGGTAGTCGACGTGGTTGATCAGCACCGCGGCGGTGCGGTCGGTCAGCGCGCCGGGAACCTCCTCGGGCGTCACCGGCCGCAGCGCGCAGCCCGTCATACGGGCCGCCGACCGCGCGATGTACCCGTCCGTGGGGAACGTCGTCGCGTCCACCAGGATCTCGTCCCGGCGGCCACCGTGGCCGGGCTCCCGGGCCAGCCGCACCGCGGCCACAAGTGCCTTGAAGACGTTGACGCTTGTCGAGTCGCCCACCACGATCTGGCCCGGCGCCGCCCCGACCAGCGGGGCGATCCGGTCGCCGATCCGCTCGGGCGCGGTCCACCAGCCGCTCTCCCCCCAGGAGCGGATGCGCAGCTCGCCCCACTGGCGGCGTACGACGTCGGCGACCCGGTCGGGGACGGAAGCGGGCAGGGCACCCAGCGAGTTCCCGTCCAGATACACGCCCGCGGCGTCGGCCACCCGATCGGACCCCGGGTCGAGGACGAACCGGTCCCGCAGTGCGGCCAGTTCGTCCGCCGCGTCCAGCTTCTGAGCCTTCACGGCGAGTTCAGACATGGGACCTCGCCGTCCACAGCTCGGGGAACACGTTCTTCTGCGCGCGCTTCTCCAGCCAGGCCACCCCGGCGGAGCCGCCCGTACCGGCCTTGGCGCCCATTGCGCGGCGGGTGGCGACCAGGTGATCGTTGCGCCAGCGCCACACCAGCTCGGCGACATCGCTCAACGCCTCGCCCAGACGGGCGACTTCGTCGGACTCGTCCCCGGAGTAGATCGCCGCCCAGACGGCCTCGACGTCCTCCGAGGGCTCGTAGCGCCGCGAGACGTCACGGCTCAGCACCGCGTCCGGGACGGCGTGCCCGCGTCGGGCGAGCACTCGCAGCACCTCGTCGTAGAGGCTCGGCTCGTACAGCGCCTTCTCCAGTTCGGCGTGCACGCGCGGCGCGCCCCGGTGCGGGACCAGCATCGACGCCGACTTCTCGCCGAGCAGGAACTCCATGCGGCGGTACATCGCCGACTGGAAGCCGGAGCCCTCACCGAGGGCGCCGCGGTAGGAGTTGAACTGGGCCGGCGTGAGCTGGCCGAGCGGCTTCCAGGAGGCGTTGAGCGCCTCCAGTTCCCGGACCGACCTCTTCAGCGCGGCGATCGCCGTCGCGACGTCGTCCGAGCGCAGGGCGCGCGCCGCGGTCTCCCACTCGTGGACGATGACGGTGAACCACAGCTCCATCACCTGGGTCGTGACCAGGAAGACCATCTCTCCGGGGTCGTCGGAGAGGGTGTGCTGGAGGTGGGTGAGCACGTCCGCCTTGACGTAGTCCTCGTAGGGCGTCGTGCCTTCGAAGTCGAGATGCGGGGCCTCGGGCTCCTGAGTCTCCGAGGACTGATGAGCCTGTTGGGACATCGCTGTCTCCTGCATGTACTCCGGGTAGCGGTCCGCCCCTGCCGATGCCGGCACGGGGGCCCCGGTCCCCACCCGCATCCTGCGCATCACGCGCAAGGATCGCAAGGCCCGCCTGGTCACACAGGCGGGCCCGGAACACGAACGGCCTCGGCCCGGCATCCGGGCGGAGGCGCGAACGGCCTCGGCCCAGCATCCGGGCGGAGGCGCGAACGCCCTCAGCCCAGCGTCTGGGCGGCCGTCGGCGAGGAATCCTTCAGGAACTGCGAGCAGCGCTCGTACTCCTCCTGCTCGCCGATCGCCTCGGCGGCGCGGGCCAGGGCGTGCAGGGCACGCAGGAAGCCGCGGTTCGGCTCGTGCTCCCAGGGCACCGGGCCGTGGCCCTTCCAGCCGCTGCGGCGCAGGGCGTCCAGTCCACGGTGGTAGCCCGTACGGGCGTACGCGTACGACTCCACGGCCGCGCCCCGCTCGAAGGCGTCGTCGGCCAACTGAGCCCACGCGAGCGAGGACGCCGGGTGCTTGGCGGCGACCTCGGCGGGGGCGGTGCCCTTGGCGAGGAGCTCGCGGGGCTCCGGGTCGTCGGGGAGGTGGGTGGGGGGCGGGCCGCCCAGGAGGTTCTCGTGAATGGTCATGGGTTCAGTCTGCGGCATCGTTCCGGGGGGCGGTCGACGTCATCGGTCCGGGGGGCGGTCGACGGTGTCCTCGCGAGGGGGGCGGAAGTGCTCCGTCCCGGGGCCGCGGGAGTGCTCCGTCCCGGGGCCGCGGAAGTGCTCCGTCCCGGGGCCGCGGAAGTGCTCCGTCCCGGGGCCGCGGGAGTGCTCCGTCCCGGGGGCGTCGGCCGGATCCGCCCGGGGGCCGTCCGCCGGGGCCGGCCGGGGGCCGTCCGGGGCGTCGGCCGCCGCACGGCGGCCCGGCTCCAGCGGCGGGGCCGTCACACAGCCGTGGGTGCGGCACTCCGGGCGGCGGCAGTCCCGGGGCGGGCGGCGCACCGTCGTGAACGCCAGCACCGCTCCCACCACCAGCACCCCGGCGCAGATCGGCATGGCCCGCCGGAACGATGCGTCGAAGGCGTCCGCCGAGCGGTAGGCCTCCGGGCCCATCCCCGCCAGCAGCGGCAGCGCGGCTACCGCGATCAGACCGGCCGCCCTGGCCGCCGCGTTGTTGATGCCGCTGGCCAGGCCCGCGCGCGCGGTGTCCACGGAGGCGAGGACGGTGGCCGTCAGCGGGGCGACCAGCGTGACCATGCCGGCACCCATGACCAGCAGGGCCGGGAGGACGTCGGTGAGGTAGTCGGCGTTCTTGCCGACCCGCAGCATCAGCAGCATCGCCGCGGCGCAGAGCAGTGGCCCGACGGTGAGCGGGATCCGGGGCCCGATGCGGTCGGCGAGGGCGCCCGAGCGGGCCGAGAACAGCAGCATCAGGACGGTCGTCGGCAGCAGGGCGGTGCCCGCCTGCAGCGCGGAGTAGCCGGCCACGACCTGGAGCTGGAGCGCGGTGAGGAAGAAGAAGCCGCCGAAGGCCGCGTAGACGCACAGCGTGACCAGGTTGACCGCGGTGAACTGGCGGGAGGCGAAGACGTCGAGCGGCACCATCGGGTCGGAGCGGTGCTTCTCGACGTGGACGAAGGCAACGCCCGCGACCACCCCGGCGACCGCGGTCAGCGGCACCGCCACGGAGCCGCCGGGGGCCTCGATGAGGGCGTACGTCACCAGAGCGAGGGAGAGGGCGCCGAGGCCCGCGCCGAGCACGTCGAAACGGCCGTGGCTGCGGCCGTCGGCGGACTCGGGGACATGCCGGATCGCGATGGGGACGCAGAGCAGGGCCACTGGCACGTTGAGCAGGAAGACCCAGCGCCAGCCGGGGCCGTCGACCAGCCAGCCGCCCAGGAACGGGCCGACGGCCGCGCCGACGCCGCCGAAGCCCGACCACAGACCGACCGCTCTGCCCCGGTCGTCGGGATGGAAGGAGGCCTGGATGAGGGCGAGCGAGCCCGGGGTGAGGAGGGCGCCGCCGACGCCCTGGAGGGCGCGGGCGGCCACGAGGATGCCCGCGGTCGGGGCCAGGCCGCACAGCAGCGAGGCGGCGGCGAACCAGACCACGCCCAGCACGAAGATCTTCCGGCGGCCGTAGCGGTCGCCCAGGGAGCCGCCGAGGAGGATCAGCCCGGCCAGGGTGACCAGGTAGGCGTTGACCGTCCACTGGAGGGTGGCCAGGCTCGCGTTCAGGGCCTGGCCGATGTGGGGCAGTGCCACGTTGACGACGGTCGAGTCCAGCAGGGCCATGCTGGAACCGAGCACGGTGGTCAGCAGGATCCAGCGACCGGTGGGGGTGGAGACCCGCGCGGCGGGGGCGTGCTGTGCGATGACAGCCATGAGGGGATCATCCCGCGCCGGCCGTCTTTGGGCCAGATGGACGACGGACCCGGCGCCTGGCGCACCGGGTCCGTCACCGCATCGGTTACTTGATCCTCGTACCCGCGGAACGCAGGTTGCCGCAGGCCTCGACGACGCGCTTGGCCATGCCCGCCTCGGCGGCCTTGCCCCAGGTGCGCGGGTCGTAGGTCTTCTTGGAGCCGACCTCGCCGTCGACCTTCAGGACGCCGTCGTAGTTCTTGAACATGTGGTCGGCGACCGGACGCGTGAAGGCGTACTGGGTGTCCGTGTCGATGTTCATCTTCACGACGCCGTTTTCCAGGGCGGTGGCGATCTCCTCCGCGGTGGAGCCGGAGCCGCCGTGGAAGACGAAGTCGAAGGGCTTGCTGCCGGCCGGGAGGCCGAACTTGGCGGCGACGCCCTCGTTCAGCTCCTTCAGCAGGTCGGGGCGGAGCTGCACGTTGCCCGGCTTGTACACACCGTGCACGTTGCCGAAGGAGGCGGCCAGCAGGTAGCGGCCCTTGTCGCCAAGGCCCAGGGCCTCGGCGGTGCGGATCGCGTCGTCGGCGGTGGTGTACAGCTTGTCGTTGATCTCGTGCGAGACGCCGTCCTCCTCGCCGCCGGTCGGGGTGATCTCGACCTCGAGGACGATCTTGGCCTTGCGGGCCTGCTCCAGCAGCTCCTGGGCGATGGCGAGGTTGTCGGCGAGGGTCTCCGCCGAGCCGTCCCACATGTGCGACTGGAACAGCGGGTTCAGGCCGGCCTCGACACGCTTCGCGGAGAGCGCGAGCAGCGGGCGTACGTACCCGTCGAGCTTGTCCTTCGGGCAGTGGTCCGTGTGCAGCGCCACGTTGACCGGGTACTTCTCGGCGACGATGTGCGCGAACTCGGCCAGCGCCACGGCGCCGGTGACCATGTCCTTGCTGTACTGGCCGCCCAGGAACTCGGCACCACCGGTCGAGATCTGGACGATGCCGTCGCTCTCCGCCTCCGCGAAACCGCGCAGGGCCGCGTGCAGGGTCTGCGAGGAGGTCACGTTGATGGCCGGGTAGGCGAACTTGCCTGCCTTCGCCCGGTCGAGCATCTCGTTGTAGACCTCGGGGGTTGCGATGGGCATCTGTCCGCTCCTTGTATGTGCGGGTTGCGTGCTGCGTGTTTAAGGCCCTGACCTAGGGGGTGACGTCATCGTCGGCCCCATCTTCGCAGACGGAGCCGGATGCTTCGGTCACCCTGTCCAGCCTGTGGATGACCGGGTGTCTCAGTCCAGACCCAGGTCGTCCTTGGAGTACGCGAACACGTACGGCACGCCCGCCTTCTCGGCGATCGCCTCGGCCGCGCCCGTGGCCCGGTCCACGATCGTGGCGACCGCGACGACCTCGGCACCGGCCTCCCGCAGCGCCTCGACGGCGGTCAGCACCGAGCCACCGGTGGTGGAGGTGTCCTCGACGGCCAGCACCCGGCGGCCCGCGACCTCGGTGCCCTCGATACGGCGCTGCAGGCCGTGCGCCTTGCCGGCCTTGCGCACGACGAACGCGTCGAGCGTCTTCCCGCGCGCGGCCGAGGCGTGCAGCATCGCGGTGGCCACCGGGTCGGCGCCCAGGGTGAGGCCGCCGACGGCCTCGTAGTCCAGGTCGGCGGTCAGGTCGAGCATGACCTGACCGACCAGCGGGGCGGCCACGCCGTCGAGGGTGATGCGGCGCAGGTCGACGTAGTAGTCGGCTTCCTTGCCCGACGACAGGGTCACCTTGCCGTGCACCACGGCCTTGTCCTTGATCTGCTGCAGCAGCTCGCCGCGGGTGCCCGACGGCATTGCGTTGACGTCA
Source organism: Streptomyces sp. NPDC046197 (assembly GCF_040646295.1). NCBI lineage: Bacteria > Bacillati > Actinomycetota > Actinomycetes > Kitasatosporales > Streptomycetaceae > Streptomyces > Streptomyces sp. NPDC046197. Next base: position 372,156 of record NZ_JBEYZY010000001.1, on the reverse strand, counting down.
CTCATGGCAGCCAGCTTAAGGGCGGCGCCAGCTCCAGGTCGTTGCCGCCTCCAGCGGTTCCAGGGGCGTGACCAGGCGCGGAAGGGTGTTCAGGCCGTTGGGCGGGCCGGTCTGCGGCTCCACGCACACGGCGGCCTCCTGCTCGTCGTAGACGACGACCCACTCCTCGCGACTGGTCACCTTCAACTCCAGCTGGCCGGGCCAGGTCAGGGAGACGTCGACGCCCGAGGGCATGCCGAAGCAGTCGTCCCAGGGGCCGGGCCCGGGGTCGATGCGGCGGCCGGTGGGCAGGTGGTCGTCGCCGCGCTCCTCCTGCCAGGCCGGATGGAAGTCGAGACGGGCGTCCTCCGCGCCGAGGTTGCGGTTGAACCACGGGTGCCAGCCGATCTGGGCCGGGAAGGACGATTCGTACGTCTCCACGGACATCGTCAGCGTCAGGGCGCCCTCGGTCAGGGTGACCGCCTGGGTGACGCGGCCGGAGTAGGGCCAGGGGTCGACGAGGTCGTAGGTGATGACGGCCTCGTTCCGGCTGGTGCGGGCGGTGCGCCAGACGCCGTCGCGGGCGGTGCCGTGGATGGCGTGCGGCGGGGAGTTGAGCGGCATCTGGTGGACGGCCGCGCCGTCGCGGAAGCGGCCGTCGCGGATGCGGCCGCACCAGGGGACCATCGGGAAGCAGCCGAATCGCTCGCCCTGGCGGAGCAGTTCGAGGCCGCCGACACGGAGCCCTCCGATGCGGCCCCCGTTGCCCGGCTGCACGATCGCTTCCGCGTCGCCCGCGGTCAGCGTGATGTCTTCGTTACTCACGCGACGAGGCTACTGGGCCGATCAAGAGGACGTGCCGCGCCGCGGGGCGCGGGACCGGTTCGGTCAGCGGCGGCGTCGCAGGACGCGGCCCACGACGATCGCCGATGCCACGACCAGCGCCGCCGCCGGGGCGGCCCAGCGGAGGGTGGGGTTGGTGGAGACGGTGAGCGGGGCGGGGACGGGGGCGTAGCGGCCGCGCGGTGGGGCGTGGTCCACTTCTTCCGCGCTGCGCCCGATCATCGTCCGCCGCGCGTGCGCCGCCTCGGCGGGCGGCTCGGCGGCCTCCGCGAAGTCCTCGGAGACGGGACGCGGTCCTGCGCCGGCACCGGCTTCCGGCTCGGCACCGGCTTCCGGCTCGGCACCGGCTTCCGGCTCGGCACCGGCTTCTGCCTGGGCACCGGCTTCCGGCTCGGCACCGGCTTCCGGCTCGGCACCGGCTTCGGTGTCGTCCTCGGTGGCCTCGGTGGTCTCAGCTGCCTCGGCGTCTTCGGCGCCCTGGGCGTCCTCGTCAGCCTCGGCGTCGAACGAGTTGAGCGAGGCCGGGGGGACCGGGGCGTCGTCGGCGTCGGGCGTGGCTTCGAAGTCCCCGGTCGACAGCGGGGCGAAGTCCTCGGTGGCCAGGGACTCGGTGGTCTCGGGCCCCGCACCGGGCCCGGACTCGGCTTCGGCCTCATCCGCCCCGGACGCCAGATTTTCCGCGAAACGGTTCAGCAGGCGGGTCGTGGCGGAGTGCACCGCGTCCTGCGGCAGCTCCGCGACCCGGCCGTCGGCGGTGGCGGTGCCGTCGAAGGTGAGGACGCAGCCGTCGGCGGCGTCGCGGACGCGCAGCGTGAGCGCGAGTTTGACCGAGCCGGTGCCGCGTGACTCGGTCGCGTCGCCCTCGACGGCGTACGAACCGTCGTCGCGGGTGGAGACGCGGAGGGCGCCGCGGTAGGTGATCGAGTGGCTGCCGATCCGCACCTTCAGGCGTCCGGCGACGGCTTCGGTGCCCGCGTCCCGCTGGAGCCCGGGAACCGCCCGGGCGATCCGTGCGGGGTCGGCGAGCGCCGCCCGCACCCGCGGGGCCGGAACCGGAACGAACACCTCGTGCTCCATGTCAGCCGAGGGTACCCAGTTTGGGAGCCGGGGATACGCTCCCGTCGCTTTCTGCTCGCCCGGTGTTGGTGCCGCCCTCGCCGGGGGCCGCGACCGGAACGGTTTTTCAGTCCGCGTACCCGGGGTCGATCAGTGTGGACGGCGGCAGGCCGCGGATGCGGGTCCGGTCCGCCGCGCGGACGTCCGCCGTCAGCGAGGCCGGGGTGAGCGTGCGCGGCCGGGGAGCGTACGGGTCGAGGCGCGGAGCCGGATCAGTGCGAGCGGCCAGTACGAAGCCCCAGTCGTGAGGGGCGGGCGAGGCTCCGGTCGTACGGTCGGGTCCGGCGGCGAAGGCGGAGTCGCGGCCGCTCACCCGGTACGGGACGGTGCGCAGCCCGGCCGCGCGGATCGTCGCCTCCACGGTCCAGAACACGCGCGGGCGGGAGGAGACCGGCCCCGCGTGCACCACCAGACGGCCGCCGGGTGTGAGAGCCCGGCGGGCCAGGCCGTAGAACTCCTGCGCGTACAGCTTGGTGCTCGCCGTGATGCCCGGGTCGGGCAGATCCTCGATGACGACGTCGTACGCCGCCGGTGGCGCGCCGCGCAGCCAGCAGAAGGCGTCGGCCGTGGTGACGTGCACGCGCGGGTCGGCGTAGACGTGCTCGTTCAGCCGGGCGAGCGCGGGGTCGCTGCGCGCCAACCGGACGACGGCCGGGTCGAGTTCGACGATGTCAACCCGGTCCACACCCGGGTGCCGGAGCACCTCGCGGGCGGCGAGCCCGTCGCCGCCACCGAGGATCAGCACGCGCGCGTGCGGACCGGTCATCGCGGGGTGGACCAGCGCCTCGTGGTAGCGGCGCTCGTCGCGGCCGCTGACCCGGAGCCGGCCGTCGAGGTACAGGTCCAGGGGGCGGCCGTGGACCCCGCCGGTGAGGACCACTTCCTGGACGCCGGTCTGCAGCGCCACGCGGACGTCCTTGCCGTACACCGCGTGCCGGGCGGCCCGTTCGAAGTCGCCGACCAGGGCGGCGGCCGAGGCGAGCAGGCCGAGCACCGTGAGGTTGGCGACCAGCAGCAGCCGGCGGCCGCGCGGGGTCAGGTCGCGCCGGAACAGACCGAGGACGAGGGCTCCCCCGGCGACGACGTTGACCGCGCCGGTGAACAGGGCGCCCGTCAACTGACCCAGCACCGGCAGCAGCAGGAAGGGGAAGGCGAGGCCGCCGACCAGTGCGCCGACGTAGTCCGCCGCGAACAGGTCGGCGACCGCGCCGCCCGCGTCCTGGTGGCGGATGCGCTGGATCAGCTCCATCAGCAGCGGCACCTCGGCGCCGATCAGCAGCCCTATGGCGAGGGAGAAGCCGACCAGCAGACAGCGCGGGCCGCTGGCCCACACGCCGCCCCAGTCGCCGGTCCAGGCGAAGACCGCGTACAGCGCCATGGCGCTCGAGCCGCCGATGAGGGCGAGCGCTCCCTCGATGACACCGAACCCGATGGCGGCGTGCCTGCGCAGTCGCTTGGCGGCGAGCGAGCCGATGCCCATCGCGAACACCATGACGGACAGCACGACGGAGGCCTGGGTGACCGAGTCGCCCATCAAGTAGGAGGCCAGGGCGACCAGTTCGAGTTCGTACACGAGTCCGCAGGCCGCGCAGACGAAGACGCCCGCGAGGACGAGGAACCGGCCGGTGCCCGGCCGGACGGGCAGCCTGGCGGGGCGGTCCCGGGGCGGCGCCGTACCGGGCGGGGCCGGGGCGTGCGGTTCGATCACGACTGCGACGTTACGTCACGGGTGCGGCACACCATGTCACCCACACGTGTGGAAACAGGGACTGTCGGGGCATGAAGCGTTTGCGAGCGCTCAGGCGATGCGGGCCAGCGCCGACCGGCGCGCCCCCACTCTCGTCCGGGTCGCGACCAGTTGGCCGTCCTGCGGGTAGGCATGCCAGGTACGCCAGTGGACCTGGCCCTCGTGCCGCTGCGCCAGCATCGCGGTGAACGCGTGCGGGCTGCCGGGGAAGACACCGGCCAGCCCGTTGGGGTGGTCGGAGACCAGGGCGAGCAACTCCTGGGCGCGGCCCGCGAAGGACCCCGGCGACAGCACCTCGACGCGGGCCGCGAACTCGTACTCCCAGTCGTCGACCCGTTTGGCGACGCCGAGCGGCAGGGGCGTGCTGGAGCCGGCGATGCACGCCACCGTCTCCGAGCAGATACCTCGTTCTTCCTCCAGGAGTACCTGGTGGGACGCGCCGAGAAGCCGCAACTGCAGCTTTGTGCCCGCCAGTTCGAGATCCAGCATGGCCAGTGCGGGCAGCGGCTCACGCCCCAGGGCCCAGGCGAGGTCCGCCGCGCGCGTATCGGTGTAGGAGGTGTTCAGGGTCGTGAGCATGGATCGGCTCCGCTAGCACGCAAAGAAAGAAAGAGATAAGGAAGGAAGGCATGGGCCGGCCCACCCCGGTGGGACACAGGGAGACCGGTCCGGTCAGCCCAGTTCGGGAGAGGTGTGTGCGGGACGTCCGAGGGGCTGCGTCGGTGAGGTAGAGGGAATCATGAACGGTGGTTCGGCCACTAGCGTTTTTACCCAACTTCGCGGGCTTTCCATCCCTCAGAGGGCTTAACCACTCAACTGTTCAACCACTGCGTGCGCCGGGGCGCATGAGCGGGTGCCACAACGCCCGCCGGGAACAGTTTCCCGACGGGCGCGTGTACGGATACGGCTCCCCCTCCGGAGCTCGGCTGCCCCGTGTCAGCTGCCTCCGCCGCATCCGCTGCCGCACGACGAGCCACCGCACGAGGAGTGACCGCCGCAGGAGTGCCCACCACCGCAGGAGTGGTGACCACCGGAATGATGCCCGCCCGAGTGGTGCCCGCCGGACGACGAACCGCTGTCCCCCGCCGCGGCCCACCAGCTGACGCCCCCGTCGCTGCCACTGCCGTTGCCGCGGCTGCCCAGCGACCGCGACGACCGGCACCCGGACCGCTTGGCGTACGGCTTCTGCCCGGCGTTCCTGCGTGCGGCGGAGACCAGGGACGCCACGAACAGCGCCCCGATCACCGTCAGGATGATGCCGATGACCATGGCGTCACCCTCCTTCCGACTCCCCGGGGTCGCCCCCGGAAGTTCCCCCGAAGCAGCCCCCGGTGGGCGCCTCGCTCGTTGCGTGATCCGGACATGCCCACCGCGTCCGGAGGCCAAAGCACACTTGAGGAACTCCAGAGCTTCGGCGCAGGATGGCCGCCATGACCTCCAGCGCACGCCCGTTCCTCAACCGCCGGCTCGCCGAGTTCGGAACGACGATCTTCGCCGAGATGTCCGCCCTGGCCGTGCGGACCGGGTCCATCAACCTGGGCCAGGGATTCCCCGACACCGACGGCCCCGAGGAGATCCGGGAGGCGGCCGTACGGGCGCTGCGCGACGGGCGGGGCAACCAGTACCCGCCAGGACCGGGCATCCCCGAGCTGCGTACCGCGGTGGCCGCGCACCAGCAGCGGCGCTACGGGCTGTCGTACGACCCGGACACGGAGGTGCTGGTCACGGCGGGCGCCACCGAGGCCATCGCCGCCGCCCTGCTCGCCCTGCTGGAGCCCGGTGACGAGGTCGTCGCCTTCGAGCCGTACTACGACTCCTACGCGGCCTGCATCGCCATGGCGGGCGGCAGGCGGGTACCGGTCACGCTGCGCCCCCACGAGGGCGCGTTCCGCCTGGACCTCGACGAGCTGCGCGCCGCGGTCACCGACCGGACCCGGCTGCTGCTGGTCAACACCCCGCACAACCCGACCGGCACGGTGCTCACACGCGAGGAGCTGACGGCGATCGCGGAGCTGGCCGTCGAGCGGGACCTGCTGGTGGTCACGGACGAGGTGTACGAACACCTGGTCTTCGACGACGCCGAGCACCTGCCCCTCGCCACGTTCCCCGGCATGCGGGAGCGCACGGTGACGATCGGCTCGGCCGGCAAGACCTTCTCCTTCACCGGCTGGAAGGTCGGCTGGGCGACGGCACCACCGGAACTGGTGACGGCGGTGCGCTCGGCCAAGCAGTTCCTGACGTACGTGGCATCGGGCCCGTTCCAGTACGCGGTCGCGGAGGCGCTCTGCCTGCCGGACTCGTACTTCGACAGCTTCCGCACCGATCTCCGCCGCAAGCGCGACCTGCTCGGCAACGGCCTGCGCGCAGCCGGGTTCGAGGTCTACCAGCCCCAGGGCACGTATTTCATCACCACCGACATCGCCCCGCTGGGCGAGAAGGACGCCTACACCTTCTGCCGAGCGCTCCCCGAACGCTGCGGCGTCGTCGCCATCCCCAACTCCGTCTTCTACGACGACCCCGAGGCCGGCCGCAGCCAGGTCCGCTTCGCCTTCTGCAAGCGCGACGACGTCCTTCAGGAGGCCGCCGGCCGACTGCGGAGCCTGGCGTCCTGACCTCGCGTGCCCACGTTTCTCACCCGGGGAATCTCAGACCCCGGCAGACCCCACAGACACAACGGGCATCGTCACCGCGACGCGCACAGCACCAGTGGTGGACGGGGCTACCTGGGCCACGCTGTCGTCCTTGACGTTACGGGCGATGATCGCCGGAACGCCGGATTCTGTCGGAGCATGACGCACCGTCCAGCCCGCGCTCTGGAAGTAGGCCTGCACACGCGCCATCGCCTGCACCGTCTCCTCTTCCGTGAGCGGCTGGGTCGACCAGGTGTGGTGGACATGGGTGCCCTCGGAGTCCCTGTAGGCGTTGATTCCCTTCCCCTCGTGTGCCTGGGCGTGCGGTGCTCGAAGCGCGTCATAGATCCGGCTGGAGTGGTGAAGAGCCTGATGCTCGGCGTGCTCGTCGACCTGTGTGCGCAGAAGGGCTGCGGACTCGGCCGTGGACTGTCCACTGGCGCTGCGCCGGAAGCAAGGTGAGGTCACGCCGATGGAGGCCAGCCCTTCGCCCGTGGCCCGGTCCACCACGCCGGTGATTGCGTCCATCCAGAAGTCGTCGGGTTCGGTACGCATGTCCACGTGGGGGAATGGTTTGGACCAGTCCGCGTCCGACGACTGGAACTTGTAACCCAGTTTCACCCAGGCGTCCCTTGCCTGCCGCACCAGCGACTTGGCCTTGCTGCCCGGCACTCCAGTCAGCTTGTAGGCGAGACTCACCTGCAACCGATCATCAGGACCGCCGTCGTCCCGGGCAATACAGGCTCCCACCGGGGTGGGACCGATACGCTCGAGTTTCGGCCTCGGCGTCATGCCGTCCACCGCCTGGTGGATGATTTCCTCCGCACGCTTGGTTGCCTGCTGTTCGTTCATAGCGACCTGCTTCGGCGTTGCGGCGCCGTCTCCTTTCCCACCTCCGTGTGCCCCGCATGCCGTAGCCGCAACCAGTGCGGCCAGCAGTGCACCAATCGACATCAGATTGCGCAGCTTCACGGGGTTCCTCCGGTTACGATCTCCGCCAAATGGTCCAGGGATTTCCCCTCCCAGTACTGGGAGTGAGCGGGCATGAGTTTCAAATGCCAACCCGGAAGGTGCCCGTCGGCGACCTTGAAAGTACGCCCGCCGAATTCGTCGGATGTCGGGTCAGTCCCATACATAGCTGAATGGTCGTCAAAGAGATGCTCGTATGCCTTTGGGTTCAGGGGGGCCAGCCGCCCTGCCTGCGGCGGCGCCATATTGACCATGTCGTTCTTCGCAGTGGCTGCCCAGACGTGATCCGCGGGGATGTTCAGATCCTTGGCATGGTTGACCCCCATGCCCGGACTTCCCACCAAGATGGCGTTGTCCACTGGCAGGTTCGGATGGTCACGCATCGTCTCGCCGGCCACAAGGGTGCCGTAGCTGTGGCCCAGGAGCGTTGAATTCGCGTGCCCTCCATGATGAGTTGCATCAAGGCCGGCCAGAAAGTTACTCAGCGGCTCACGGGCGTTGTCGGCCCACTTCGTGTCAAAAGTCGCATCACCCAACAGGTCCTGTGGAGCATCGTAGCCAAGCCAAAGGATCGACGCGGTCGAATGTGTAAAGTCAGTTCGTTCCGCTTTGGCCTGGAGTAATTCGGCCCGCCGTATGTCGCCATCAATGCTACCCAGGTTCGATCCAGTTCCCGGAACATATGTCACCACATTGTCGGCGGTTTCCGGATTCCCAATGGATACGATGGCATGCCCGAGATTCTTGTTGTCGAATCCGAGCAGATAAGGTCGAGTCCCTTCATCCCCAGCGAAGTTGTCGTAGCGGCTCTGGATCGCATCCATACCGTCGATGCGATCCTGCATCTCCTTCCGCTTCGCTTCCCATTCCTTCCACTCGCCTTCAGGAAGTCTTTCTCGTACGTCCACCTCCTCGCCCGTGTTCGGGTTGACCCTGTGAACGATCTGAAAGCGGTCAGGCTCCTTCGCCATCCAGGCGTCCAGTTCGACCTGTGCGACACCACGGGACTCGGCAAGTACGGTTCGGTTCGCCTCATCACGCACGGTGGCGGGAAGCCCGTCCATCCACCCGATCGAATCAGGGTGGAGGGCTACGTAGTCAGCCCGCTGCTCGTCGCTGAGACTCTTCCACCACTCCGCGTTTTCCCTGGGAGTGCCGTGCTTGGGCGGCTCCTTGATTGAGAGCAGGTAGTCCTCAGCTCCCGTGAGAACACCGGCGGTGTCCTTCTTCACGTCGGCCCAGTCCCGGCCGGATACGGTCAGGTCGTCGTCGGCCTTCAGCACCCGCAGCTTCGGTGCCCACTTCTCGTCGGCCGCCGTGGCCTCCTTGACGGCGTCCGCGATGCGATCGGCGTATTCCTGCGCGTACCGGGCGTTGGGGTTGGGGTTGATGTTGGCCGCGTAGCGGCCGAGCGCATCTGCGGCCGTGGCCTGCGTCAGGCCGGTCATGGTGCCCCCTTCGGGGAGCTTGCCGTCGGTCTCCTCACCGGCCGGTGGGTAGCTGACCGACCCGTCGGAGTTCACGGTGAACTTCTTGGCGTGCGCTTCCTCGACCGCGGCGACCAGCTTCTTCTTGGCCGCCTCCAGGTCGTACACGAACCCGTCGAGCGCCGTGCTGACCAGACCACATTCGACCTGCGCGTAGTGGAAGTTCTTCGCCAACTCCTGCAACTGGCCGTCGGCCGCAGTCGCGGCCTCACCCTTGTTGGCCTTCTGCATGGCCGGGATGATCCGCATATCGATGCGATCCTTGGCCGCGCCGGCCATGTCGCTCACCGCGCGGAACCCATCGGCCGCATCCGAGTACTCGGACAGCTTCAAGGTCATCAGCGTCTTGTAATCCATGGCCCCTGGTCACCGGCCCTTGGGCTGACCGCCGACCGCGGGCGCGTCCTCGTACCCGGCAGTCAGCTCCGGCTTCGCCAGCGCCTTGCTGATGTTGTGCCGGAGATCGCCGACGGCGTCACCCGCCTTGGTCCTCGCGACCTTGTCGGACCTGATATTGCCGGACACTCCGGCACCCGAGCCGGTACCTCGATGGTCGACCGGCAACATGTTGAGCTGCATGTGCGCCGACTGCCGCCTGAGCGCCGCGACCGCGAGCTGCTCCCCCTCCCACGCCATGCGTGGCCCCTTCCCCGTGTCCCCTCGTGCGCCGCCGAGATGCTGTGAACATGCGATCGCAACGCTGCGGTGGTCGAGAAGCACAGTAGCGACACCGCATCACATGCCCCATCCGTCTCAGCCACCAGCCCGTCTGAGTACCTGTACTCAGACGGCACCCGGTCCTCGATCGGACACCTGACGCGGGGTCGGCACGGGGTGGGCCACGTACGAAGCGTGTGTGTGCGCTCGACCTTCCCTCCTCAGATGCGAGCGTGCGGCCGTTCTGAATGGCCGATACCAGACAGCGGGTGGCGCAGAGGTGACCTTGACCCGATCCGTTACGGCTGGTCCGCTTACTAGCGATGTGGCGCCGAGATCGACGAGATCGGGGAGTATGTACGTGTTCCGGGTGCACCTGCATGTGCTGTGCCAGCCAGCTCGCCGCCCGCTCGACATCGTGTCACGACGAGTGCCCGAGTCAGAATCCCTGCGGGATCGGGACGCCCCACCACCGAGACACTCTTCGCGCAACAGCACAGCGGAGTCGTGGGCGTGAGGGTGCGGCGCGGTGCGGCACTCGCCGCGGTCGCCGGCGGCGGCGCGGTCACCACGATGTTCGTGGGACTGGTGACGAACGCGGTGTCGGCGCAGTCTCATTGGCCGTCCTGGTTGGGTTGGTTACAGAAGCATCCCTGGCTGTCGTTCGTCATGCTGGGGGTGGTCACGGCTGCGCTGACGGCGGTCCTTGCTGTCCTGGACGATCGCCGGCCCCCGGGGCAGAACCCGGAGCCCGTGTCTCGTCCGGACGACGGATCGGGCCCGCCCGGCGCCGCCCTGGTGCTGCGGTCGCTGCCTCGCGACACCTCTGCCTTCACCAACCGGTCCACCGAGCTGGAGTCACTGGTCCAGTCAGTCCGTGCCGCGCAGGACACCGGCGAAGCTCTCCCCGTCCATGTGATCGACGGGATGCCGGGCGTCGGGAAGACCGCCTTCGCAGTGCACGCGGGACACGTGCTCTCCGAACGGTTCCCGGACGGGCAGCTCTTCGTGAACCTCAACGGACACACACCCGGCCGTAGCCCGGTGCAGTCGACCGAGGCTCTGGCCTCGCTGCTCGCAGCCGCCGGCGTGCCGACGCAGCAGATCCCCGTCGGCGACGACGTCGGCGCGGTCACAGAGGCCCGTGCCGCCATGTGGCGCAGTCGGCTCGCAGGGAAGAAAGCGCTGCTCATCCTCGACAACGCGGCCAGCTACCGGCAGCTGGAACCGCTGCTCCCCGGCGGGAGCGAATGCCTCGTGCTGGTGACGTCCCGCAAGAGGCTGGCCGCACAGGAGGAAGTGGTGCTGCCGGTGCAAGCGCTACCGCCGGATCACGCGGTTGATCTGTTCGTTCGGCTCAGCGGACGACCGGCAGACTCACTCGACCGGAACACACTCGAGGAACTCGTGCGCCTGTGCGGCTACCTGCCCCTTGGCGTGTCGCTGCTCGCCGCGCGCCTGCGGCATCACCCCACCTGGAGCTCCGAGGACCTGCACGGACGGCTGGTCGCAGCCCGAGACCGGCTGGGCGAACTTCGGGCCGGGGAGCGTGCGGTCGCCGCGACCTTCGACCTGTCCTACCAAGACCTCCCACTGGAGCTGCAGCGCTTCTTCCGGGCCCTCGGTCACTACCCCGGTACGGATCTCGACGCGAACGTCGGGGCCGCGCTCGGCGCGGTCACGGTGACGGTGGCCCGCGACCAGCTCGACGCGCTCTACGACGCCCATCTGATCGACGAGCATCCGGGGAGCCGCTACCGACTTCACGATCTCTTGCGCGATTACGCCCGCGGTCTCGCTGCCGAAGGAGACAGCATGGACCACGTACAGGCCGTTCAGCGTGTGGGCACCTACTATCTGGCGGCTCTCGCCGCCGCGAACGAGCACATCGTCCGCAGCGGCGCCGTCGCGCCACCTCCGCCGGACGACACGGGACAGGCGGAGACTCCACCCCTGGAGTCGCGTACGGCCGCGCTGAGCTGGCTGGAGGACGAGCGGCCCAACATCCTCGCCTGCATCCGGCGGGCCAACAGCCTCGCGCTGTACGACTTGGTGATCCACCTGGCGGCCGCCATGGCACCGTTCCTCCGGCAGGCCGGCCCCTGGGACCAGGCCGTTGGGCTGCACCGGACCGCCGCCGAGGCCGCGCGGCACACCGGCGACCAGCAGGCACTGGCGGGCGCACTGACCGAACTCGGCGTCGTGCGGCGCTTCATGGCCGCCTACCCCGAGGCGACCGCAGCCCTGAACGAGGCCGTGACGCAGTACAACGTAGTCGGCGACCGGCACGGGAAGGCGGACGCCCTGAACCAGGCCGGCATCGTCTGGTACCTGACCGCGGACAACGACGCCTCTGCCCGCGCCCAGACCGAAGCTCTTGCTCTCTACCGCGAGGTCGGCCACCCGCTCGGACAGGCCAACGCACTCGCCGACCTCGGCATGGTGCGCCGCCAGACCAGCGACTTCGACGCGGCCGTAGAAGCGCAGTCCGAAGCCCTGTCGATCTACCGTGAACTCGGCGACAGGTACGGGGAAGCCAACTCCCTGCGGGATCTGGGCGTCGTGCATTGCCTCATGGGCGAGTACGAGCGGGCCGCGCAGCGGCACCGTGAAGCATTCGCCCTCTACGAAGAACTCGACGACCGGGTCCACCAGGCATACGCCCTCGTGGAGTTGGGCGTCGTGCGCAGGCTCACCGGCGACCTCGTCGGCGCTCGCGAGGCTCACACCCAGGCCCTGGAGTACTTCACCGAACTCGGCGAGCGGTTCGGGCATGCGAACTGCGTCCGCCATTTTGGGGTGCTGGACCGACTGAGCGGGGACGCGACGACGGCGATCCGCGCGTTGGAAGAAGCCCTGGAGGCATACCGGGAACTCGGCAGCCGCGGTGGCGAGGCCGCTTCGCTCGGCGAGCTGGGCGCCGCTCGCACAGCAATCGGTGACCGAATTGGTGCTGTCGACGCGTTCGAGCAGAGCCTCGACATCTTCCGCGAACTCGGCGATCGCTGTGGTGAGGCGGAGGTCCTGACCCACTGGGGAACACTGCTGCGTACGTCAGGCGACCCGGGCGCGGCACGCCGCAACTTCGAACAGGCGCTTGGGACGGCCCAGGCCATCCGCTGTCCGTTGGAGCAGGCACGGGCACTGGAGGGAGTAGGTCGCTGCGACTGGGTGATCGACGGCCCCGAACGCGCCGAGCGGTCGCTACGCGAAGCTCTCTCCATCTACAGGCACTTGGGGGTGAGCGCGTCGGCCGACGACATCGAACGGCTCCTGGTGTCGCAGGCGGGATGAACCACTGCGTGGCCAGTTTCCGTGTGTTGCGGTGAGTGGCCGGGCTGCTACGTTGCGAGCCGGTCTGCCGCCTTCAACCACCGCCGTCGCACTGTGCTGGTCTCCGGGCACGTCCCTCACGAGGAGCGTTGAATGCCGTCACGTACGTCCCTTTCCGCGTCGCACGCCACGGCCTCCACCGGTCGGCAGCCCGCGCAAGGCAACATGGTCCTGGACCGCGTCGCCGCCCGAGTACAGCAGCGGCGAGCGGCCGAACAGGCCGCGACGAACCGCGTCGGCGACGGTACTCACGCCGCCTCGCTCATCTGGCCCTGGCCGTTCTGAGCGCCTGCACTCGATGGCGAGGCTCGAAGTCACCGTTCCTTTCCGGACGTTCATCCTCAAGGTCGCCAATCGCTGCAACATCGACTGTGACTACTGCTTCGTCTTCAACTCCAAGGACCAGGCGGCGCGGCACCTGCCCGCCCGGATGGGCCTGGACGCAGCCCGAGCCGCGGCCCGTCGGGTCGGAGAGCATGTCATGGCCCATGGGCTCCGAGCGGTCCATGTCGTGCTGCACGGCGGAGAGCCGCTGCTGGCCGGTGTCCGGCACATGGCCGGCCTCCTGGGTGCGGTTCGGGAGGGGATTCCCGCGAGCACCGAGGTGCACTTCGAGCTCCAGACCAACGGGACGCTTCTCTCCGATGCGTGGCTAGACCTCTTCGAGCGGTACGGGGTGGTCGTGGGCGTCAGCCTGGACGGGCCGCCGGCCGCGAACGACCGGCACCGGCTCACCCACCACGGGCGCTCCAGCGCCGCAGCCACCATACGCGGCATCGAACTCCTGCGATCCCGCCCGCACCTGTTCGCCGGACTGCTCGCAGTCGTCGACCTGGCCAACGACCCGGTCGAGGTTCACGACTACCTGGCCTCCTTCGAGCCTCCGGTCATCGACTTCGGATTCCCTCACGGAACCCACGACGACCCGCCGCACCGCAACGACCCGAGCGTGCCCGAATACGGGCTCTGGATGAGCCAGGTACATGACGCCTGGCTCGACCGCCCCGACCACCAGCACAGCGTCCGGATGCTGGAGGACATCGTGGCGCTGAGCTCCGGCGTGCGCAGCTCGGTGGAAACGCTGGGGCTGGCCCCGCCCACCAGCGTCGTGATCGAGTCCGACGGCAGCATCGAGGGCGTGGACACCCTCCGCTCCGTCGGGGAGGGCGCCTCCCTGCTGGGGTTCGACGTCTTCAACCACTCCTTGGACACGGCCCTCCACCACCCCAAGCTCCTGCACCGGCAGCAGGAGGGGACGGCCGCACTCGCCCAGCAGTGCCGGAGCTGTCCCCTGGTGGCCGTGTGCGGCGGTGGCTATCTGCCGCACCGCTTCAGCACGGACCGTGGGTATCGGAACCCGTCCGTCTACTGCGCGGACCTGGCGTATCTCATTCAGCACGTCCAGGGTTCTCTGCAACGGCACGGCTGGGCGCTGGGGACTACCGCGTCCGCCGCCCCATAGGCGCACCGCCGCTGGCCCTGGGCTCACCACGAATGAGAGGAGCTGTACGCCGATGACCGTGACGATCCGGCCGGCCGAGAAGAACGACGTTCGGCAGCTGGCCGCACTGATCGAGGAGATCGAGCGCTTCTACGGCACTGCGGATGCCGACATCCAGCCGTTCGACGAGCGTCAGGCACAGGTCGAGGAGGCGCTCTTCGGGTCGCCGCCGCTGGCTTCCGCCCTTGTGGTCGAGGACGAGACGGGCGACATCGTGGGCCTCGCCGCGTACTCGTTCCTCTGGCCGAGCGCCGGTTCCACCCACTCCCTCTTCCTCAAGGAGCTGTACGTCCGTGAAGCCCTGCGTCGGCAGGGCATCGGTGCCCAGCTGATGGGCGAACTCCGCGGCATGGCCTCGGCACGCCCCGGCTGCACCCGTCTGGAATGGATGACGGACCGCGTGAACCCGGATGCGCGCGCCTTCTACCAGTCACTCGGGTTCCAGGAGGACGACGGGAAGATCGTCTACCGGTTCAGTACGGCTACGGCGTGAGGCATTGAGGCCGGGGCACCGTGCTCCCGATTGCCGTCACGGCCGGAGGGAGGGTCGGCGACGGGCTGACCCGACTCGGTGCAGGGCACGGGCTGACAATCGCGGACTACGCCGGATTCACCCCAAGGCGCTCGGCTCGCCCGGCGCCTTGCCGTGCGGTGCATGGCGGGGTGAGGGCACCCCCCGGTGTCGGACGCCTCGTGCACGGCCGCCCGCCGCTCCGCCCTCGCCGGACCCCGACGGAGAGTCGGGCCGCGGCCTGCTCCTGGTGGACGCCATGGCCGCGCGCTGGGGCTCGGCACCTCGTCACCCCGTGGGCAAGACGGTGTGGGCAGAGGTGTCCACCTGGCCTCGTTCCGAGGGAGGGTCGGCGACGGGCTGACCCGACTCGGTGCAGGGCACGGGCTGACAATCGCGGACTACGCCGGATTCATCCCGCAAGATTCCAATGTGACCGATGTCAGCACCCCCGTACCTTCGCCCGCGTTCACCGAGCCGGATGCCGGTGGGAGGGTCCGGCTACGGCTCCCGCTGGCGGCCGTGGCCGTCGGCCTGTTCGTGGCCGCCCGGATCGCCGGGGTGGCCGTCCTCGCCGTCAGTGCCTGGGCCGTGGGCAAACATCCGCTCGCCCTGCTCGGCCGGTCCTGGGACTCGATCTGGTACCTGGCGATCGCCGCCCACGGCTATGGCCGCACACTGCACCCCCGGCCCGGGATCGTCTGGAGCGACCTGGCGTTCTTCCCGATCTACCCGGCGATAATCCGCGCCGTCCACACCGTGACCCCGCTGAGCGGGGGCGCATCGGCACTGGTCGTGTCGTGGCTCGCCGCCGCGGTGGCCGCCTGCGGGATCTACGCGGTCGGCGCCCGGCTGCACGGGCGGGCCGTCGCCACCGCCCTGGTCCTGCTGTGGGGGCTGCTGCCGCACTCGGTCGTGCTGTCGATGGCGTACACCGAGCCGGTCCTCACCGCCTTCGCCGCCTGGTCGCTGTACGCGGTGCTCGACGGGCGCTGGCTGTGGGCGGGCGCGCTGTCCGCGCTGGCCGGGCTGTCCCGGCCCAACGGGTTCGCGGTGGCGATGGCGGTGCTCGCGGGGGCGGCCCCGGTGGTGTGGCGGGCCCGCGGCCGGGTTTCCCCCAGGCTGTGGGCGGGCGCCGCGCTCGCGCCGCTGGGCTGGGTGGCCTATGTGCTCTGGGTGGGGCGGCGCAAGGGGGACCTGCTCGGCGGCTACTTCACGGTGCAGCGGCTGTGGGGATCCCGCTTCGACTTCGGCTCACTGCACTTCGTCAAACAGCTGCTGATGCACCGGGACCTGTTCGTGTACCCGATGGCGCTGGTGGTCGTGTCGGCGGCGGTCCTGCTGTACGCACTGCTCATGCTGGACCGCGCGCCCCTGCCCCTGGTGGTCTACAGCGGTGTGCTCATCGTCGTGGCGCTCGGCGGCTCGGGCTTCTTCCAGTGCAAGCCCCGCTTCCTGCTGCCCGCCTTCCCGCTGCTGCTGCCGCTCGCGGCGGCCATGGTGCGCGCAGGGAGAGCCCGGCCCTGGCACGCGGCCGTGGTGGCCTGCGCCCTGGCCGGGCTCTCGTTCGCCTACGGGGCGTATCTGCTCGTGGTCGCCCGCACGCCGCTGTAGGTGTGCGGGCGCGGGGACTGCACCCGGGACGGACTACTCCTCGTCGTCCTCGGGCTTGTCGGCGTCGTTGACCTCCTGCTCAAGACCGAGCTGTTCGACGAGCCACCGGTCGAACTCGATGGCGGCCCGCACCCAGCTGACCGTCGAGGAGACGAAGTGCTCAAGGCTCACGCCCATGCCGATCAGCATCTGCGCCTCGCCGATGAGGCGGACGGTGCCGTCGTCGTGGGTGTGGGTGTAGACCTTGGGCCAAAGGGTCCTACGGTTCCAGTCGTCGATGGACTCGAGGAGCTGCGGCTTCTCGTCGATCTTGTGGGACCGGTCGTAGAAGGTCCGCACCGAGAAGACCTGCTGGTCGGCCTCGCCGCGGAACATGAAGTACGTGCGGAACTGCTCCCACGGCGCGACGAGGTCACCCTCCTCGTCCACGAGGTGCTTGAGCTCCATCTGGTCGAGGAGCTGCTTCACGAGGTCCTGATCCGGGACGACGGGGCCCGCCGGTCCTTGCTGCGGCTCGGGCTGGCCCCCGAAGTTCGGAATCGAGGACGGGTCGATGCTCACCGTGTTTTTCCCTTCGTACGGATTCCGCCATCCTCCCCCATGCGGGGAGGGTGGTGGCAAGCCCCGCCGCCCCTGTCAGCCCACGGCTGACAGGATCCGGTCACCGGGACGGCCGTCGCCCGGGTACCCGTACGGGCCCCTCCGCGACACGCCCGGGGCGATGCGACCGGGACGCCCTCCGGGTGCGACCTGGATGCGCCAGGACACGTCCTCGAGGCAACCGGGACGGCACCCTCATGCCGAACCGCCCCGGCCCCCTCGCGGTGATCGGCGAGGGGGCCGGGGCGCCGTGGGACGGCCTCCGCTACAGCGTCTTGCCGGTCGCCGCACCGACGAGCAGACCGGCGCCGAAGCGGTCCACACGGACCGTGTCGCCGTCCTTGATCTCGCCGGCCAGGATCTCCTTGGCGAGGCGGTCGCCGATGGCGGTCTGGACCAGGCGTCGCAGCGGGCGGGCGCCGTAGGCCGGGTCCATGCCCTCGTCGGCGAGCCAGGCCAGGGCCTCGGGCGTGATCTCCAGGGTCAGGCGCCGCTCGGACAGGCGCTTGGCCAGGCGGTCGATCTGCAGCTGTGCGATCCGCTCCAGCTCGGCCTTGTCCAGCGCCGAGAAGACCACCAGGTCGTCCAGCCGGTTGAGGAACTCCGGCTTGAAGGAGGCCCGCACCACCTCCAGCACCTGCTCCTTCTTCTCCTCCTCGCCGGCGATGGGGTCGACCAGGAACTGGCTGCCCAGGTTGGAGGTGAGGATCAGGATGGTGTTGCGGAAGTCGACCGTACGCCCCTGGCCGTCCGTCAGGCGGCCGTCGTCCAGCACCTGCAGAAGGATGTCGAAGACCTCGGAGTGGGCCTTCTCCACCTCGTCGAGCAGCACCACGCTGTACGGGCGGCGGCGGACCGCCTCCGTGAGCTGGCCACCCTCCTCGTAGCCGACGTAGCCGGGCGGGGCGCCGACCAGGCGGGCGACGCTGTGCTTCTCGCTGTACTCCGACATGTCGATGCGGACCATCGCCCGCTCGTCGTCGAACAGGAAGTCGGCCAGGGCCTTGGCGAGTTCGGTCTTGCCGACACCGGTCGGGCCGAGGAAGAGGAACGAACCGGTCGGGCGGTCGGGGTCCGAGATGCCCGCCCGGCTGCGGCGTACGGCGTCCGAGACGGCCCGTACCGCCTCCGTCTGCCCGATCAGCCGCCTGCCGATCTCCTCCTCCATGCGCAGCAGCTTCTGCGTCTCGCCCTCCAGCAGGCGGCCGGCCGGGATGCCGGTCCAGGAGGCGACCACGTCGGCGATGTCGTCCGGGCCGACCTCCTCCTTCACCATGGTGTCCCTGGCGGCCTCCTCCTCGGCCTGCGAGGCGGCCTCCAACTCCTTCTCGACGCCCGGGATCTCGCCGTACAGCAGCTTGGACGCGGTGTCGAAGTCGCCGTCGCGCTGGGCGCGTTCGGCCTGGCCGCGCAGGTCGTCGAGCTTCTCCTTCAGCTCACCGACGCGGTTGAGGGACTGCTTCTCCTTCTCCCAGCGGGCGGTCAGGCCGCGCAGCTCCTCCTCCTTGTCGGCGAGGTCGCGGCGCAGCTTCTCCAGCCGCTCGCGCGAGGCGGCGTCCGTCTCCTTGTCGAGCGCCAGCTCCTCCATCTTCAACCGGTCGACGGTGCGCTGGAGTTCGTCGATCTCGACCGGGGAGGAGTCGATCTCCATCCGCAGCCGGGAGGCGGCCTCGTCGACGAGGTCGATGGCCTTGTCCGGCAGGAAGCGGGAGGTGATGTAGCGGTCGGACAGGGTCGCGGCGGCCACCAGCGCGGAGTCGTTGATCTGCACCTTGTGGTGGGCCTCGTAGCGGCCCTTGAGTCCGCGCAGGATCGCGACGGAGTCCTCCACGCTCGGCTCGGCCACCAGCACCTGCTGGAAGCGCCGCTCCAGCGCCGGGTCCTTCTCGATCCGCTCGCGGTACTCGTCGAGGGTCGTGGCGCCGACCATGCGCAGTTCGCCGCGGGCCAGCATCGGCTTGAGCATGTTGCCCGCGTCCATCGCGGAGTCGCCGCCGGCGCCCGCGCCCACGACCGTGTGCAGCTCGTCGATGAAGGTGATGATCCGGCCCTCGGAGTCCTTGATCTCGGCGAGGACGGTCTTCAGGCGCTCCTCGAACTCGCCGCGGTACTTCGCGCCCGCGACCATGGCGCCCAGGTCGAGCGCGACCAGCCGCTTGTTCTTGAGGGACTCGGGCACGTCGCCCTTCACGATCCGCTGGGCGAGCCCCTCGACGACGGCGGTCTTGCCGACGCCGGGCTCACCGATGAGGACCGGGTTGTTCTTCGTACGGCGGGACAGCACCTGCACGACACGGCGGATCTCCTGGTCCCGGCCGATGACCGGGTCGAGCCTGCCCTCGCGGGCGGCCGCGGTGAAGTCGGTCCCGAACTTCTCCAGGGCCTTGTACTGGCCCTCCGGGTCGGCTGTGGTCACCCGGCGTCCTCCCCTGGCCTTCTGGAAGGCCTCCTGCAGCTTCCTGGCACCGGCACCCTGCCCGGAGAGCACCTCGCCGGCCGCGCCGCCCTTGGCCGCGACACCGATGAGCAGGTGCTCGGTCGACAGGTACTCGTCCCCGAGCTCCTTCGCCCGGGTCTGGGCGTCCGCGATCACGGCGAGCAGCTCGCGGTTGGGCTGCGGGGGCGCGACGGTGGACCCGGTCACGCTGGGCAGCGACGCGAGTACGCGCTCGGTGCCGGAACGGACGGCGGCCTGGTCGGCGTCGACGGCCGCCAGCAGGTCGGTGATGTTCTCGTTGTCCTGCCCCTCGAGCAGCGCGAGGAGCAGATGGGCGGGCGTGAGGTCCGGGTGCCCCTCGGTCACGGCCCGGTTTCCGGCCGCATTGATCGCGTCCCGGCTCCTGTTGGTCAGCTCGGCGTCCACGGTCCCGTTCTCCTCCTTGGCGTCAGCGCTCTGCGACGTCTCCCTGTGCTGACTTAACCAACGTAACAAAGTTGAGTCTATTCCACTCAAGGTGGAGCCGGGGGCTTTGCGCGGAACGAGTTCCGAACGAAGGGGGCGCGAGCGCGAACGGGCGGGCGGCGGGCGGCGGGCGGCGGGCGGCGGGCGGCGGGCGGCGGGCGGCGGGCGGCGGATCGTGCGGGCGACGCCAGAGGGGGCGCGGGAACGGACGCGGGAGGGGACGCGGAAACGGACGCGGGAGGCAGCGCAAGAGGGTGCGCCCGGGCATGGCCGAGCCGGCGCGGCTGTTTTCAGCCAGTACGCAACGCTGCCGAACCCGGCGATTCCGGGAAAAACTGCAGCGGCGTCACCGTGTTCAGGTCACGGTGACGCCGCTGCGGGGGGAAGCACCTGAGCGATCTTTTACGACGGGGGAATCGCTTCAGGCACTGCGGGGGGTGGCTGAGATGGTCCTGAGGTTCGACGGTTCCGGCGCCACCTGCCGGTGATCCCGCTGGTCGAGGTTGACAAAGATCATTCCGTATCGGACGGCACACCGCACAGGCTGCGGCGCCCCCCGAGGCCGCCGCAGACACCGGTACGCCCGCACGTCCTCGTCGTCGTCCCGCGTGACGACGACCGGCTCGCCGAAGACGGTCACCATCAGCGAGTCACCACTGTGGGGGATGGCGGTGACCAGGTCGATGAAGTGCCAGCCGGAGCGGTAGGCGGTGGCCATTTCCCGCCGGAAGGAACGGTCGTCGGGAGGTGTCGTCACTTCAACTCACCGCCAGTGCCGACCTGCGCGGCACCGCCGCCGGCCGAGGCGCTGGCCACGGCCACCGCCGGCCAGGCACTGTCCGCCCGAGTATCACCCTTCGCACCAGCGAGGCCACTCAGCGCACCGAAGGCCACAACGGTGGAGAAGGCTGCTACAAGCACCGAGCGAAGCATTCTCTTACGCATAGTCGGCTTCGTCCTCACTTGAAGGTCCCCTCTTCCCCCGTCAGATACGACGATGGCTCATTCGGGCACGTCATGGCCACACAATCGGTGCATCATGTTCCTGCATGTTCAGGACCCTGGGGGGTGGAGATTTGACAACAAATCGGACAAAGGAAACACATCCCCATGCGGTGACCGAGATGTGCGAGGAGGGTGGCCGTCTTTATGCGCATGCGCTGCGCCTCGGACGCGTCGCCCGCACCGATGTGGAATCCGCCCCCTGCCTGATCGAATTCGCCCTGCTGCACCCCGACCCCGACGACGCGGGCTGGCTGCGCCCGGTGTCTCCGGCGGTGGCCCTGGCCCAGCGGCTCAACCCCATCGAGCAGGAGATCACCGAGCGGCGGCGGCTGTCGATCGAACTGTCGGACGCATTCGAGCCATTCATGGCCCTCAGCGCGCAGGCGACGGCGAGCACGGACTCCATCACGGTGCTGGAGGGCGGCGAACGGATCAACGCGGCACTGAACCTGGCCGCGGCCCAGTGCCACTCGGAGATGCTCACCATCCAGCCCAGCGGCAACCGCCCCGAACGCAGCCTGGTCCAGGGTCTGGAGCGCGACCGGCCGCTGACCGAACGCGGGGTGCGCATCCGCACGCTCTACCAGCACACCGCCCGCTACAGCCCCGAAAAGCTGGCCTACGTCGCCCAGTTGTCCGTCGGCAAGGCCGAGTACCGCACCATAGACGAACTCGTCGAGCGCCTGATCATCTGCGACGAGACCGTCGCGTTCATCCCCGCCCGGGACGACCAGCAGGTGGCCCTGGAGCTGAGGCACCCCGGTCTCGTCCGCTACCTCATCAAGCTCTTCGAGATGCTGTGGGACCGCGCGGTACCGCTGAGCACCTCGGCCCCCTACGAGACCGCCTCCGGCGGCATCACGGAGATCCAGCACTCCATCGCCAAGCTGCTGGTCGAGGGGCACGTCGACGAGGCCATCGCACGCCGCCTCGGCATGAACGTCCGCACCTGCCGCGCCCACATCGCGAAGCTGGCCACCGCCCTCGGCAGCGGCAGCCGGGCCCAACTGGGCTATCTCATCGCCCAGTCCGGAATCCTGGAGCAGGAGCGCTGAGTCCGGCGCGGTCCGGGACGTTCCGGGGCCTGAGGATGCGCGGCGGGCCGGCTCAGCGGACGGTCTGGGAGCCCTGATCACGAACCGTGAGCGACGCGACCTCGGCGGCGCGCGGCGGACCGTCCAGCCCGGCCTGGGCGATGCGGACACCCAGCTGGGTGCGGCTGGCCGCGCCCAGTGTCTCCGACAGACGCGCGATGTGGGCGCGGCAGGTGCGGACGCTGATGCCCAGCCGTTCGGCGATGACGGCGTCCTGGTGGCCCTCGGCGAGCAGCGCGGCGATGGACTGCTCCCGCAGCGAGATGCCCTCGATGCCGGTGTCCGGCAGGGGGGCGGTCAGCGGGATCGCCAGGCGCCACAGGCGTTCGAAGACCGTGACCAGGTACTCGACCAGCGCGGGGTGGCGCAGCTCCAGTGCCATCGTGCGGTCGCTGTTGGCCGGGATGAAGGCGACCGTGCGGTCGAAGAGGATGAGGCGGTCGATGACCTCGTCGAGGGTACGGGCCTCGACCGCGTCACCCATCAGCTCCAGGTAGTTGAGCAGTCCCTGGCCGTGCCGGGCGACATGGGTGTACAGGTCGCGCATCCGCACTCCGCGGCCGCGCAGCGCCAGGGCGCGGTGCAGGCCCTCCGACAGCTCGTGCTCGCGGCGGATGCCGCCGGGCTGCACGGTCAGCACCTCGCGGGTGCACGCCTCCGTCGCCTCGTCCATGGCCGCCTGGATGCGGGACAGGCCGTCCAGCACGCGGATCGCCGTGCCCTCGAGCGGCGCGGAGGGCGGCTGCACCTGGCGGCCGAGGCCGGCGTACCGCTCGAAGGCGGCCACCACCGAGCCCACCCTGCGGTGGCTCTCGCTGACCTCGTCGTACATGCCGCGCAGCAGCCGGGTCATGACCTCCTGCGGCGCGGTCGGCACCAGGAAGTCCATGTCGTCGGGGTCCGGGTGCAGCAGCGCCAGTTCGAGCAGACAGGGCACCGGCTCCGCGTCCCGGCGCGGCACGCGGCCCCGCCGTACGGCCCGGGAATACACGCGATTCCCGGCCTCGCACAGTCGGTCAGCACCGTGTGGATGCTCGTCCGTCCCGTGCCCGGCCATGGCCCATCCCACCCCCGGTTTCCGCCTCTTCCGCAGCGCAACTATGCGCGGACCTGACCGCCTGTGCAACACGGCTCCCGGCGGCGTGGCCGCCGGAAACCACCGGTATCAGCCGTTGTGTACCGGCGTCCGTACGTCACACTGCAGCCATATGCCGACGGTGGTCCGCTCCCCGGCGGAAGGCGTCCTGCGCGGCGGGACGGCAGGCGTCCCCCCTCCCCGCGGACACCTCGTCCGTCCGGGCGGCGCTCCCTGCGCCGACCACGCCGAGGACCGCGCCGGGGACCGTCGCATCCGCGAACGTCCCTCCTCGACGGCACCCTGAGCGCACCCTGAGCGCCCCTCCTCG
>NZ_JBEYZY010000001.1:301601-348663 GCF_040646295.1 Streptomyces sp. NPDC046197 | reverse complement strand
GACGGCACCCTGAGCGCCCCTCCTCGACGGCACCCTGAGCGCACCCTGAGCGCCCCTCCTCGACGGCACCCTGAGCGCACCCTGAGCGCCCCTCCTCGACGGCACCCTGAGCGCCCCTCCTCGACGGCACCCTGAGCGCACCCTGAGCGCCCCTCCTGGACGGCACCCTGAGCGCACCCTGAGCGCCCCTCCTGGACGTGGCGACGGTGCGGCGGGGTGCGGCGCCGGGGGGGTGCTGCGGTGGTGCGGCGCCGACGTGAGGTGTGGCGCCGGTGCGGCGCCGACGTGAGCTGTCGCGCCGGTGCGGCGCCCGCGTGGGGTGTTTGCCGTGCACGACGGCAACGGCGGCCCGGTGACCCGGCGGCGGCGACCGCCCGCGTCACCCTCGGTCCCGGCACGTCGCCCGATCGGTGGTCCGCGCCCGCGCAGTGCGCCCCGTACGGCGCGCGGGAGGGGTGCGGCGAGCGCCGCCCGTGACCGGATCAAGCCGGTGGCCACCGGATCGGTCCCGGTGGCTCCCACGGCCCGTGAGGACTACTTGAGGCCGTTGGCGGCGCAGGCCGACCTGTACCTGGCGGTGCAGATCTCGGACTCCTTGTAGATGCCGTCGGCGAGGACCGTGTCCTTGATGTTGCTCTTGGTCAGGGCGACGACGGAGACGAGCTGCGCCGGGACGTCCTTGTTGGTGGGGCTGGTCACCTTGTCACGTGTGAGCGAGTCGAACTGGATGTCCTTGCCCTGGACCTTGGCGACGGCCATCTCGGCGGCGTTCTCGGCCTCGGTCGGGTAGGACTTGTACACGCTCATGTACTGCTCGCCCGCGAGGATCCGCTGCACCGCGTCGAGCTCGGCGTCCTGGCCGGTGATCGGCGGCAGGCTGGTGACGCCCGCGGCCTTGAGGGCCTTGATGACACCGCTCGCCATGCCGTCGTTGGCCGAGTAGACGCCGGCGATGTTGTTCTTGCCGATCTGGGCGATCGCCTGGGCCATGTTGGCCGTGGCGTTCTCCGGCTTCCAGTCCTTGGTGTCGTAGGACGCGGCGATCGTCACCTTGCCGCTGAGCTCCGACAGCGCGCCTGCCTTGAACTGCTTGGCGTTGGGGTCGGTGGGCGAGCCGTTCATCATGACGATCTTGCCGGAGCCGGTGTCCGCGCCCATCGCCTCGATCAGGGAGCGGCCCTGCACCTGGCCGACCAGCTCGTTGTCGAAGGAGATGTACGCGTCGATCGGGCCCTCGGCGAGGCGGTCGTAGGCGATGACCGGAATGCCCGCGTCCTTGGCCTTCTTCACCTGGTCGGCGATGGCGTGCGAGTCGACCGCGTCCAGCAGGATGATGTCGACCTTGTCGTCGATCATCTTCTGCATCTGCTCGGCCTGCTTGCCCGCGTCCGCGCCCGCGTTGGCGTAGTCGACCCGCCCCTGGTTCCGGGTCAGGGACTCGACCTGCCGCTTGATGATCGGGTAGTCGAACTTGTCGTACCGCGTGTTCGCCGTCTCCGGCAGCAGCAGACCCACTGTCACGTCGTTGCCCTTGGTCGGGCTCGCGGTGCTGCTGCTCCCGGACCCACCGAGCGCGCCACATGCGGCCAGCGAAAGGGACAACGTGGGCGCGGCCACGGCTATGGCGATACGACGCATCGAGGTGCTCACTTCTGGTGCCTTCCGGACGCGGGCGCAGCATTGCGGCCCAGGTGACTGAAAAGCCAACGCGGCGGCGACCATCTCCGTCAAGCCGTACCACTTAACGAGATGGCAACATCACGCTCCGCTTCCGGTGTGAAGGCTCTGCGGAATCCCCTCCAAACGCCCTTTACGGACCCTCCACCGAACAGTGGTTAACCGGAAGGCAAAGATCCGTACAACCAACTCCATTCACCGCGAGTCGAGATCCCGGGCGGATTCGCACCGTCAATCCGCCCCCGAGCAGGTGACCGAACGAACCAGGCCAGACGCACGACGGCCCCGGTGGCCGAGGCCCGGGACCGGTCGAGCACGAAGGGGCCCGGAGGTTCGGGTGAACCTCCGGGCCCCTGTTCCGCTCGTGCGCGCGGTCAGTCCGACTGCTGCTGGCGCTTGGGACGCCACACCACCAGCGCGCTGGTCTGCTGGACCTCCTGGTACGGGACCAGGTCCCGGCGGTAGGAGGCGTGCACGGCGGCCTCGCGCTGGCGCATCGCGGCCGCCGCGCCGTCCAGCGCCGCCTGCATCTCCGCGACGCGGGACTGGAGGGCGGCGACCTGGTTCTCCAGTTCGATGATCCGCTTGATGCCGGCCAGGTTGATGCCCTCGTCCTGGGACAACTGCTGCACCTGGCGGAGCAGTTCGATGTCGCGGGCCGAGTAGCGGCGGCCCCGGCCGGTGGTGCGGTCCGGGGAGACCAGGCCGAGCCGGTCGTACTGACGGAGTGTCTGCGGGTGCAGTCCGGACAGCTGGGCGGCCACCGAAATGACGTACACCGGTGTGTCTTCCGTCAGTTCGTACGGATTGCGACGGCGGCCGTCCATCTCTCTCATGCTCCCTTCGCGGCCTCGAACAGCTCCGCCCGCGGGTCCTCGCCCGCGGTCGCCTCGCGATACGCCTCCAGCGCGTCACGAGCCTTCCCCGCAAGGTCCTTCGGGACACTCACCTCGACGGTGACCAACAGGTCGCCGTGCGTCCCGTCCTTGCGGACCGCTCCCTTGCCACGGGCTCGCATCGTACGGCCGTTCGGCGTGCCGGGAGGCAGTTTCAGCGTCACCGGCGGCCCGCCGAGCGTCGGCACCCGGACCTCGCCGCCGAGGGCCGCCTCCGCGAACGTGACCGGCACGGTGACGGTGAGGTTGTCGCCCTTGCGGCCGAAGACCGGGTGGGCGGCGACGTGCACGACGACGTAGAGGTCGCCGGCCGGGCCGCCCCGCTCGCCCGGTGCGCCCTTGCCGCGCAGCCGGATGCGCTGGCCGTCCAGGACGCCCGCGGGGATGCGCACCTGCATGGTCCGCGAGGACTTCGCCCGTCCGCTGCCCTTGCAGACCTCGCACGGGTTCTCCGCGATCAGGCCGCGGCCCTTGCAGTCCGGGCAAGGGTCGGTCAGCGAGAAGCCGCCGCCCGAGCCGCGCGCCACCTGCCCGGTGCCGACGCAGGTCGGGCACACGCGCGGTGTGCCGTTCTTGTCGCCGGTGCCCGAACAGGCCTTGCACGGCTGCTGGCTGGACATGCGCAGCGGCACCGTGGCGCCCTCGATGGCCTCCGTGAAGCTCAGCGTGACCTCGGACTCGATGTCCTGGCCGCGCCGGGGCTGGGTGCGCGTGGTGCCCGCACCGCCCCGGTTGAACAGGCCCCCGAAGACGTCACCGAGACCGCCGCCGAAACCGCCGCCCCCGCCCTGGGCGCCGCCTCCGAAGAGGTCGCCCAGGTCGAAGTTGAAGTTGCCGCCGCTCGCGCCCGGCCCCGGGCGGAACCCGCCGTTGCCGAAGAGTGCGCGGGCCTCGTCGTACTCCTTGCGCTTCTTGGGGTCACCGAGGATGTCGTTCGCCTCGGAGATCTCCTTGAAGCGCTCCTCGGCCTTGGCGTTGCCCTTGTTGGCGTCCGGGTGGAACTCGCGGGCGAGCTTCCGGTACGCCTTCTTGATCTCGGCCTCGGTGGCGTCCTTGGGGACGCCGAGGACCTTGTAGTAGTCCTTCTCGATGAAGTCCTTGGTGCTCATCCCCGACGCCCCTCCTTCCCTGCGTTCGTTTTGACGTCAGCCCTCCTCCGGGCCACCGTTCTCCTTGTCCTCGGCCTGCTCCGCGGACGTGGCGTCCTCGGTCGGCTTGACCGTCTGCGCGCCCGGCTGGGGCTCGGCCACGGCCACCCGCGCGGGGCGGATGGTGCGCTCGCCGATCCGGTACCCGGGCTGCAGGATCGCCACGCAGGTCGTCTCGGTGACGTCCGGCGCGTAGCTGTGCATCAGGGCCTCGTGGATCGTCGGGTCGAAGGGCTCGCCCTCCTTGCCGAACTGCTGCAGCCCCATCTTCGCCGCCACGGTCTCCAGTGACTCGCCGACGGACTTGAAACCGCCCACCAGTTCGCCGTGTTCGCGTGCGCGACCGATGTCGTCGAGCACGGGCAGCAACTCGGTCAGGAGGTTCGCGATGGCGATCTCCTTGACCGCGATCCGGTCGCGCTCGACCCGGCGGCGGTAGTTCTGGAACTCGGCCTGCAGCCGCTGGAGGTCCGCCGTGCGCTCACCCAGCGCCGTGCGGGCCTGGTCCAGCTGCGCCGTCAGACCGGCCGTCCGATCCGCGTCCCCGGCCGGGGCCGCCCCCTTCTCCTGGGAGGAGGCGGCCTGCGGCTCGGCGTCGTCAGTCGAGGCGCCGGAGGGGACATCGGGCTGCTGCTCGTCGAAGCCCGGGGTCTCCTCCGTCACGCGGCACCGTCCTTACGGTCCTCGTCGACGATCTCGGCGTCGACGACGTCGTCGTCGGCCTTCGCCTGGCCGGCACCGGCGTCACCGGCACCGCCCGCGGCCTGCGCGGCCTGGGCGTCGGCGTACATGGCCTGGCCGAGCTTCTGCGAGACGGCCGCGACCTTCTCGGTGGCGGTGCGGATCTCCGCCGTGTCCTCGCCCTTGAGCTTCTCCTTGAGCTCGCTGACCGCGGCCTCGACCTCGGTCTTGATCTCGCCCGGGACCTTGTCCTCGTTGTCCTTGAGGAACTTCTCGGTCTGGTAGACGAGCTGCTCGCCCTGGTTGCGGGTCTCGGCGGCCTCGCGGCGGCGGTGGTCCTCCTCCGCGTACTGCTCGGCCTCCTGGCGCATCCGGTCGACCTCGTCCTTCGGGAGCGAGGAGCCGCCGGTGACGGTCATCTTCTGCTCCTTGCCGGTGCCGAGGTCCTTCGCCGTGACGTGCATGATGCCGTTGGCGTCGATGTCGAAGGACACCTCGATCTGCGGGACGCCACGCGGCGCCGGCGGCAGACCGGTCAGCTCGAACATGCCGAGCTTCTTGTTGTACGCCGCGATCTCGCGCTCGCCCTGGTAGACCTGGATCTGCACGGACGGCTGGTTGTCCTCGGCCGTGGTGAAGATCTCGGACCGCTTGGTCGGGATCGTGGTGTTGCGCTCGATGAGCTTGGTCATGATGCCGCCCTTGGTCTCGATACCGAGGGACAGCGGGGTCACGTCGAGGAGCAGGACGTCCTTGACCTCACCCTTGAGGACACCGGCCTGGAGCGAGGCGCCGATGGCGACGACCTCGTCCGGGTTGACGCCCTTGTTGGCCTCCTTGCCGCCGGTCAGCTCCTTGACGAGCTCGGCGACGGCGGGCATACGGGTGGAGCCACCGACGAGGACGACGTGGTCGATCTCGTTGATGGAGACGCCGGCGTCCTTCATGACGTTGAAGAACGGCGTCTTGCAGCGCTCCAGCAGGTCGGCCGTCAGCTGCTGGAACTGAGCGCGGGTGAGCTTCTCGTCCAGGTGCAGCGGGCCCTCGGCGGACGCGGTGATGTAGGGCAGGTTGATCGAGGTCTCGGTGGACGAGGACAGCTCGATCTTGGCCTTCTCCGCGGCCTCACGCAGGCGCTGGAGTGCCATCTTGTCCTTGGACAGGTCGACGCCGTGGCCGGCCTGGAACTGCTTGACCAGGTAGTCGACGATGCGCTGGTCCCAGTCGTCACCACCGAGGTGGTTGTCACCGTTGGTGGCCTTCACCTCGACGACGCCGTCGCCGATCTCCAGCAGGGAGACGTCGAAGGTGCCGCCACCGAGGTCGAAGACGAGGATCGTCTGGTCGTCCTTGTCGAGGCCGTACGCCAGGGCGGCGGCCGTCGGCTCGTTGACGATGCGCAGTACGTTCAGACCGGCGATCTCGCCGGCCTCCTTGGTGGCCTGGCGCTCTGCGTCGTTGAAGTACGCCGGGACGGTGATGACCGCGTCGGTCACCTTCTCGCCCAGGTACGCCTCGGCGTCCCGCTTCAGCTTCTGCAGCACGAAGGCGCTGATCTGCTGCGGGTTGAAGTCCTTGCCGTCGAGGTTGATCTTCCAGTCGGTGCCCATGTGGCGCTTGACCGACCGGATGGTCCTGTCGACGTTGGTGACCGCCTGACGCTTGGCCACCTCACCGACCAGCACCTCGCCGTTCTTGGCGAAGGCGACGACGGACGGCGTGGTCCTGGCGCCCTCGGCGTTGGTGATGACGGTGGGCTCGCCGCCCTCCAGAACGCTGACGACGGAGTTAGTCGTGCCCAGGTCGATGCCGACCGCACGTGCCATGGTGAATTCCTCCAGCTGACTTGAGTGGAACGGACTCAAGTGTGCACGAGCCCTTCCCCGGGGTCAACAGAGGTGAGTCGAGCCGACTCAAGTCTTATCTATCACTTACACGCAAGGGTCCCCTGACCTGCGGCGATGTGGATTGCCGGGGCGGCCGGGCGGAATATTCAGGTTGACGACGAGGGCCCTGGGCGGCGTCCCGGCCCCGGGTTTCGTAGGGGTCCCGGCCCCTGGGCTCGTAGGCGTCGGCCTGACTCCGAGGACCGCGCAGGGGGGCCTCCTGGCTCCGCAGGCCGCGCGGGGCGCTCTGGTTCCCGGCGACGGGGCCGCTCTCGTGCCGCCCGGTGCCGTGGGCGTCGGTCTGCCGCCGGGCGCCGTGGGTGCCGGTCTGCCGCCGCGCGGTCTGTACGTCCGCGGGGCGGCGGGGGCCGTACACCGGGACCCGCAGCAGCCCGAGAACGACCACCAGGGTCACGCCGACCACCCACAGTACGCTCGACCGCCCGGCCCAGTCCGTGTGGAGGAGCACGCCGACGAGCACCGCGGAGAAGGTCCCGATGCCGATCAGGACCGTCGCGCCCTGCGGGGTGAGGCCGAGCCGGCGCAGCCGGTGCGCGAGGTGGTCGGGGCCGCGGCGCGCCACCGCCCGGCGGGCCAGCTTCCGGGACAGCACGATCAGGAGGGCGTCGGCGCTCGCCGTCGCGGTGAGCGGGAAGAGGACGGCCGCGGTGGAGACCGGGTCGTAGCCGCTGCGGGTGAGGACGGCCGACGAGGCGAGCACGAAGCCGGTGAACAGCGCACCGCAGGCCCCGAAGGTGGTCCGCGCGGGATGCCAGTTGTGCATGAGGAAGCCGGTCAGGGCGGCGGCCAGCACGCTCAGCAGCACCGCCAGGTCGTCCATGACCTCGGCCGCCGCGCAGGCCCCCACCCCGAAGGCGGTGAGCACGCCCACCGTGCCCGCGAGGCCGTCGGCGTGGTCCAGCCCCCGGAAGGCGGCGGCCACGCAGGCGATCCAGACCACGGAAAGGATGCCCATGGGCAGCCCGGTCTCGTCGTAGGGCACCACACAGGCCGCCGCGGCGGCCGCGCCCACCAGCAGCAGCCGCGTCTTCAGCCGCCACACGTCCGCGACCAGCCCGAGGACGGCGACCCCGGCACCGGCCGCCAGCAGCCTTGCCACCCCGCCGCTGAGGGGGGCCGCGCCGGTCCAGTCGCCGGCCGCCGCGACCAGGCAGGTACTGGCCACCACGGCGACACCGCCGAGCAGCGGCACGGGCCGCACCCGCCGCCGGTCGACGAGTCCGAGCCGCAGCGCGGGCACCCGGAGCAGCGCCGAGAGCAGGGCGGCGAGGAGCAGGGCGGTGGTGGCGGTGGCGATCCCGTAGAGCACGCTTCTTAAATTAGGGGCGAATGGGTCGATTAGGTGTGAATAACACGATCAGATCCACAGGCAACCCTCAGCGACGCAGATCACCGACCATGCGGCTACATTGCGACGGAGGATGGGGGTAGTCTCAGACGGACTGCATAAGTTACCGCTTAGTAATCTCGCTCAGCCAATCGAGGCCGCCTCAGGAGCCCCAATGCAACTCGCCGCGATCATCGTGTCGCTGGTCCTGATCGTGGTCGGCGTGGCACTGTTCGGCCGCGCCCTCCTGCAGATCTACACCTTCATGCGGCTCGGTCAACCGCTGCCCGCCGGGTCCAGGACCAACGAGCCCACACAGCGCACCATCACCGTGGCCAAGGAGTTCCTCGGCCACACCCGGATGAACCGCTGGGGCGTCGTCGGCGTGGCTCACTGGTTCGTGGCGGTGGGCTTCTTCACCCTGCTGCTGACGATCGTCAACGCGATCGGGCAGCTGTTCCAGGCGGACTGGATTCTGCCGGTCATCGGAGACTGGGCGCCCTACAACATCTTCGTCGAGTTCATCGGCACGATGACGGTGCTCGGCATCCTGGTCCTGATCGTCATCCGGCAGCTGAGCAAGCCGAACAAGCCGGGCCGCAAGTCCCGCTTCGCCGGCTCCAACTTCGGCCAGGCGTACTTCGTCGAGGGCGTCATCCTCATCGTCGGCGTCTGCATCTTCATGCTGCACGCCCTGGAGGGCGCCCAGCACCACGTGGACGGCTACGAGTCCTCCTTCTTCATCTCGTACCCGGTCGTCTCGTGGCTGGAGGGCCTGGACGTCTCCACGCTCCAGAACCTCACCTACTTCTTCGCCGGCCTGAAGATCGCGACCTCCTTCATCTGGATGATCACGGTCGCCCTCAAGACCGACATGGGTGTGGCCTGGCACCGCTTCCTCGCCTTCCCGAACATCTGGTTCAAGCGCAACGCGGACGGCTCGACCTCCCTCGGCGCCCTGCAGCCCATGACGAGCGGCGGCAAGCCGATCGACTTCGCCGACCCCGGCGAGGACGACGTCTTCGGCGTCTCCCAGGTCGAGCAGTTCTCGTGGAAGGGCCTGCTGGACTTCTCCACCTGCACCGAGTGCGGCCGCTGCCAGTCGCAGTGCCCCGCCTGGAACACCGGCAAGCCGCTTTCCCCCAAGCTCCTGATCATGTCGCTGCGCGACAACGCGCACGCCAAGGCGCCGTACCTGCTGGCCGGTGGCGGCAAGACCATGGAGGGCGAGGAGAAGGCTTCGGCCGAGGCCCTCAAGGACGTCCCGGCGTCCGCGCTGGCCGAGGCCGAGCGCCCGCTGATCGGCACCGCCGAGGAGAACGGCGTCATCGACCCGGACGTCCTGTGGTCCTGCACCACCTGCGGCGCCTGCGTCGAGCAGTGCCCGGTGGACATCGAGCACGTCGACCACATCGTCGACATGCGCCGCTACCAGGTGATGATCGAGTCGGCGTTCCCGTCCGAGGCGGGCACGATGCTCAAGAACCTGGAGAAGAAGGGCAACCCCTGGGGCCTGGCCAAGAAGCAGCGCCTGGAGTGGACCAAGGAGGTCGACTTCGAGATCCCGGTGGTCGGCCGGGACATCGAGGACCTCACCGAGGTCGAGTACCTGTACTGGGTCGGCTGCGCCGGCGCCCTGGAGGACCGGGCGAAGAAGACCACCAAGGCCTTCGCGGAACTGCTGCACATCGCGGGCGTGAAGTTCGCGATCATGGGCGGCGACGAGAAGTGCACCGGTGACTCCGCCCGCCGCCTGGGCAACGAGCCCCTGTTCCAGGAGCTCGGCATGGAGAACGTGGCCGCGCTGAACATGGCCTTCGGCGAGGAGACGGACGACGAGGGCAACGTCACCCCCGAGTCGAGGAAGCCGAAGTCGGCGAAGAAGATCGTCGCCACCTGCCCGCACTGCCTCAACACCCTCGGCAACGAGTACCCGCAGCTCGGCGGCGACTACGAGGTCATCCACCACACCCAGCTGCTGCAGCACCTGGTGGACGAGGGCAAGCTGGTCCCGGTCACCCCGGTCGAGGGCATCATCACCTACCACGACCCGTGCTACCTGGGCCGCCACAACAAGATCTACACGCCGCCACGCGAGATCATCGGCAAGGTGCCCGGCCTGCGCAACGAGGAGATGCACCGCCACAAGGAGCGCGGCTTCTGCTGTGGCGCGGGTGGCGCGCGGATGTGGATGGAGGAGCGGATCGGCAAGCGCATCAACAACGAGCGCGTCGACGAGGCCCTGTCCCTGAACCCGGACATCGTCTCCACCGCCTGCCCGTTCTGCCTGGTCATGCTGACCGACTCGGTCAACGGCAAGAAGAACGACGGTAAGGCCAAGGAGTCCATCCAGGTCGTGGACGTCGCCCAGCTGCTCCTCGACTCCGTCAGGACGCCGGTCGACCCGGCGGGCGAGGCGGAGACCGAGAACGCACCGGAGCCCGAGCCGGTGAAGTAACCGACCCGGTCGCCGACGTCCGACGCCCCCGAGCCCGAACGGGCCCGGGGGCGTCGTCGTACGGTACGGCGGCCCTGGGATCGCCCTGGGAGCCCAGGGCCTGTCCTAGGCGCCCTTGGGGGCCGCCTGCTGCACCACCTCGAAGGACCAGAGGGTGGAGTCGGTGGCCGCGGGCCTGGGCCGCTCCCCGCCCTCGCCGACGCCCTGGTGGGCGGCCTTCATCGGCCCCTCCATCCAGGCCTGGAAGGACTCCTCGTCCCGCCACCGGGTGTAGACCAGGTAGGTGTCGGTTCCCTCGACCGGGCGAAGCAGCTCGAACCACTCGAACCCGTCGGAGCTCTCCACGGCATGCGCCCGCGACGCGAACCGCTTCTCCAGCGTCTCCCGCTGCTCGGCGGGCACGGTCAGTACATTGATTTTTACTACGCTAGGCACATGACACCTCTCGTCAAACGGGGCTCCGACTGGACCCCTAATCTGGACCATGTGCGCGCAGTGTCCTACATCCGACAGTCAAGGAAGCGTGAGGACGACTCCGCGTCGTCCCCCGAAGCACAGCGGACCAAGTGCGAGGCGCTGATCACGGCCAAAGGCTGGGACAACGCGGGCCACTTCGCCGACGTCGGTAAATCCGGCTGGGACCCGAAGGTCGTCCGGCCGGAGTTCGAGGAGATGATGTCCGCCGTTCGCGCCGGGCACGTAGACGCAGTGGTCGTGTTCTCGCTGTCCCGGCTCACCCGACAGGGCGCCCTCGAAGCGATGCTGATCAACGAGGAACTTGCCAAATACGGCGTACTGCTCGTCAGCGTCGAAGAGCCCTACTTGGACACGTCTACTCCCATGGGCGTTGCGATCTTCGGCCTCATCGCTGCGCTGGCTCAGCAAGAGTCAGACCTGAAGTCGGCGTACATCACGGCGACTAAAGAGACCCTGCGCGCTGCTGGCTCCCACGTGTCCGGCATGGCCCCGTACGGCTTCCAGTCGAGCCGTGAGCCGCGCGGGGACCTGGTGGTGGTCAAGCTGGTCCCGGACCCGGCAGAGGCACCGCACGTGCACCAAATGGTCGAGTGGGCGTTGTCCGGCGTAGCCGCATCTGCCATTGCCCGCAGGCTGAACACAGACGGCGTGCCGACCAAAGCGGCGGACATGGCAGCGCGCGTGACCGCCCGGCGGGGCAGGGGCATAAGCAAGCCGCTGGAGCGTACTGCGTGGGTGTCCTCGACCGTGCTGCGCATCCTGCGTGACCCTCGCCTTGCTGGCTATGCCGCTGAACGCCAGGGCACCAAGCGAGTCATTCTGCGCGACGATTCCGGCGCCCCCTTGGTAGCACATGAGGGCATCGTTCCCGCTGACGACTGGTGGCGCCTTCAGGACGTTCTCGACGGCCGTACGCCGCAGGTTGTGAGGCAGGCTGGCCGGTCTGTGCCGTCGCTGCTCGGCGGGGCAGGGATGCTGTTCTGTGGGGTGTGCGGATCGTCCATGGTGACCGACCGACGCAACGGCAAGCAGCTCTACCGGTGCAACCGGGCCCAGTCCGGCGCTGTGCCGGGACATGGTGGCCTGGCCATCAGCATGGAAGCCGCCGACGACGTGGTCGCCCGCACCGTGTGGTCGCGCCTGAGTGCGCTGGACCCCGAGGACCGTGAAGACCTGGAATGGCTTGAGGAGGCAGCGCGCCGATTTGCCGCCCAGGCAGACACGGGCGAACGGCAGGCTGAACTAGCCGCCGCGCGGGCTGAGTTGGAGCACGTACGGGAAGCCCTGCGCACGCTGTACGCCGACCGACAAGCAGGGCTGTACGCCGGGGCGACTGGCACGGCCATGTTCGCTGAATCCGTCGAGCGGCTGACTGCCCATGAGGCTCGCGTGAGTGAGCGCGTAGCTGAGCTGGGGCGGGATGAGAGCGGCACCGTGGCCATCCCCTCGGAGTGGACGGCCCCGGAGGGCGACCCCATCGGGCCGGAGTCGACGTGGGGCAGTTGGGACCTGGAGCAGCGACGTAGCTTCCTGGCTTTCTTCCTCGACCGCATCACCATCGCTAAGTCCATTGGCCGTGGCCGGCACGCGAACACGGAGGATCGGGTGACTGTGCGTTGGGCAGAGGCGCCAGCCAAGTAGGCGCCTGAGCACCCCCTGAGCCCCGTTTGGTCGATCCCTAGCGGGATTTGGTCGAGCGGGGTTCTTTCATGCCTCAGACGGCCGTACAGCGTGTAGGTGTTCGGCTCGCTCCTGCCCCATGTAGTCACTCAGAGCTTCCCCGGTTCCGCCCCAAATCTGGGCACTCAATGGACGCCCCACAGCGGGGTGCGCGTTGATCGCTACGTGTGATCACGACACAGCAAGCCACCCCTTCGTTACCTTCCGTCACTCTCGCGGCGTCAGCGGCGACCCTTGGAGCCAGCGAGCGTGACGAAGCGGTTTTCCGAGGCAAGATCCACACACCCTCTGACCTGCTCAAAGTGACGAAGTGACGATTTGACCCCCATCTCACAGATCCCTAAGGAGTTCTATAGAGATTCCGGAAGTGGCATCCGAACCGTCACTTCGTCACTCCTCCGGCGGCCAGCCTCTTCGGCGCACGGGGGTGGAGACCTCACGCAGCGTGATCAGATCCGGCCGTCTCTCAAGCGATGGTTAATGAGACGGTCACCGCGAGGCGGCCCGAAGGGCGTTTCGGGTGTTCAAAACCCGTCTCAGAACATACCCGGGAGGCCTGATGTTTTGAGACGAATTGTGAGACGATCTCGGCATGACGACGAGGAACGCCGGAACCCTGATCGGCTACCAGCGGGTCAGCACGAACGCGCAGGATGCACAGCTTCAGGCGGACGCTCTCGCTGAGGCAGGGTGCGCCCGCATCTTCGAGGACAAGGCTTCCGGCAAGAACGCCGACCGTGCCGGGCTGCTCGCTGCTCTGGACTACATGAGGGAGGGCGACATTCTCACCGTGTGGAAGCTGGACCGGTTGGGCCGTTCCACCAAGGACGTGCTCACGATCGCTGAGGATCTGCACGCCCGGGGGATCGCGCTGCGGATTCTGACAGGCACGCTGGCCGGTAGCTACTCCCCGAGGGGTGAGGGCAAGTTCTTCTTCACGATGATGGTTGCCTTTGCTGAGCTTGAGCGAGACATGATCGTTGAGCGCACCCGGGCGGGCCTGGACGCTGCCAAGGCTCAGGGTCGAACTGGTGGACGGCCCACTGTCATGGATGCTGACAAGCTCGCTGCGGCCAAGGCACGCAAGGCCAAGGGAGAGAGCGTCACGGCCATTGCCAAGGCGCTCAACGTGTCCCGCGCGACGCTGTACCGGGCGCTCGCCGACACGGAGTGACCCAGCCGATTTGAGAGACCGTCTGCCCACAGTGGTGGAGGGTCTTTCTCATGTTGTCGACGGTCACGTAATTCCCGACCAGGAGCTCCAGCTTCCCCGCCCTCGCGTTCGAGTGAGGCTGACAGATGCCTCCTGCGGCTGATGAACCGCATAGGGTTCGGTCCGGTCGGCTCAGCTGATAAGAGCTAGCTCGCGACCTGTCTCGTGCCTCAGAATCCTCGGCGTGGCAGACACGGGACCTACCGAAGAAGAGACGCCGGACGGGTTGCTGGGCTGGTGCCTGGTGGCCAACGTGGCGCGAGAAACCGCACGCGGCGAGAGCGGCCTCGACATCCAGCACGGCACGAAGCACTTCCGCGCAGGCGCCCTGCTGTGGATACCGCCCGTCCGCTGGGACCCGGGCGACGGTCGCTGGCACGCGGTGGGCCGGCACCGAGGCAACGGCCGCCGGTACGTCAACATGGTCGTGCGCGCGGACGACCTGGAGAACTTCCGGGTCAAGGGTGTCTACAGCGGGGCTCTGGTGCGCAGCCTCAACGGTTACGACCACGACCCGGCCGCCCCGCGGACCTTGCAGAACCCGTGGACCCGCGAGCGGGCCCAGAACTGGGCGGACGCCCGGAACCACTTCCGGGAGCCTGTCTTCATCGAAGACCAGCCCTACGCCCACCCGCGGATCTCCGTTCCCAACCCTCCGCCGGCAGAGATCCAGATCGACGGTGAAACCCTGCACCTCGCCCACTACGGCACCAGGGGCGCCCACTACAGCCGCATGCCCCCTTCCGTGGAATGGATCCCCGAGACCTAAGCGGGATGTTCGAACGTGTGGGTGGAGAAGTTGACGCCGCTGGTGGGGAATTACGTGACGTCCACACATGTCAGGACGCATGGGGGGGGTGGGGCAATCTCTGGACGAAGGGAGGCCCGGGACCCGGCCCCCATGCTCGCGCGTGTCATCGCGAATTTGGGACCCCGGGGGTCTGGACGCCAATCGGGCGGGACCTCTTGCTGTCAGACCATAACCGCAGGGCTCCTATGTGCATGGCTTGATACATTCATTGACGCTCATGGATCCATCCTGCCCCGCGCGGGCGCCGAGCGGACCAGGACACCCCCGGCGGCGTGCCCGTACCCGCGGGGCCGCCCTCCGCCGCGCCCCGCTGCCCCGGCCCCCGAGCCGACCCGGACCCCACTTCGGGGAGCACCCCGGAGACGCTCCCCGCTCAACTCCTGGACTCCCCTTAGGGGATGTCACAGCTCGGCAGCAAAGCCGGGCCGGACGGCCGAGCCCGGCATGTCACTCTCCGGGACCCGGTACGTTCGATTACGTGGCTGGATTCAGGATCGGACGCGGCGGCCGGGACAACCGCGCCCCGCAAGCGCGACCGCAACAACACCCGCACGGCCGGCAGGCCCCGCAGGGCCCGTCGTACGGCTACCCGCAGGCTCCGCAGCCGTACCCGCAGCGCGGGGGCGGCGGGTCCGGCGCCGGCCAGTGGCCACAGCCGAACGGCGGAGGTTACGGGGGCGGTCAGGGCGAGCCGGAGTACTTCGGCGACGGCGCCTACCCACAGGGCGGTCCGGACCCGTACGCGGCCAACAACCCGGGTCACACCCAGGCCTTCGCGGTCGGCGAGGACCCCTACAGCCAGAGCGGGACCTACCGCGCGGGCTCGGCCCCGGCCGGCCCGATCGGCCCCCGGCTGCACTGGAAGGACCTGCTGCGCGGCATCGTGCTGTCCCCGCGGCAGACCTTCCTGCAGATGCGCGACTACACAATGTGGGGCCCCGCCCTCGTCGTGGCCTTCCTCTACGGTCTGCTGGCGGTCTTCGGCTTCGACGGCGCCCGCAAGGACGCCATCAACGCCACGCTCTCCAACGCGGTCCCGATCGTCCTGATCACGGCCGTGGCCATGGTGATCAGCTTCTTCATCCTCGGCGTGGTCACCCACACCCTGGCCCGCCAGCTCGGCGGGGACGGGGCCTGGCAGCCCACGGTCGGCCTGTCCATGCTGATCGCGTCCATCACGGACGCGCCGCGCCTGCTGTTCGCCATGTTCCTCGGCGGTGACGCCGGCTTCGTCCAGTTGCTGGGCTGGGCCACGTGGGTCGCGGCGGGCGCCCTGCTGACCCTCATGGTGAGCCGCTCCCACGACCTGCCGTGGCCGAAGGCGCTGGGCGCCTCGGCGATCCAGCTGATCGCGCTGCTGTCGATCGTGAAGCTGGGCACGTTCTAGTAGTGCGGGAACGCGGTGCCGCGGCGCCATGGTGCCGCCGTGCCGCGACCGCGGGTGAGGGTGCGTGTGAGGGGCCTCGGCGTGCAGCCGGGGCCCCCGCCCGTCTTCAGAGGAAACGCAGAGCTTCCGGCGGCTGGTGCAGACCTGCGTCCTGCGTTACAGGTTGTATGTCATGCATGTCATGTCCATGGCAATCCGGAGTCCGCCGCCGGGTTTCCCAGATCTGAGGAGTGACCCCCATGAACTTCTCACCGGCACCGACGTTACGCACCGTGCGCCCGGTCGTGCAGGCCGTATTCCGCCTGGTGACCGGCTTCCTCTTCGCCTGTCACGGCGCGGCCTCCCTGTTCGGAGTCCTGGGCGGCGCCCACGGCGGCGGCACGGTCCCCACCCTGCAGTGGCCCGGATGGTGGGCCGCGGTCATCGAACTGGCCGGCGGAGTCCTGGTCTCCCTCGGCCTGTTCACGCGGGTGGCGGCCGTCATCTGCTCCGGTTCCATGGCCTACGCCTACTTCAGCGTCCATCAGCAGCACGCGCTCTTCCCCATCGACAACGGAGGTGAGCCGGCCGTCCTGTTCTGCTGGGCGTTCCTGCTGGTCGCCTGCCTCGGCCCGGGCGCCTGCGCAGTCGACACACTCCTGAAGAGAGGAACGACCACCAGAGCGGACGACGCCACGGCGCGGGTGCCCACCTCGTAGTCCCCGCCCTGCTCCCGCGCGGGTGAACCCGGTCACGCCGCACTCGGCATCCACTACGCACGGCCGTAGACCAGAAACTCCCACCGGGGCACGGGAAAGCGGCACCGAGGCCGGGCCCCGCTACGATCCGGGGCCGTATCGGGCGCCTTTGTCACCGGGCTGGGGTACCAGCTAACGATGGTTCCCGTCGTGTAGTGCCGCCGGTGCCACACTCCCCGGCGGCAGCCCTTCCCCGACGTTGGCATACGGAATCCCGATCCGGCCCCGCCACGGCCCGGCTGTGCGACCCGCACACGAGGAAGCCCGGCTGTGCGACCCGCGCACGAGGAAGCCCGGCTGTGCGACCCGCGCACGAGGAAGAAGGTGCCCCATGTCCAGCGTCGCCCTGCTCACCCACCCTGCGGTCGGCGCCGCGTCGGCCGCAGTGGCCGGCCGGACGATGGCCTTCCTGGACTACTTCGCCGGCGTCTTCACCCTGCTCTCGCTGACCGCCGTGGTGACATGCGGGCTCGCCGCCACCGACCGGCTGGTGCTGACCCCCCGGCTGCGGGTGGCCGTGCAGTCGGTGCACCGGGCGAGCGCCGTCGCGGCGCTCGGCTTCCTGGGCACCCACATCGCGGTCAAGGTCGTCGAGCGGCACGCCGCTCCACAGAGCGCGGTGGTCCCCTTCGCCGGCGGCGCCGCCATCGCGGTGAGCCTGGGCACCATCGCCGCCGACCTGCTCGTCCTGGTCACGGCTACGGGCGTGCTCCGCGGTCGGTTCGCCGGCGGCCGCCGCCCCTGGCTGTGGCGGGTGCTGCACTCGATGGCGTACGTCTGCTGGCCGATCTCACTGGTGCACGGGCTGACGGCGGGGCGCAAGGCGCACGCGTGGGTGCTCTGGGGCTACGGCCTGTGCGCGGCCCTGGTGACGCTCGCACTGCTGGTCCGTGCCCTTTCCCACCTGGGCCGCCACCGGACCCTGAGCCGGCGTCGGCGCGGCGCCAAGGCGTATCGGCCCGCCGCTGTGCACCCGGCCGCGCTGGCCGCCCTGTCCACGCGGTCCGCCCGGCCCATCACCGGCGCCCGCCCGCTCGCGGGGGCCGCCCGGCCCGCGGCACCGACGACGGCGGCTCGCCGGTCCGCGCCGAGCGCCGGCCTGCCCGTGCAGCCCAGGCACGCCGCGAGACCGGGGCCCCGGCCGCTCCGCCTGGCCCAGCCGGGGAGCAGCAAGTGAAGGACGCCCGGCTGAAGCTGCCCGAGGTGCGCCGGCTGGATTCGGCCCGGCTGACCGCCGGACTGGACCGCCACCGGCGCCTGGACCTCGCCGCGCACACCCGTGTCCACCCGCCACTTCCCCAACCGGGCCGGGACGGTCTGCTCGCCCTGGCCGAAGCCGTCGCCCTGTCCGGCCGCGGCGGCGCCGGCTTCCCGTTCGCCCGCAAGGCCCGGGCCGTGCTCGCCACCGCCGACCGCACCGGCGCGCGGCCGGTCGTCGTGGTGAACGGCGCGGAGGGCGAACCGTCCAGCGCCAAGGACAAGATGCTGTTCGCCCGCGTGCCGCATCTGGTAGTGGACGGCGCCTGCCTGGCCGCGGCCGCGTTCGGCGCCGAGGAGATCGTGATCGGCGTCGCCGCGGGCAGCCCCGGCGAGATATCGGTCCCGGCCGCCCTCGCCGAGCGCGAACTTCCCTGCCCGGCCCGGACCGTATGCCTGCCCGAACGCTTCGTCTCCGGCGAATCCGGGGCCCTGATCCGTGGCATCAACGGTCTGCCGGTGGTACCGGTGCCGCTGAAGGCCCGTGCGGCCGACGGCGGAACGGGCGGGGTACGTCGCCGTCCGACGTTGCTCTGCAATGCCGAGACCTGGGCCCAACTCGCCATCGCGGCCCGGCTCGGACCCGACGCCTACGCCGCCGTCGGCACCGCCGCCGAACCCGGCACGGTCCTGCTCACCGTCAACCGGCCGGATGCCGACCCGCTGGTGGTCGAGGTGCCGGCCGGTACCCGGCTGGGCCCGGTACTGGACGCCTGCGGCCTCCAGCCGGGCGCCGGCGTGCTGGTGGGCGGCTACCACGGCGCCTGGCTGCACCCGTCGGACGCCATCGACGCGCCGCTTTCCCGCGCCGGACTCGCCGGCCTCGGCGGAACCCTTGGCGCGGGCGCGATCGTCACGCTTCCCGTCGGCACCTGCCCGCTCGGCGAGACCGCCCGGGTCGCGGCCTGGCTGGCGGCCGAGTCCGCCGGCCAGTGCGGACCGTGCAAGCGCGGCCTGCCCGATGCCGCCGAGGCCCTGGCCGTGCTGGCCGCCGGTGCTGCCGACCCCCCGGTGCTGGAGGACGCCCGGCGCGCCCTCGGCGCGGCCCGGGCCGGTGGCGCCTGCTCGCACCCGGACGGCACGGCCCGCTTCCTGCTCACCGCGCTGGACGTCTTCGCCAAGGACGTCGACGCCCACCTGTCCGGCCCCGGCTGCGGCCGTCCCGTGCACGGGGTACTGCCCCTCCCGCCTGCGAAGGGCGCCCGGCTGGAGGTGGACTGGTCCCGCTGCAACGGCCACGGTCTGTGCGCCGTGCTGGCCCCCGACCTCGTCCGACTCGGCCCGCACGGCTATCCCGCCTCCACCACCATCCCGGTCGCCCCCTGGCAGGAGCACGGTGCCCGCCGCGCCGTCAACCAGTGCCCGGCCCTGGCAGTGCGTCTCCGGCGTCACGCGTGACTCCTCGCGCGAGGCACCACCTGGGGCCCCAGGTCCACGCCCCGGGGACTCGCGCTTGAGCGGTTGAACCGGAGCGATTGGACTGAAGCGGTGGGACTGAAGCGGTCGGCCTCAGAGAGCGTCTTTCGAGGGCGTGATCGGCGTGCCGGCCTTACGGCATGGAGGCAACACGGACCAGGGGAAGTTGATCCAGTCGTCGGTGCGCTTCCAGACGTAGTCGCACTTCACCAGCGAGTGGGACTTCTCGTAGATCACGGCGCTGCGCACCTCGGCGACGGTGTCGAGGCAGAAGTCACGGACCAGCTTGAGCGTCTTGCCGGTGTCGGCGACGTCGTCGGTGATCAGGACCTTCTTGTCGGAGAAGTCGATGACGTTGGGGACCGGCGCGAGCATGACGGGCATTTCCAGCGTGGTGCCCACACCGGTGTAGAACTCGACGTTCACGAGGTGGATGTTCTTGCAGTCGAGGGCGTACGCCAGCCCGCCCGCGACGAACACACCACCGCGCGCGATGGAAAGGACGATGTCGGGCTCGTACCCGTCGTCGGCGATGGTCTGCGCGAGCTCGCGTACGGCGGCGCCGAACCGCTCGTAGGTCAGGTTCTCCCGTATGTCCGTCACGGCGCTCATACCTGCGTCCGGTGGAAATTGAGGTAGGAGCGGGAGGCGGTGGGCCCGCGCTGCCCCTGGTACCGGGACCCGTAGCGCTCACTGCCGTACGGCGACTCGGCGGGCGAGGTGAGCCGGAACATGCACAGCTGGCCGATCTTCATGCCGGGCCAGAGCTTGATCGGGAGGGTCGCCAGGTTCGACAGCTCCAGGGTCACGTGCCCGGAGAACCCGGGGTCGATGAACCCGGCGGTGGAGTGCGTCACGAGTCCGAGCCGGCCGAGGGAGCTCTTCCCCTCCAGCCGGGAGGCGAGATCGCCGGGCAGCGTGATGACCTCGTAGGTGGAGGCGAGTACGAACTCCCCGGGGTGCAGGATGAACGGCTCGTCCCCCTCCGGCTCGACGAGCCGGGTGAGGTCCGGCTGCTCGATCGAGGGGTCGATGTGGGGGTACCGGTGATTCTCGAACACACGGAAATACCGGTCGAGGCGGACGTCGATGCTCGACGGCTGCACCATGGATTCGTCGTAGGGATCGATCC
Source organism: Streptomyces sp. NPDC046197 (assembly GCF_040646295.1). Lineage (NCBI taxonomy): Bacteria > Bacillati > Actinomycetota > Actinomycetes > Kitasatosporales > Streptomycetaceae > Streptomyces > Streptomyces sp. NPDC046197. The sequence goes on along the minus strand of NZ_JBEYZY010000001.1, from coordinate 328,459 downwards.
GCACCCGCCCGGCGTCGATCTCGGCCCGGATGTCCTTGTCTGAGAGAAGCACTCCCCGAGGATACGCAAGGCGCGCGGAGCCACCACAATCATGACGACTCCACGCGCTGATCTGCTGCCCTGCTGCTTCGCCCTACTGCTTTTCCACCGCTGTTCCCTACCGCTTCTCCAAGGCCACCGGCACCACACTGCGGAGCCGGGCACATCGCGGACACCTCACGAGCCGGCCGGGGCCGAGCCGACCGGCCTGCTGCATCGGGAACGAAGCGGTGCTGAACACGTGCCCATCGGCACAACGGACGACGGTGCGCTCCATCAAGTCCTAGAGTCCCTTCCCCAAGAGCCGCGTCTGGCTGTTGCCGCCTGACAACAAAAGCCACATTACGGGATCAAAGAGACGGCCCTCCAGGCGGCACCCCGACCCCGCCCCACCCCTCTCACGGACCCCCACGGTACGCCCCAACTCCTTTCCCCCGCAGCCGCGTCCACTCCTCTTCACTCCCCTCACCCCCGCAGGACACCGACACCCCGGGGCAACACGACCGGCCCCCAGGGCTTGAACACCGGGGGCCGGGGATGAGGTACAGTGGGCGAGCGCTTGGACACCGAGCAAATCGGCGTCTTACGCGGGTGTAGTTTAATGGTAGAACATCAGCTTCCCAAGCTGAGAGCGCGAGTTCGATTCTCGTCACCCGCTCCATGCGAAACCCCCAGGCCAGAGGCCCGGGGGTTCTTTGTTGTCTAGTCTGGCCATCGCGGCACGGGCCGCACCGGCGCCGCTCACCAGCGGCTCCGGGGACGCGCCCTCTCGGGAAAGTGCCTGGTCACGTGCACGTCCCGGGGCCTCGCAACGGCGTAGAGTGAAAGCACGTAGATTGAGGCACGGGTGTACTTCGCACACCGGCCGCCATGTCGGTGTCGTTCCTGGCGAGCAACAACACCGGGACGTCGAAGACCAGCCCCGGGGACAGGTCCGCGTCATGACCGCGACCATCGACCGTACGATCACCATAGAGCTGCTGTCCTCAGCGCCGGCCCGGCTGTCCCTGACCCCGCCGGCCTCGGCCCCAGGTCTCCTGGACGGTGCCTGGTGGCCCCGCTCCCGCGATCTCCTTTGGGAGATCCCCGCTCTGACGGACGCGCTGGACGCGCGCCGGGGCCGGATCACGCGCGTCATCGTGAACCCGGCCCACTGGCCCGTCATCCCGCGCAGGGTGCCTGTCAGTGGGCACATCGTGCAGGTCGGCTGGTTCGCCGCCGAGCAGGATCCGAACAAACTGATCCTCCTCTCCTACACGGTGGGCCGCCTGGATCTGTTGGTGATCCCTCCGGAGGCGGAGGCGGCCGCCCCCGCCCGGCTGATGGCGGCAGCAGCCGTTCCGGGAAGCCTCCGCACCGCCGGCGGTCTGATGGCCGACGAGGCCATGAGCCGCGACGCGGCAGAGGTCCGAAGCCGGGAAGAGGAATGGGAGACCGACGGCGGACCCCCTCCGGCGGCTGGGCTCTTGAGTTCCGCCCCGAGGAGGTGAGGACGTGGAGACAGTCGTCGCGGTCGCCGTGCTCATCGTCGTGATCAGCGCGGGAATGTTCGTGATCCACCGGCTCAACGCGCAGCATGCCGAAAGGATCGGTGCGTTCCACTACAGCGACGCCCTGCCGGGAATCGGTCGGCGGAACCGGAAGAGGCCGGGGGCCGTCGGCTCGGGTGGGCACCCCGCCGCAACCGATATGTGCGGATCATGGCGGGTGAGCGGATGACGCCCGGACGGCGCGCGGACCGCTCCGAAAGCTTCGGGGAAGCGTTGCTGGGAGCGGTTCTCGATCGCGCGCACGAGCTGCCTCCCCATCTGATCGGGCCGCTTGTCGCAGACGTGGTGGAGCGGCTGGGGGGCCGCCGTCCGCAGGTGCTGCTGCAGGACTACGGCCAGCAGCTGCTCGTGCCCCTGCCCGGTGAGGGCCTCAGGGACGGGGAACCGCACGTGATCGACGACTCCGAGGCGGGCCGCTGCTTCCTCGACGCGATCCTCGTCGAGCTGCCCGAGGAGGACGGCGTCCGGGTCCATCTGCCGCTGCTGGACGGCGGCGACCAGGTGGGGGTCATGGCGGTGACGCTGGACAGCGTCGACGACGACGACCGCCGCCTGCTGCACAGGATCTCCGGCCTGGTGGCCGACCTCCTGGTGACCAAGCACGGCTACTCCGACCTGTTCTTCCGCTCCCGACGCGATGAACCGATGAGCGTCGCCGCGGAAATGCAGTGGTCCCTGCTGCCACCGCTGGCGATGATCATGCCCAGGGTCGCCGTGGCCGGAATCCTGGAACCCGCCTATGACGTGGGGGGTGACAGCTTCGACTACGCCCTCAACGGGGACGTCCTCCACGCGGTCATGATCGACGCGATGGGGCACGGCCTGGACGCGGCCACGATGGCCACCGTGGCCATCGGCGCCTACCGCCACGCCCGCCGCGCCGGCATCGGGCTGTCGGAGATCTACGACTTCATGGACCGCGCGGTGGCGGAGCAGTTCGGTCCCGAGCACTTCGCCACCGCGCAGATGATGCAGCTGGACACGACGACAGGTCGGGTCCAGTGGGTCAATGCCGGGCACCCGCCGCCGATCCTCGTCCGCAACCACCGCGTCGCGGGCCGCCTGACGGCCCCGCCGACCCTCCCGGTCGGCCTGGGTGGTGCGGAGCCACGGATCAGCGAGCTGGGGCTGGAACGCGGGGACCGCGTCCTCTGCTTCACCGATGGACTGGTCGAGGAGCACAGGACCGGCGGGGAGGAGTTCGGGGAGGACCAGCTGATCGACTGTGTGAACCATCTGGAGAGGACCGGCCGCGGGATCCGGGCGGTGACGCGCTCCCTGTCCCACACGCTCAAGCGGGCGCGGGGCGGACGCACCACGGATGACGCGACGCTGCTCATGGTGGAGTGGCGCGGCTGACCTCACCGGCCTCGGTCGAGCTGCGGCGCATCAGTCCGACGGCTCCTGCCCGCTCCCGGTATCGATGAGGATCTGTTCCGCCTTGCTGACGTTGTCTGCCCGGACCGCCTGGGCCATCGCGGCGCGGGCGGCCTCGGGTGTCGCGTTCGGCGGGACCACCAGCAGCGAGAAGAGATCCCGGTCGCCCCGGGTGATCAGGACGGTGTCGTCACCCACGGGATAGGAGTCGATGTGCACCACCCGGTCGTCGACGACGATCCGCGTCAGGAGCCCTTGCCAGGCCGCGGTGTCCAGGCCGACGCGGGTGACCGGCCCGAGGTGGCTGGTGAGGGCCCTCAGCAGCTCGGGCAGTTCGGCAGCCATGTCGCGCGACCGCGGCCACCACGCACCATCCAGGACACCTTCCCGCGACTCCGTCGTCTCCAGCCGGAGGAGCGCGCACCCCGGCCGTACGGCCTCGTGAACGCCGCTCGGCAGATGCAGGGAATCAGGGGGTGAATCAGAGCCGGTCATGAGGACCACCCGTCTTCGGGAGCCGGTGCGAACACGCGACTCGCCTCGCCCCTCCCACGCTACTCCCCGTGCTCCCTCCAATCCCTGGGCCTACCTGACCGACGTGGGCCTGATCACCATCAACTGGACTTCGCACAAGACGCCCGCCACCGCGGGGCGAGGTCTCGCGGAGGATGTGACCTTTGTCGCGGTACAGGAGTCTCAGACGCGTTCGCCGTTGTACCAACCGCTGATGACGGTGGCAGCGGCACATGTCCCGTCGAAGGAGGTCACAGGGCTGTGGGTGGAAGTACACGGCAGGAAGGCCGCGCCCACGGAGAGCAATATCTGTGCCCGTGAAATGAGATATAGGTGCGGGGTACGGCGAGTATTCCTCGGCCGCCCGGCGGAGCGGAATTATCCACCGCGCAAGGCCGATCGCGCCGTGCTACTGTCGATCTCAGTTGCAGGTGTGGTTGCCAGAAGGTTTTTCCGACGGCTGATCATCACGGCGACACGGAATGCGCACAGGGCGTATTCCTGGCACCGCCTCCGAAGGAGAAACAACATGACTACTGGCACCGTGAAGTGGTTCAACGCCGAAAAGGGCTTCGGCTTCATCGAGCAGGACGGCGGCGGCCCCGACGTCTTCGCCCACTACTCGAACATCGCCGCCCAGGGCTTCCGCGAGCTGCTGGAAGGCCAGAAGGTGTCGTTCGACATCGCCCAGGGCCAGAAGGGCCCGACGGCCGAGAACATCGTTCCCGCCTGACGCACCGGCACTGCCGCGTACTTCGCAGCTGGGGCCCGCACCTTGGGGTGCGAGCCCCAGCTCGCTTCATTTCCAGGGTGATTCGGCCCTGTCGTTTTCGGCCCGTTCTCGCGATTCTCTGCGCCGCTCATTCTGCTGCGGAAATTCCTTGATACGTGCCCGCATCGAGGAAGGTTCCGCATGAACCGCACCCGCTCCACTCGCGCACGCACCAATCGCACATACGACCGTTTCGGAGGAAGCGCCGCCGCGAACCGCTCCGGCGTTCCGCGCCGTTCCGCCGGTTACGGAAACCGACAGCCCGCGGGGAGCGAGTTCGCGCTGCCGAAGACGGTCACGCCCGCGTTGCCCGCTGTCGAGGCGTTCGCCGATCTCGCCATGCCGGCGCCGTTGCTGACCACGCTCGGCCACGAAGGCGTGACCGTACCGTTCCCGATCCAGGCGGCCACCCTGCCGAACTCCCTGGCCGGCCGTGACGTGCTCGGCCGCGGTCGCACCGGGTCGGGCAAGACTCTCGCCTTCGGCCTGGCGGTCCTCGCCCGTACGGCGGGCCGGCGCGCCGAGCCGCGCCGGCCACTGGCTCTGATCCTCGTCCCCACCCGTGAGCTGGCCCAGCAGGTCACCGACGCGCTCGGTCCCTATGCCCGCTCGGTGAGCCTGCGGCTCGCCACCGTCGTCGGCGGAATGTCCATCGGCAGGCAGGCCGGTGCGCTGCGTGCCGGTGCGGAGGTGGTCGTCGCGACGCCCGGTCGGCTCAAGGACCTCATCGACCGGCGCGACTGCCGGCTCGACGACGTCGGCATCACGGTGCTCGACGAGGCCGACCAGATGACCGACATGGGCTTCATGCCCCAGGTCACCGCCCTGCTCGACCAGGTGCGTCCCGGGGGTCAGCGGATGCTGTTCTCGGCCACCCTGGACCGCAACGTCGACCTGCTGGTCCGCCGCTACCTGACCGACCCGGTGGTCCACTCCGTCGACCCGTCGGCCGGTGCCGTCAGCACGATGGAGCACCACGTACTCCACGTGCACGACGCGGACAAGCACCGCACGACCACCGAGATCGCGGCCCGGGACGGCCGGGTCATCATGTTCCTGGACACCAAGCACGCCGTGGACCGGCTGACCAAGCACCTGCTGAACAGTGGTGTCCGCGCCGCGGCCCTGCACGGTGGCCGGTCCCAGCCGCAGCGCACCCGGACCCTGGCGCAGTTCAAGGACGGTCACGTCACCGTCCTGGTGGCCACCAACGTCGCGGCCCGCGGTATCCACATCGACAGCCTCGACCTGGTCGTCAACGTAGATCCGCCCAGCGACCACAAGGACTATCTGCACCGTGGCGGCCGTACGGCCCGCGCCGGGGAGTCCGGCAGCGTCGTCACCCTGGTGACCCCCGGCCAACGCCGCGGAATGACCCGGCTGATGGCCTCGGCCGGCATCAGCCCGCGCGTCACCCCGGTCCGCTCGGGCGAGGCGGAGCTGAGCCGCATCACAGGCGCCCAGGCGCCCTCCGGGGTCCCTGTGGTCATCACCGCGCCTGTCGTGGAACGCACCCGCCGCGCGCCTTCGCCGTCCAGGGACCGCCGGGGCCGCACCGGCCAGGGCCGACCCGCCGACGCGGGGGCGCGCCGCAGGGCACCGCGGCGCCCCGGGAACGACTCGGCTGCTTAGGCCGGCGCAGTCCCCGGAGCCCCCTCGGCCTCCCGGAAGCCGCCGTGCTCTCCCGGGGCCGCAAGCGCCGCCAAGCCGACCATCCCCTACCGAAGGAGACAGCCTTGACGCCAGCGGGGACGCAGTACCGCAGGCCGGACCCCACCCCCGTGCCCGTGGTCGACGACCGCGAAGGGCACGGGCCTCGGGTCTGTGACGACATGACCGTCGAGGTGGCTCTGGCCGTCATGGCGAGTGCCCGGGTCGAGTACCTGACCGTGTGCGACGGGGACGACGAGAGCACAGGCTTGGTCACCCGGCTCCGGCTCGCCGTTCTCCGCGATTGTTCCGCGTACACGGACCGGATCCGTCTGCGGGACGTCCTCGACGTACCACTGCCCTCACCCGGCGGCCGCTCGGGCGGCGTCGGTGAGTGCGGCCGGGTTCCGGGCGTACCCGCCCTCTCGTGCTGATCGGTCTCGCCCCGCGCGGCCCGTTCTCCTTCCCCCTGCGACTTCTCCCCTGTGAGGCATCATGCGCTGTGTCATCGCCCGGTACCCGTTCGACCTGACCAGGACCGGGGTTCTGGCCTCGATGAAGGGCGTCAGGCCCGAGCTCGTCACGGGGGCGTCCGTGACCATCGGCCGCCGCCGCTACCCCGTCAAACAGGTGGGCCAGGTCATCACGCGACAGGACCCCCGTGACTTCACCGCCGGCGAGGTCGTGCGGGCCATGACGCGTCTCGGCTTCACCTGCCACGACCGACCCGAGGGCGCGCCCGTGGGCGAGGGTGGACCCGCGCCCGTGGGCGAGGGTGGACCCACTCTCCTCCAAACCGCGTCCGCACTGCTCGGCGGCACCGGCCCCGTGGCCGTGTGAGGACGGGCGCGAGACCGCCCTCAGAATCCTGGTGGGGGCCCTGCCGACGTGCGTCGGCAGGGCCCCCACCGCTGTGTCGCCGTCCGCTCGGAAAGCGCCGGCCGGGCAACGGGGCGGAGGCAGCGTCTCACCGGTCGAAGTGGATGAGATCTCCTACGGTCCATGCGCTGACGTCCTTGATCGCGACTCGATACATGCCGCCCGTCTCCGGGATACCGAGGCTGCCCTGCAGGATCCGAGCGAGATGAAAGTGCAGATGCGTGGGCGCCTCGCCGCGATCGGGCCGGTTCCCTCGCGGACCGCGCGCAAAGACGTCCGAGAACGGGCCGAGACGGTCCCAGTCCCTCAGGACCCCCGCCACCCGCTCCCTCCACACGGCCTCGGGACCCAGCCGGCCGGTGATGACGGCGCCGCCGACGACCACGGTCAGCGACATCTGATTGCTTCGCTCGGACTCCACCGCGGCGGAGATGACGACGAGCAGCTCATCAGGGTTCGGCATGAGCAGCTGCGCGCTCGGCAGGAGGCGGCTTCCGCCAACCGGTGAGCCGCGATCGCGGCAGGCTTCTTCCTTCACGAGAAGGGAGAAATCTACTGTTGTACGAGTAGATTTTCGTTCCTGACATGGGTATGGTTCTTCTCGTAGACACGGTCGAACGAGACCCGCCAGACACGAACTGGCGGGTGGCTGAATACGAAGTACGCAGGTCAGTGCGGCTCTCGAGCCTCGAAGCCAGAGTGTTCCCAGAACGGTGACGGGACCGAGAGCCGCACTGGGCGGCTCGCATTCCCAGGAGCTGCCAACAGCAGTACCGGTTCACTCAGTGGTTGGTTCGAAGAGGAACGGAGGAGCAGACGCCATCAGGATCGCCCGGCCCGAGAAGCACTCGGCCCGGGTACCGCAAGACCCCGGAATGGATGGTGGTCCCCGGTCAAGCAGCTGCGATCCCCCGCACCCCCCCTCTGCCGGGCCGGGTAGCGGAAACAGAAGGTCGGCACAGCAGTAGGGCCGACAGATGGTGTTCAATTTCCTTCGGGGCCCTGGTGCCGTACGGCACCAGGGCCCCTCGACGCGTTGCACAGCGAGGTGACATGACATCGGACAACCCCCTGAATGATCGTCTGGACGACGACGACTACCCTGCGTACACGATGGGCCGGGCGGCCGAGATGCTCGGCACCACCCCGGCCTTCCTCCGGGCCATCGGTGAGGCTCGTCTGATCACTCCGCTCCGCTCGGAGGGAGGACATCGCCGGTACTCCCGCTACCAACTGCGGATCGCCGCGCGCGCCCGCGAGCTCGTCGACAAGGGGACTCCGATCGAGGCCGCGTGCCGCATCGTCATCCTCGAGGACCAGCTCGAGGAAGCGCAGCGCATCAACGCCGAGTACCGACGTGCCGCCAGCGAATCGGCGGGCAGTACCGGCTCCGGCTGAACACGTGGGCTCGGGCCGTATCCGGAACGCCGTCCGGCCGAAGACTACGGCCCGGAAAGTCGCCCGCTGGCATCGACCACTCGCCCGCGCGGAACGCGACGAAGAGACCCGCATCGGCTCCTCCGTCCCAACCGGCGGCCTGTGCACTCGCCGAGTGTCCTCGGGTTGGTCGACGGAGACAGCGGCACCAAGCGCGGAGCCCGTTCACGCAAGCACCTCGGCCGGCGTCCTTCGACGCCGTGCCCACAGCGTGCCCTTAAGGGCGGACAACCACGGTCAACAGCGAGCGATCCTGCGCCCTCAGGCACCACGCCAGACGCCGCCAACCGCAACCAACTGGCCCGAGCCATCATGGCGACCGCGCACCTGGACGAGGCCGAGGCCCACAGCCGCGAGATCTGCGGCTACTCCGAGATCGACTACGAGCGCAACAAGACTCTGTGGCTCAAGGAGCAGCAGCCGACGAAGCTGGACCCAGAAGCAATCTCGGCCCAGCTCGACCAGTTCGAGGCCGAAGCCCGAGCCCGCGGAGTCACCCACACGACGTTCCGACGCATTACCGAGGCCCTGAACCTCAGCGGCTCGCAACGCGACGACCTGCGGCAGCTCCTCATCAACAGCCGGCCGGAGCAGTACGACGCCCCCTTGTGGCGCATCCCAACAGTCGCCTGAGTAACAACCTTCTTCACGGGTTGAAGCACCCGTCGTCGCTTCGCTCCTCCAGTCCAGCACTGAGGTTCGATAGGATCCCGCGATCTTCGCACCGAGGAGGGATCATGGCCAAGGGCGGCGGGACCGAAGGTACCGACAACAGCGCGGAAACCTCTGACGATGTCGTGGACCAACAGTCCGCGGTCCAGCTGGTGTACCGGCCGCAGCCTGCCGACACACGGGTCGGCCTGCGGGTCCGCGACCGGGTCAAGCGGACCAAGCTGGTGCTGCGGGGCGTGCTCCTCGCGCTGGGGGTGGGGTTCTGGCTGATCACTATCGACGTGGTCTCGACCGGTCTGCTCTTGTTCGTCGTCCTGTGGATGTGGGGGTACCCACGGCTGCACGTCGCCTACATACAGCGGATCACCGGATGGCAGGGTGAGTACCGCGCCACCGTGTCCGCCGCCGGGATCACCTGCCGCAGCGACCACAGCACGCTGGTCCAGAAGTGGTCCGTCTACCAGGGCTACCGGGAGACGGCCGACCACTTCGTCCTGCTCAGCCGGGACCCCAACATCATGTGGCTCGAAGTCCTGCCCAAGCGGGCCGTGCATGAGGCCGAGGACCTCGACCGGCTTCGGGCCATCCTGGACCAACACACCACCCGCGTGTGACGGACGTACAGGGCGTCCCGCGCCGGCGGTCGACGGCCGGGCCTGCCCCTGGGGTGTGGCGTACAGCAGCGAAGTACAGCAACCGCCGCAACCGCGGCCGACCAACCCCATCCGCGAGCGAACGTCCGATCAGCCGGGCAGACTTCAGCGACCGCCCCGCCCATAGTTCGCATCGAGACTTCCGCCTCTGCGCCGGCCCCTGCCGGCGGTGCCGCCGGAGGAGGCCGAGCGCACGGACGGCGAGGACGTACGGCGGCTGGATTGGCCGTACGCGGAAATCTGTCACGGCGGGGCCACATCTCCGCGCCTGGCGGAGTTGGGGTTGTGCCAGGAGGCAGATGGCGCCGAGTCTTCGGAGCGCGGGTGCCACGCACGCCCTGGGTCCCCACCGCGTCCCCGAAACGAAGGTGCTGTGCCCGCCGAGAACGCCCCTGCGGCCGGCAACCTCGACGATGACGACTATCCCGCCCACACCATGGGACGGGCCGCGGACGTCATCGGCACCACCCCCGCCTTTCTACGGGCCGTCAGCGAAACCGGGCTGATCACTCCCCTGCGTTCGGAAGGCCGCCATCGCCGGTACTCCCGCCGCCAGTTGCGCGTCGCCGCCCGCGCCCGTGAGCTGGTCGACCAGGGCACCGCCATCGAGGCCGCGTGCCGCATCGTCTCCCTCGAGGACCAGCCTCCACGACGCGCTCCGCCTGAACCGGGAAATGCGCCGGAAGCTGGAGGGGCGCGGCGCGGATATCTAGTCCCGCCGCTACAGAATTACCGACTGCGGCGGGACGAGAATCAGCAGACGCTCCGGAAAACACATGGGTGCTGCTGGTCCACCTGTGTTAGCGTGACAGCAGTTGCAGTTTTGGTTGCCAGGAACTTTTTCTTTGCAAACTTTTCCGGATATTTCCGGAGGGTGATCATCGCGGCGACTCGGCTTCGCGAGGTGCGGAGTCCGGCACTGCCCCCAAGGGAGATTCAATATGGCATCTGGCACCGTGAAGTGGTTCAACGCGGAAAAGGGATTCGGCTTCATCGAGCAGGAGGGTGGCGGCCCGGACGTCTTCGCCCACTACTCGAACATCGCCACCCAGGGCTTCCGCGAGCTTCAGGAAGGCCAGAAGGTGACCTTCGACGTCACGCAGGGCCAGAAGGGCCCGCAGGCCGAGAACATCGTTCCCGCCTGACGCTGACGCGAACCGTCGCGAGCCAGTGGTTCGCACATCATGTGGCTGGGGCCCGCGCTCTTGGGGTGCGGGCCCCAGCTCATTTCTACCGCTTTCCGGGTTTTTCCGGATCGCCGGCCGCCCCGGCCTCAGCGCCACGAGGCGCGGCACTTTTATTTTTCTTCGGCTCAGTCTTGCGAATCCTCGCGCGGTCATCACCGCCGGACGGAATTCCTCGATACGCCGCATCGAGGAAGGTTCCTGATGAACCGCACCCGTCGCACCGACGACCCTTCCGGTGACTCCCGCGCGGACAGAAGGTCCACGCGTTCGGCAGGCTCCACCCGTTCGGCAGCCTCCGCTCCCGGAAGCCGCTTCCGTGCCCAGGGGACGGGCCGCCAGGGTCCCCGTCCGGGCGCCGGGCGAAAGAGCGGCCAGGGCACACGCTCCACCCCGCGCCGACAGGAGTTCGCCCTGCCGGTCACCCTCACCGATCCGCTCCCCGCGGTCGGGACGTTCGCCGAACTGGACATGCCCGCACCGCTGCTGGCCGCCCTCGATGCCGAGGGCGTGACCGTGCCCTTCCCGATCCAGGCGGCCACGCTGCCGAACGCGCTGGCCGGCCGGGACGTCCTGGGCCGGGGTCGTACCGGCTCGGGAAAGACGCTCGCCTTCGGCCTGCCGGTGCTGGCCCGCCTGGACGGGCAGCGGGCCCAGCCCCGGCAACCGCTCGCCCTCGTCCTCGTCCCGACACGGGAACTGGCCCAGCAGGTCACCGACGCGCTCACCCCCTACGCCCGCGCCCTGCGGCTGCGGCTCGCCACCGTGGTGGGCGGCATGCCGATCGGCCGGCAGGCGAGCGCGCTGCGTGGCGGCGCCGAGGTCGTCGTGGCGACGCCCGGCCGCCTCAAGGACCTCATCGAGCGGCGGGACTGCCGGCTGGACCTGATCGCCGTGACCGTCCTGGACGAGGCCGACCAGATGGCCGACATGGGTTTCATGCCGCAGGTGACCGCACTGCTCGACCAAGTCCCCGCCCGCGGCCAGCGGTTGCTGTTCTCGGCCACCCTGGATCGCAACATCGACCTCCTGGTACGCCGCTACCTCCACGACCCCGTGGTGCACTCGGTCGACCCGTCCGCGGGAGCCGTCACCACCATGGAGCACCATCTGCTGCACGTGCACGACGCCTACAAGGACACCGCCGCGACCGAGATCGCCGCACGCGACGGACGCGCGATCATGTTCCTGGACACCAAGCACGCGGTCGACCGGCTGGCCAAACACCTGCTGTCGGTCGGGGTGCGTGCCTCGGCACTGCACGGCGGCAAGTCCCAGTCACAGCGCAACCGGACACTCGCTCAGTTCAAGGACGGGCACGTCACGGTCCTGGTGGCCACCAACGTCGCCGCCCGCGGAATCCACGTCGCGGGCCTCGACCTCGTCGTGAACGTCGACCCTCCCGGCGACCACAAGGACTACCTCCACCGCGGCGGCCGTACCGCACGCGCCGGCGAGTCGGGCACCGTCGTCACTCTCGTCCTACCGCACCAGCGGCGGGCGATGGACCGCCTCATGACCGACGCCGGCATCGCTCCGCGCACTGTCCTGATCCGCCCGGGCGAGGCCGAGCTGCAGCGCATCACCGGCGCCCGGACCCCCTCCGGCGTGCCCGTCATCCTCGCCGCACCGGTCGACGGGCATCGCGAGGGCGGCGGATCCGCGGGCCGGCATCGCCGGGGCCGGGCAGCGGGCCGTGGAGGGAGCGGCCAGGGCGCCGGCCGTGGCGGAAACGGCCGGGCCACCCCCCGGGGCCGTCGGCCCGCACCGAGGAACAACCCGTAGCCCGAACAGGGGGAAGCGCTCCCTGCGGTCGGGACGAGCCGTCGCCCGTCCTGCCCGCCCCGACGAAGAGGAGAGGCCCTTGACGCCGTTCCCGCCCCGAACACAGCAGGCCGGCAGCGCAGACGGCACCGGTCTGACCGCCCGTGACGCAATGCAGGCTCCCGGGCCGCAGGTCGACGACCACATGGCGGTCGACGTGGCCCTGTCCGTGCTCATCGGTGCGCGCGTCCCGCATCTGCTCCTCCGGGACGAGGACGGGCGGTGCGCGGGACTCGTCACCCGGGCCGAGCTCGCCGCGCACCGCGGCGGCTCCTGGTACAGCGACCGGACGCGACTGCATGACATCCCGCTCGACCGCGGACCGTTCACCTCGTCCGTGACCACACTCGGCGAGGCGGAAGCCGCCATGCGGGTCCGGACCCTGTACGTATCTCCCGTGATCGATGAGCACGGCTACGCCCTGGGCGTGCTCGCTCTCGCGCCCTGACCGTCCTCCGGCCACCGTCCCGCCGCCGTCACGCCGCCGTCACGCGGTCGTCCCCTCCGGCGTTCTTCCCGACCCTGTGGAGGCATCCATGCGCTGTGTCATCGCCCGTTTCCCCTTCGACCTGACCAAAAGTGAGGTCGAACAGTCCATGAGCGGCATCACGCCCGAACCCGTCACCGGTGTGTCCGTCACCATCGACCGCCGCGTCTACCCTGTGATGCAGGTCGGTGAGGTGATCACCAGGCTGAGCCGCAGGGACTTCACGGTGGCGGAGATGCACCGGGCGCTGACCCGACTCGGCTTCACTTGCCACGGCGCGCGCCCGGTCGCGCCGGCCCGGAACGCACAAGCCGAAGAGGATGCGCTCGGCTGGTGACGCCATCGAGGGCGACGGCAGGTGATACGTCGTCTGCGGGCTGGAACGCCGAAGGACGCGGCACCCGGCTGTGACGGGCCGGACACGAACCGCGTCCCGTGGGGCCGCTTGCGTCCAGCTCAGCGGGCCAGCCAGGTCAGCACCGTTGTCACCAGGAACACGACGACCGCCGCAAGCCAGACCACAAGGCGTGTCGGCCCCGAAGCGCCGGCCGACGCCCACTCCTCTCCCCCCGGTGACAGCAACGCATCGGCGAATACCTGAGCGGTTTGCGGTCGGTCCTCGGGTTCTACGGACAGCGCAGCACGAAGGAGTGTGTCGATGCCGTTCGGAACCCCCAGATCGCGGGGAATCGTGGGCACCGAAGACTTCGGTGCCTGCTCTGCCGCAAGGAGTGCGTGACCGCCCGAACCGAACGGCTTGCGTCCGGTCAGCAGTTCGAACGTCACGACGCCGAGGGCGTACACGTCGGCTCGACCGTCGAACCCGCCGGTCTGGAAGGCCTGCTCGGGTGCCATGTACGCGGGAGTGCCCGTGGTCACGGTCAGCCCCGACGCGTCAGCCAGTTGCTTCGCGCTGCCGAGGTCCGCGACGAGTACGGCACTGGGCGTGCGGCCGACGTCGAGCAGGAGGTTCGACGGCTTGATGTCGCGGTGGATGACGCCTGCGTCATGGAGCACCTGGACGGCGTATCCGGCCTCGGCTGCCAGATGGAGTGCCTCCGCAGGTCCGCAGTGCCCGATCTTCTCGGCCAGCGTGCCGCCTCGGACGTAGTCCATGACGAAGTAGGGCCGGTCGTCCTGGACACCGACGTCGTGAACTCGTACGACACGTGGGCTGGAGATCCTGCGCAGCAGCCTCGCCTCCGCCAGAAACCGTTGTCGCACATCGGCGTTCGACGCCCAGTTGTCGGCCAGCACCTTGACCGCGACATCCGTGTCGAGCTCGGGATCGTATGCTTTCCAGACGGTGGCGAACGAACCGGCCCCCAGTCTGTCCTCGAGGAGATAACGACCTACCTTCTGCACGGGGCAGCATTCTGCCCGAGCCGTCGGGGCGGGGAACTCCGGTGCGGCCAGGTGGGATTCGGGTCAGGCGCGAACGGGGGCAGCAGGGTGATCGAAGAGGATGAGCTGAAACAGCTCGTGGTGTCCGCCCAGGCGGGTGACCGGGCGTCCCTGGACCGCCTCCTGGTCAGGCTTCGACCCATGGTCATGCGCCGCTGCTCCAGGTTCCTTCCGCACCACGCCGACGCCGAAGAGGCCGCGCAGGATGCTCTGCTGTCCATCAGCACACATCTGCACGAGTACAGCGGGCGAGGCTCGTTCCTCGGGTGGGTGACAGTGATCGCCTCGAACGCCGCCAGGTCCACGTACCGCTCGATGCGCCGGCGCGCGGAGGACAGTCATGCGGTCCTTCCCGAGGGTGCCGACCCCCGGACGACAAGCGTCATCGCGGGGACCCGCCTGGACCTGATGGAGGCGCTGGCCGCGCTCGAGGAGCGGCATCCGGCCCTGGTGGAATCCTTCGTGCTTCGCGATCTCGGAGACCTGACCTATCTTCAGGTCGCTGAGGTCACCGACGCCCCCCTGGGTACAGTCAAGGACCGCATCCATCAGGCCCGCCGCTTCATGCGGGAACGACTCGGCGCCGGCTTCTGAGGCCACCCCGGCTCTTCACTCTTCACTATTCACTATTCACTGGCATCAGCTTGACCGGGAGCCGGGAGGTGCTGCCGTGCGGACTCGGACGATCGCCGTCATCCTGGCGACGGCCATCGGACTTGGCCTGTTGACCGGCCGGTTCGTCCTGCCCGCTCGCTCTGCTCCGGCCACCCCGACAGGACCGCCGGGCGCTTCGGCTTCCTCGCCGGGTAACGGCTCTCCGGTGCCGAAGCCCGCCGGCGGACCCATGACGGACCAGCACTTGCTGGCAGCCGCCGAGTTCACGAAGGCCGGGATCCACAAGCGCATCTACGTGCGGGATCGTGTCGGAGACGGCAGGTACGCCGACGCGGCCTGCGTCGGAGAGAAGACGCTCGGCGATGCCTTCGGAGCACTGGGGCGAGACGCGCACTTCCGCGGGTTGGTGACCAGCAGGAACACGGACGACAGCGACCCCACGCTGGCGGTGAACAGCGGCGATCAGGTCGCGCGCGAAGTCGCCGCCAACGCACGCAGTCGGTCGATGGCCCAGAACCTCGCCGAGCGCCTGTTGTTGGAGGAAGTGCCGTGCCAGGAGGAACCGGCAGGCCACTGGGTCTACGGGCCGACGCACACGATTGATGTCGCTCCGGGTATCTCCGCGAGCTGGATGGGTACTTACGACGGTGACCTGAACACCACAGGGACCGCACCACGGGCCAAGGAGTCGTGTGGCGGCATCGCCATACTCCGCAACGGCTCCCACTACGGGGTCCTGGAGGTTGACGCCTGCCTGGACACGGCTGCGATGACGCGGATCGTTCGTGCGGCCGTGACACGGCTCTGAGACCGCCCCGACCCCACTGACGAAGGTGAGGCGGATCACACCGCTCACAGCAGACCGCTGTCCAACATCTCCCGCAGGCCCTGCATCTCCCAGGTGTACGACGACGCCAACCGCGTCGCGACCAGACAGGAGATGAGATGTTCGACAACCGAGCCGCCGGCAAGAAGTTCCCGCGTCGCGGTCGTACCGCAGGAGTGGCCGCCTCCATCGGTGCCGCCCTGATCGTGGTCGGCATCGGCACGCATCCCGCTGCCGCCGGCGCGGACACCAGCTCTGCGAGCCAGTCGGCAACCGCGTCCACCGCCGCTCGTGCCGGGCACGGCCTCGGCTCCGGCAACCTGATGCAGAGTGACGACTTCTTTCAGCAGGGCCTGGCCCCGGTCGGCGCGACTGTGGACATGACCGGGAAGCAGGCTCTCTCGGCGTGCTCCGGCGAGGAGACGATGCGAGCACTGACCAAGGGGAAGGCCGACGCCTATGCCGACGTGACCTGGACCTTCGACGCCGGTGACACCTTGCTGACCGAATCCGTCGCAGACGGTTCCACCACCACGTCGGCGACCTCGTACGAGAAGCAGCTCAACAAGCTGGTGGGCGGCTGCCAGGATGAGCCGGCTGGTCACTGGCACTACGGCAAGGGGCACGCGATCACCGTCAAGGCCGGCGCGGGTAGCTGGTACCCGGCCTTCAACGGCGACGGAAAGGTCTCTGGTGGTGTCGCGGTGATCCGTACTGGGCACAGGTTCGGCATTGTCGGACTCTCCGGTCAGCCCAGCGACGACCCCGGCTACATGGAAGGCATCGCTGCCGCCGCCATCAACCGGCTGGCCGGCTGATCTTCCCCCGTCCTGGGACCATCCGGGCCGAGCCGGCGCGGTCCGTGGAGGCGTCTTCCGCGCCTGGTGGCCGGGCGGCCCGGCCCCGGGTGGTCAATGGCACTTGTGGGGGCGGCACCTGGGTCGCGGCACCGGGGCGGAGCCGACGGGGGCGGTGGGCGGTGTTCTCTTGCCGGGCTTGCCGATTCGCTTGGCGGGGGGTGCGGAGGGGGACGGTTCGGGAGTGCCGGGCTCGTCGGCGCCGTGGGCCAGGGGGGCGGCGGTGGGGAAAGGAGCGTTGGGGAGGCCGGCGAGGGCATCGCGCATGTACTGGGTCCAGATCTCGGTGGGGATGTCGCCACCGAACACTTTCTGCAGGCCACCGACACCTACCAGGGACTGCAACTGGGGGTGGTTCGGGTCCTCCCGGAAGATGACGACGGAGGTGGCGAGCTGCGGGGTGTAGCCGACGAACCAGGCCGACCGGTAGTCGTCGGTGGTTCCGGTCTTGCCCGCCGCGGTCCGGCCCAGCGCCTGGGCCTTGGTGCCGGTGCCCCGGGCGATGACACCCCGCAGGACATCGGTCACGTTGTCGGCGACCGCCGCCGACAGGGCGCGTACGGGGGCGGGGGCGGTGAAGCCGGGCAGTGCCGCACCATTGTGGGTCACCTTGGTCACCGAGTACGGGGTGGCCCGCTCACCGGAGGCGGCGAAGGTCGCGTAGGCGCCTGCCATGCGAATGGCACTCGGCGTGGAGGTGCCGATGTAGAAGCCGGCGCTGGGAGCGGCGAGGCTGTCCGGACGCAGGCCGAGGGTGGTGGCGGTGCCCGCCACGTTTCCGTAGCCGACCTCCTCTCCCAGCTGGACGTACGGCGTGTTGACCGACTGCTCCATCGCCTGGCGCAAAGAGATGTAGCCCCAGCGATGTGTGGTGTCGTTGTGCTGGTGGAGGAGGCCGGTGGGGTCCTTGTCGTCGGTGATGTAGTTGCCCTGCTGATCTTTGATCTGGATGCCGTCGTCGCCGTTGAACCTGCTGGCCGGGGTGACCGGCAGCGGCGGCCTGCCGGGGTGCAGTACGGCTCCGTGCTGGAGCGCGGCGGCGAGGACGATGGGTTTGAACGTCGAACCCACCGGGACGCCGGAGGTGTCGGCGTTGTCCGAGTAGTGGGCGTGGTCGAAGCCGGGGCCTCCGTAGACGGCGAGGATCCTGCCGGTCGCGGGGTCCACCGATGCGGCTCCCACCTGGACGTCCCGGTCGACGGACCGGTGGGCGGGGTCGAGGCGTTGCTTGCGCACCGCCTCGACGGCCTTGGACAGCTCCGCCGTCCTCTTCCGGTCGAAGGTGGTGTGTATCTGGTAGCCACCCCTGCTCAGGCTGCTGTCGGTGATCGTCCGGTCATGCGCCTGGGCATACGACCTGGCGAGTTGAACGAGGTAGCCGGTCTCGCCCGTGAGACCCGAACCCGGGGCCCACTTCGTGGGCGCCGGAAATCCGGCGGCCGCGTACCGTGCCCGCCGGCCCGGCGTCAGCTTGCCGATGCTCACCATCCTGTCGAGCACCCAGGACCAGCGTGCTTTCGCCTGTGCCCTGGCCGCGGGGTCGGAGTCCGCGTGCTGGAAGAGGCTGGGCTCGTTGACCGCCGCGGCGAGGAAGGCTCCCCGGCTCACGTCGAGCTTCTCCACCGGGAGGTTGTAGTACATGCGGGCGGCGGCCTGGATGCCGTTGGCCTGGCGGCCGAAGAAGCAGGTGTTCAGGTAGCCCTGGAGGATCTGCTGCTTGGTCATGGCGGCGCCGATCTTGGTGGAGATCAGCAGTTCCCTGAACTTGCGTGAAACCGTCTGCGACTGATCCAGATAAGTGTTCTTGACGAACTGCTGAGTGATCGTCGATCCGGACTGGACGGAGCCGCCCCCGGCCATGTGGACGACGGCCCGGAGGATTCCCTGCGGGTCGATGCCCGGGTCGGTGTAGAAGGAGGCGTTCTCCGCGGCGATGAAGTCCCACTGCACGTCGGCGGGTACCTGCGAGAGCGACACGTTCTGCCGGTTGACGCTGCCGTCCGTGGCCAGGACGGTGTCGTCCGACCAGTAGTAGACGTTGTTCTGCAGCAGTGTCCTGGGATTGGGGTCGGGGATGGTGACCGTGGCGTACGCATAGCCGACGGCCGCTGCCGTGCCGCCGAGGAACAGCAGGAAGACCCCGAGCAGTTGGCGCACCGACGGCAGCCAGCGGCGCGGGCCCTTCCTGTTTCGCCGCGGGTAGTCGATCCAGCGCCTCTTCTGTGGCGCCCCCCTCCGGGTGCCGGGCGGCATGTCCTGCCGGGGGGTCGGGTCACGGTGTGCCGTCCGGCGACCGGTGGCGCGGACACTTCCGGTAGGCGTGCCGAAGGCCGAGCGCTGGGGCGGTCGGCGCCGGTGTTCGCTCATGGGCGCTGATCACTGTCCTCTCAGTGCAACGGTGTCTCGTACGGTCCGGGCTGCCGGAATCCGGGGTGGGGCGGGATGGGTGGACGGCCGCCGTACGGTGCCGGTTGCGGGACGGGGGCGTACGGCGCCGGGTGCGGAAGGCCGTCGTAGGGGACCTGCTGGGGAAGGCCGTCGTAGGGCACCTGCTGCGGAAGGCCGTCGTACGGTACCTGCTGCGGAAGGCCGTCGTACGGTACCTGCTGCGGAAGGCCGTCGTACGGTGCCGGTCGCGGGAAGCCGCCGGGGGACTGCGAAGGGACGTCGTCGGCGGGCGCCGCTGTGCCCGCCGGGGCCTGCAGGCTGCCGTAGCGCTCCATACGCTGCCAGCGCAGGCGCGAGCCGGACACGGCGGTGAAGAGGGACTGGATCACGACCAGATACATGAGCTGCCGGTAGACGAACTGCTGGAGCGGCAGACTCCAAAGCGGTCCGGGGCGTTCGCCGTCGAGACGGAACGCGTACAGGCCCATACCGAGTTGCAGCAGCAGGAAGGCCAGCCACAGACCGGTGATCCGGACCGGGTCCAGGAACACCAGGCCGTACAGGGCGAAGATGTCCACGACCGGCGCGAGCAGGGGCAGCAGCACCTGGAAGAGAAGGAGGTAGGTCAGGCCCCGGCGGCCCAGTTTCCCGGCGGCACCGCGCTGCACCAGCGCACCGCGGTGCTTCCACATCGCCTGCAGGGTCCCGTAGCACCAGCGGTACCGCTGGCGCCACAGGGCGTTCAACGACGCGGGCGCCTCGGTCCAGGCGACCGCGCCCTCCTCGTACACCACGCGCCAGCCGTCGCGGCACAGCGCCATGGTCACGTCGGTGTCCTCGGCGAGGGTGACGTCACTGACGCCGCCGATGTCGAGCAGCGCCCGGCGGCGGAACGCGCCGACCGCGCCGGGGACGGTCGGCATGCATTCGGCCAGGTCGAACAGGCGACGGTCGAGGTTGAAGCCGACCACGTACTCGATGTGCTGCCAGCGCCCCAGCAGGCCGCCGCGGTTGACGACCTTGGCGTTGCCCGAGACGGCGCCCACGCGGGGGTCGGCGAGGGGCTGCACGATCGTACGGACGGTGTCGGGTTCGAAGACCGTGTCGCCGTCGACCATGACCACCAGGTCGCAGGTGGCCGCGGCGAGTCCGGTGTTGAGTGCGCTGGGCTTGCCCGCGTTCTGCTGCCTGATCACCCGCACTCCCGGCAGGCGGAGCGACTCCACCAGGTCGGCGGTGCCGTCGGTGGAGCCGTCGTCCACCACGATGATCTCCACCGGATGGTCCGAGGCGAGCAGTGAGCGCACGGCGGCCTCGATTCCGGCGCTCTCGTTGTACGCGGGGACGATGACGCTGACCGGTTCTGTCACCGGACGCCCCCAGGAGCTGCTCCGGGGCCCTGTGCGCAGCCGCCGGTGCCGGCGGGCCGCGATCAGGACGACCGCCGCGCGCAGCACACTGATCGCTCCGGCCGCGTACATCAGCACACCCAGCAGCCAAACGACCCGGTCGCCCGTCTGCAGCAGGGTGATGAGAGCCATTCCCTGCAGATGGTCGCCGAGCCCGGCGGGCTGGACGGGTCTCGCCATGCCGACGGCGGCGCCGACCGTCGCGAACCGGAAGCCGTGTGATGTGAGGCGTGGGATCAGGGCGTTCAGCGCGGCGACGGTCTGGGACCGGTCACCGCCGCCGTCGTGCATGAGCAGGATCTGCCCGGTGGAGCCGTGCGGTGTCGCGTTCATGAGGATGCGGTCCGCACCGGGCCGCTGCCAGTCCTCGGCGTCCTGGGTGGAGAGCACCGTGACATAGCCCGCCGCGCCGGCCTGCTTCAGGACGGACCAGTCGGCGTCGTCCAGCGCGTCGTTCCTCGAGGAGTACGGCGGCCTGAACAGCCCGGTGGTGACCCCGGCCGCGCCGGCCACCGCCAGCTGGGTCTCGCGCAGTTCCAGAGAACGCTGCCAGGAGGGGAGGCGTGACAGGTCGGGGTGGGTGAAGGTGTGGATGCCGATCTGGTGGCCCTCGGCGACGATCCGGCGGGCCAGCTCGGGATGGGACGCGACCTCGGTTCCGACGACGAAGAAGGTCGCGCGCACGTGGTTGCGGCGCAGCACGTCGAGGATGCGCGGTGTCCAGACGGGGTCGGGGCCGTCGTCGAAGGTGAGTGCGATGGTCCGGTCCTTCACGCGGGCCGTGTGCGCGGAGGTCGCGGCGTCCGCGATCACCGGTCCGCCACGGGTCACCCGGCCGGGAACCGCCTCGTCCCGGCCACGGCCGCCGGTCACGTCGTCCGGCGTGATGCCGAACATGTGGTGGGTGTAGCCCTGCAACAGGAGGGCCGCCGACAGGGTCACCACGAGCACGCTCAGCAGCAGCCAGTGGGTGCGGGGGGTGATCGGGCGCGGACGGCTGCGGCTCCGGGAGGGGGCGTTGTGGCGTCGGCGATCGGTCACGTCAGGGCCTTGGATCACTTCACGGGCTTGTGGGACGAACCGACGGCGCGCCCCCTGGAGGTGTGGGTGGGGGCAGGGGTGGAGGTGGCGGCCCGGGAGGCGGTCCCGGTGGGCGCCGTGGTGGGCCCGGACGCGGCCGCAGGGGCGGTCGGGAGTGTCGACCGGCTGTTCGGGCCGGAGGTCTTCCGCGTCGCCGGGCGGGAGTTCTGGTGTGCCGCGGTGGAGCCCGTGCTCCCGGTGGAGTGGCCGGTGCCGGACGGGGAGTCGGGGGCCGTCACACGGGGCGTGTCCGGGTGCGCGGTGTCCGGCTGGGGGAAGAACGGAGAGCTGACACTGGGGGCGCCCAGCATCGTGCTGATCAGCAGCGCGACGTAGCCGCCGGCGGGGATCGCCAGCAGCCTGGCGGCGCGTGCCACGCGGCGCTGGCGTCGCCCCGTGGGGTCCACGAAGACCGGCCGCACCGACCCGTTCTCCAGCATGTCCTGTTCCGGTACCGGATGGCCGGATGTATCGCCCTTCCGGGGCGGTACGGGCGGTACCGGCGGTACAGGCGGTACGGGCGGTACCGGCGGTACAGGCGGTACGGGCGGTACCGGCGGTACTGGCGGTACTGGCAGTACTGGCGGTACTGGCGGTGCGGGGAGGACGTCGCCGTGGGCGGCGTAGGCATACGCGTACCCGAGGCCGCCGTACGGATCCTTTCCGTACGCTCTGCCGCTTTCGTCCGTCCACTGCACGAGTCGTGCTCCCTGTCCTGGCCGACCGAGGTGGTCGCCCGCATGGAAAGAGCGCACGCGGCCGAAACTGTTACACCCCCGGCCCTGCCGACGGACCACTGCGCCGAAGACGCCTCAGGTCGGCAGCCGCTTCACCACGGCGTCCCCGCTCTCGGCCGTCCTCGCGTAGAAGGCCTTCAGCTCCCGGTGCGCCGCCGCGAACTCGCCCCACGTCCGGGGCTCCGCGCTCACACCGCCGTAGCGCGGCAGCAGTGCGTCCCGGGCGAAATCCCACAGCGTGTCGAAGTCGGCCGTCGCCAGGAACCCGGCCACCCGGCGCGCCTGCGCCGCCGTCAGCACCAGGAGCGGGGACTTCTGCCGGTCGGCACGGAGCACGGGCCGGCCACCGAGCACCACCAAGGTCCGGGGCCAGTCCCCGGCACCATGGGAGGCGGCGCCGGCGTAGATGCGCTCCTGGTCCAGATAGCGCTTGTCCAGCACCTCCTCACGGTGTCGGCCGACCCGGCAGCGAACGGTCTCGGAGTCGCTCTCGAAAAGCCGTTCCAGCCAGGTCGCGCTGTTGCGCAGTGCCGGGGGCGGCACCGCTTGCAGACGGAGGTACTCGGTCATGCCGGAAGGAGCGCACGCAGGCACCGAAGCATCACATCGCGCACACGCCTGGGCCGATACGCGCGCTACGCGCACCCTGCGCACGGGGCGGCCCGGACCGCGGGCAGTGGTCCGGGTCCCGGCCGCCCTTCCCTCTCCGTGCCGCTCACGGGAGGAGACACGAACGGTACGGGGAGAGGTTCGGGGGCGACCGCGTCGTCGGCGTCGGCGGGGGGTTCGCCCTCGGCCTGCGCGGTCCGCACCCGGTACCCACCCAGCGCACGGCCTGTGGGAAGCATCACCCGGCCGCAACGGTGCCGCGCTCCGAAGTACGCTCACGGATCCAGCGGCTGGGCGGCGAGGCACCAGCGACGACCTGACGGGCGCCTGGTGCGTTGTGACACTTCTGTGACGACGGACGCTGGTCACCATGGGGCCGCCGATGCGACCGGAGCTTCGACCGCGGCAGGACTCGCAGTGAACCGGTGTGAACGAGGACAACCTTGGGCCAGGTACGGCAACCCCGGCGCGTACAGCCGCGCGACGGGGAACTGGGCGCGGCGGTCGCGCGGGCCCAGGACGGCGACGAGACCGCCTTCGCGGTCGCCTACCGGATCGTGCAGCCCGGCCTGCTCGGTTACCTGCGCGGCCTCGTCGGCGACGACGCGGAGGACGTGGCGTCCGACGCCTGGCTGGAGATAGCCCGTGACCTGGGGCGTTTCAAGGGCGACGGCGCCGGGTTCCGGGGCTGGACGGCGATCATCGCCCGGCACCGGGCGCTGGACCATCTGCGTCGTCAGCGGGTGCGGCCCCGGGCGGGCGGGACCGAACAGGACGTACTGGATCTGCCCGGCCCGCACAGCACCTACGACCAGGCCCTGGAGTCCCTCTCCACCGAGCGGGCCCTGGCACTGGTGCGCGGGCTGCCGCAGGACCAGGCCGAGGCGGTGCTCCTGCGCGTCGTCGTCGGCCTAGACGGTCCCGCCGCCGCACGCGTCCTCGGCAAGCGCCCGGGAGCGGTGCGCACGGCCGCCCACCGGGGCCTGAAGCGCCTTGCACACCAGCTGGGCATGGGCGGCGACGCGGACGAGGGTGTGACGGATGGGGCTTCCCGGACGCTGGGGCAGTCGAAATGAACTACTACGGCAAATGAACGACGACGGCAGCGGTGGGCCGGCGGACGGGCAGCAGGACCCGGCACGCCGGAGGATCGAACCCGTCGGACTGGAACGGAAACGGACATGGGTGAACGGATGAGCGGCGGCGGAGTCCCGGGCCCTCGACGTGTGCACCCTGGCGGCGCCGTGTCCGGCCCGCGGGATGGGCGTGGCGCCGCCGTGCTGGAAACCGTGCTGGCCGCCGCCCTGCGCGGCGGCGATCCCGGCCCCGAGGACGAGCAGCGAGCCCTGGCCGCCTTCCGGGCCGCCCGCAGCGCGGGCGCGCACCGTGCGCGCACCCGGCGCCGGGACGACTGGCGGCTGCCCGCGGAGCGGCGTACCGGGCGCTCGGTGAAGATGACGTTCGGCGTGGTGTTCGCCAGCCTCACCCTGGGTGGTGTCGCGGTCGCGGCCATCGGTTCGGCCGGCTCGTCCACGGGCGGTAGCGACGCCGGCCGGGGAACCAAGCCGTCGGCCGTCGCCCCGGACCGGCCGGCCGGAGCGACTTCGTCGGCGTCCTCCGGCTTCGAGCCGACGGTCGGCTCGGCCCGCGCCCGGGACACCGAAGCTCACTGCCGCGCCCACGAGCAGGTCAAAGACCATGGCAAGGCGCTCGACGCGACGGCCTGGCAGCGGCTCGTCGCGGCCGCCGGCGGTCAGGACAAGGTAGCCGCGTACTGCTCCGAACAGCTGGCGCGGGCGACAGCCGCGGCCGGCCGGCCGGGCAACAGGGGCAGGCCCAGCGACGGCAACGGCAACGGCACGAGCGGAAACACCGCGGCCCCGGGCAACGCCGCCTCCCACCGTGGCACCGGTGGCACCGGTGGCACGGGGAGCGCGGCCGGAAACGGCCGAGCAGGCGACGGCAAGGGCAGCGGGAAGCACAAGTAGGGCGCGCCCCTCGAGCGCAGTGCGCTCACGGTTGCCGACGTATGAGCTCGTTGGCGCTGCGGTCGATGGTGGGGTTACGGAGGTGGCGCCGGCCTCGGGCGTGTACGGCGTGGTGTGCAGCGGGGAGCCGTAGTCCAGGACCGTCCCGGTCCTGAACTCGAAGTTGGTGATGGCGGTGCCGAAGCCCTCGTTGTTGCTGTCGGGCGCGGATGCCGTCTCGGTCCACAGGCGGACGACGCCGCTGCGGTTCTCGACGCCGAGGCTGACGCCGTGGCCGAATCCCCGCAGATACATGTAATCGACGATCGCGCCCGACCGGTTGAGGCGCGTGACGCACATGTCTCCGTGGGCGAGCCGGTCAGCGCCGGAGACCGGCCCGGACTCCCCACTGAGGGTCAGACCTCCCTCGTCACCTGGAGCACGAAGATGTCTCCGGACACCGGGTCGATGCCGAACGACTGCATCACGGTGCTGTTCTTGAGCGGGCGCCGGTGGAGCAGCTTGCCCACCGGTCCCGCGATGTCTATCTGTCCTGCCAGAGTCACGCTCAACGACGCCGCTCTTTCTCGCACATTCGAGCAGGGTGTGGTCGATGCCGTTCGGCTCAGTAGCGATTGCGGGCCGGAGTGGGGGCGGTGATCGTTGCAGAGCGGAGACAGCTCGGACGACGGCCGGAAGGTTGCCATGGCGATCAGCGAGAAGGATCTGCTCGGGGCGAGCAACCACCGGCTGGAGGAACTCTTCCGGTCGAGCACGGCGGGGGACGTTCCCACCGGGCCGACCGAGGGCACGGGGCTCGTCTGTACGGGGACCTGGCCGGCACGGCCGATCGCGGTGCTCGTTCGCCTGCTTCTCTGGCAGGGCAAGGTGTTTGCCGCTGACGGCCGGTCCCTGGTCAATCGGGTCACTCCCCTGGATGCGCTCGCCATCGGCGCCTTGGTCTATCCGGGCCCAAGCCTCATGGATGACCGGGACTGCATCGTCATCGACTATTCGAAGACGTCCCGCGTCTTCGGCGCCGTGCGCGATGAGATCCGTCAGGTGGCGCCGGACCTCTTTCTGGGCGTGGTGTGGTTTCTCGGACGCAAGACCTGCTGGTTCGCCCTGCGGGTGCCGAGACCCGACAGCGAGCCGGCGAGCCGGCCGGGGGTCACCACAGCGACGCGTTCCGCATAGCGGCCCCGTTCAGGAACTCAGGACGGCGATGCCGTCCCCGAGGAGCTTCAGGCCGAACACGAAGAACAGGACCGCCATGATGGCCGTGTTGTGCCGCGCGGCCCACTCCTTCCAGTTGCCCAGCGTTCCCCTTGCCCGCTCCCCCATGACCAGGAAGAGGCCCAGCGGAGTCAGCAGCCCGAGGAGGCGATGACGACGAAGATCGCCAATGTGGCGATCTGTTCTCCGGCCGGCAGCCCCGACGAACTGATGGACACCGCGGCGGCGATGGTCAGCGGGGCGTTCTTCAGGTTCCCGGCCGACAAAAGGAGAGCGAGAGGGAAGACCTTCGTCGGCGTGAAGCGGTCGATCGCGGCCATCCACTGCGGTAGCCGCGCCTGCGAGACGTCGGCAGGGCGGTGACGCCATTGCCGCACGGCGAGGAGAACCAGTGCAACCCCCAGCGCGAGCTTGACAGCCCCCACCCAGCCGGCCTGCTGTCCATGGGTGTTGGCACTTCTCCTGGCCGCCGACGACCAGGGTCACCGCGCCCACGGCCGACAGATCCACCAGCCAGCCGACCGCGAACACCAGCCCGTTGACGCTTCCCCGGGGCGTGGCCGGCACGATGATGATCGCGACGACGGGGAGCGGGCTGACGGCGACACCGGCCCTGCTGCGTGGCGCCGGTGATGGGAGCAAGCGGATGACGGAAGCGGATGACCGAAGCCGTTGGCGGCGTGGTGGACGGTG